>NZ_JBFAHJ010000020.1:0-208689 GCF_040654115.1 Nonomuraea sp. NPDC050786
CCGGAAAACACCGTACGCACAAGATCGTCCACACCGAGCACAACTTAGCGTGACGTTACGGCACCTTCGGTCACCACCGAATGTGCGACAGAGCCACTGACTGGACACACCCACGTGCCCCCTGAGGGGCACCTTGGACCTCTGTCTTTCACGCCCGGGGGGCGTCTCCGAAGTCCGGAATCGCCAGCCGCTCGCCACCTTTGAGGGCGGACTGGTGCGCGATGATGCCGGGCAAGGTGTAGCGTGCCGCGACCCAGGCATTGACCGGGGGCAGGGTGCCGGTGGCGACCCCCTGTACGAAGTCGTCAGCGAGGAAATGGTGACTGCCCTCGTGGCCGTTGGAGACGTGGGTGAACTCTTCAGGCAGCCGGGAGCGGTCGTGCACCGGCGCCGAGCCCGAGGTGAAGGCGTCTCTGAGGGCGGGGGAAACGTGCTGGAGCGAGGGGTCATCGGGGGGCAGGGTCGGTTTGGGTTGAAGGTAGTCGGTGACGTCGGTGACACCGCTCTTGTCCTGCCACAGGCTCACTGTGGCCAGCTGCTCCAGACTCCCCTCAGTGCCGAAGAACCGGAACCGCGACTCGCGGATGTGCGAGGGGTAGCCGACTCGCCGGAACTCGTTCGTCCGGAAGCATCCTCCGCCCTCGACTTCGAACAGCGCGGTGGCGTTGGAGAAGTCGTTGCCGAACTGGCTGACGGACTTGTCGAACACTCCGTCCCCGCGATCGTCGACGACTCCGATCGCCGACACGCTGATCGCGTGCGTCTGCCAGGCGCCGAGCACGCCGCCGATCGCATGAGTGGGATAGAGCAGCGGCGGGTAGCTGGCGGTCGCCTTCCAGTTGTCCCCGCCGCTGTACCGGTAGGCGTCGTAGAAGCCGAGGTCCATGTCGTGCACGTAGTCGCCTTCTGCGTAGAACAGCCGTCCGAAGCTGCTGGCGGCGATCTGATTGCGGGCGTACACGGTCGCCGGGTTGTAGTGGCTGGTCTCGCCCATCATGTAGATCAGCCCAGTCTCTTGGACGGCCATGATGATGGCTTCGATCTCCTCCTCCGCCACAGCCATGGGCACTGCTGCATACACGTGCTTACCGGCCCGTAGCGCCTGGACGGTCAGCGGCCCATGAGTCCAGCGCTGGGTGAAGATGGCGACCGCGTCGACGTCTGAGCTGAGCATGGCCTCGAAGGACGGCATGGTCCCGGCAAGGTCGTAGTCGGCGACCAGTCGGGCGGCCCGGTCCGGGATCAGGTCGGTGGCCCAGATGTCGCCGACGCCCGGGTGGAGCCGCCATAGCTTGGCGAACTGGCCGGCGAACTGCCCGGCGCCAACGATGCCTAACGAGAAGGTCATGAAAGTTCCTTGTCATGCCGTCAGAGCAATGGTCATGTTTCCTGCCCCGCGGACCCGCGGTCGGTGAGGTGTCAGCAGTGGCTTCAGGCGACCCGCGTGGACTGTCACGACGATAGAAGCCTACAATCCACGAACGCTTCATCTAAGAGAGTGAAAATTTCTTGGATCCTCATGTCCAGCCTTGAACCGCCGAGTCTCACCGGATGGGGTGGCCGACCGGTGGTCATGGGCTCCCCCCACCAGCACGACGACCTGGAGATCAATCTGGTGACCGAGGGCGGCACCATGCTCTACTTGTTCGGTGGCACGCCCGTCGAGATCGGCCCTGGAAGCCTGGCAGTGTTCTGGGCCGCGGTACCGCACCAGCTGGTGGCGAACTCGGCGACGTCCGTCCACTGGCTCCACGTGCCGTTCACGACCTTCCTGAGCTGGCGACTGCCCGCCACGCTCGTCAGGCGCCTTCTATCCGGTGCACCCCTGGTCTCGGCACCGTCGGCCATCTTGCCCACCGATCCCGTGACCTTTGCCCAGTGGGCCGACGACCTGGCCACCGACCAGCGCGAACGCCATCGGATCGCACTGCTGGAGATCGAAGCCAGGGTCCGCCGGCTCGCTCTGATGAGCATGGGCGAACCAGTGCCCCAGTACACCGGAGGCGAACCGGCGCTACAGCACGTCATCGCCATGGTGCGGCACATCGCCGAACACTTCCGCGAGCCATTGACGAGCGCCGACATCGCCGGCGCCGCGCACCTGCACCCCAACTACGCGATGGCCCAGTTCCGCAAGGTGGTCCGCACAACCATGGTCGAATACCTCACCAAGCACCGCCTTGCGGAGGCCCGCCGACTGCTGATCATCACCGACTTACCGATCAATGACATCGCGTCCACAGTCGGCTTCGGTTCAGTCAGCCGGTTCTACAGCGTGTTCACCTCCGCCTGTGGCACATCACCCGCGAAGTTCCGGCGCGAGTACAGCCGCCACCGTACGGCAGAGTTCTCCTGAAGAGAGGTGGCCTCCCACGTGACCAGCAGGAGGACGACCGGCCAGATCCAGAACGCCTCCCGCTTGTCCGTCGGCTCCCCGTCCCGGCGTGGCATCGGTCAGACCGGCAGTCCATGTCACGGCGGGACGCAGAGCGGCGCGGATGCTGCTTGCCGGGCTATCAAGGTGGTTGAGCCACTCCGGCCGTCCCCGCGGCGCTCCCGCAGCAGCGTCTCCGCGTGCCAGAGCCTGACCACCGGCTCCTCGGGCACGTCGAGCGCCCGCAGCCCGGCGTACGATGGTCGGCCCTCCCATCCATCAGGACCACGCCGCACCGTCAGCCGACCAGCAGCGTGGCGATCGCCGGACCGAAGGCGGCACCGAGCAGGTAGGCCAGGTTGAACAGGCCCATCGCCGCTGGTCGCGCCGCTGCTGGCACGGCCGCGCCGGCGCGCGTGGCGAACGCTCCCTGTCCGGAGGCGGCCGCGACCGAGGTGAGTCCTTGAGCGACGAGCAGGGCGAGAGAAGCCGCACCCAAGGCGGCGCCGGCTGGCAGCGCCGTGGCGGCCACCAGGCCCGCCAGTGCGACGCCTGCCGCGGCCAGCGCGGGGAAAAGCGTGGCCAGGACGCCGAACGGCACTCTCGCGGTCAGCGCGATCACTCCGTAGGAGGCGAGCCCGCCGAACAGCAGCGGCCAAGTGATCGCCACTCCGACCTGGGGGCCGGTCCAGCCGGCCACCTCCGCGAGCAGAGGCGGCAGGGCGTACATCATCCCGAAGTTCGCCACGGCCAGCAGGAAAGCCGCTCCGGCCGCGACCGGGAAGACCGGGGACCGCAGCACCACGGTCGGCACGAACCCGTCCGGCCGCTTCCGTACCCACAGCGCCAGCGCCACTCCGGCGGCCAACGCGACGGCGCCCGCCGCCTGCCAGGCGTACGGGACCAACACCAGCGCGGTGACCAGCGCCATCAGCAGCATCGCGCCGGGCAGGTCGAGCCGGGCGGCAGGCAGCGGCGTGTCCGGCCGCCGGCGTAGCACGGCCGGCACGGCGAGCACGCTGAGTACCGGCAGTGCGAGCGCGGCCCGCCAGTCCAGCACGCTCGCGGCCAGGTCGCCGGCCAGCGGCGCGGTGGAGCCGACCGTTGCCAGCGACGCGGTGACGAGGCCCATCGTCCGGGCCGAGGCGGCGAGGCTCATCGCGATCGTGGTCAGTCCCGCGGTGCCGAAGCCCTGAAGCGCGCTCCCCGCCACCAGCAGCGGCAGCAGCGGCGCTGTCACGACGAGGACCGTGCCGAGCAGTACCAGCGCGGCGCAGGCCGCCAGGGCGGTGCGGGTGCCGCGCCGGCTCTGCAGGCCCGCCATCAGAGGGGTGCCGACCGCGATCGCCCAGCCGAAGGCGGTGACGATCCACGTCATCGCGGCGGTCGTCAGGCTCAGGTCGCGGGCGGCGTCCGGCAGGACCAGTGCCGGCCCGGCGATGCCGAAGGACATCGGTCCTGCCAGCAGTGCCAGCCACCCGCTGGGCACGCGCCCACTCCTGCGCCGCTGCGCCTCCTCGCCACGGGCGCGGGTGGTGAGCCCGTCCCCTGAAGGGCCGCCGCTCACCTCTGCATTGCCTCCCGCAGTGAGTGTCACCTCCGCACGGGCTGCGTGCGGACCGCGCGCCCCCGCTGCGGAGGCCTCGCCATGACGCGCTGCTCGACCGCCGGCACCGGGCGGGAAGTCACGCCTCATCGGGCGCCCGCTTCGATGAGGGTCGGGTAGTCCGTGTAGCCGTGGTGGTCGCCGCCGTAGAAGGTGGCGGGGTCGGCGTCCGCGTACGGCCCGCCCGCCGCGATCCGGGCCGGCAGGTCGGGGTTGGCCAGCCACAGCCTGCCGTAGGCGACGGCGTCGGCGAGGCCTGAGCGCAGCGCCTCGATCCCGTCCTGCGGGGTGGCCGGGTCGTCGCTGTCCGTGGGGTGCGGGTTGAGGATCAGCGTGCCGGGCCACTCGGCGCGCAGCAGCTTGGTGACGCCGCGTGTGCCGTTCTCCGACACGTGCAGGTACGCCAGCCCCAGCGGCGTAAGGGCGCGGGCCAGCTCGGTGTAGAGCGTCTCGGTGTCGCTCTCGGCCATGCCGTTGTAGGTGATGCCGGGCGAGATCCTGATGCCCGTGCGAGTCGGTCCGATCGTGTCGCTGACCGCCATGGCCACCTCCGTGGCGAACCTGACGCGCCGCTCCACCGTGCCGCCGTAGGCGTCGGTGCGCCGGTTGGTGTTGTCCGACAGGAACTGGTGGATCAGATAGCCGCTGGCCCCGTGCAACTCCACTCCGTCGAACCCGGCGTCGATCGCGTACCTGGCCGCGGTCGCGAAGTCGTCGACGGCGCGGGCGATGTCGGCCATGGTCATCTCGCGGGGCGTGGGGTGGTCGAGCAATCCATCGGGGGTGTACAGCCGCTCTCCCGAGGCGATGGCCGATGGAGCCCCCGGCAGCTCCCCACCGGGATAGAGGACGGGGTGACCGATGCGTCCGGAGTGCATCAGCTGGACGAAGACGCGGCCGCCACGCCGATGCACCTCCTCGGTGACGCGCCGCCAGGCTGCCGCCTGTTCCGGCGTGTGCAGGCCCGGGGTGTCGATGTAGCCCTGCCCGAGCACGCACGGCTGGGTGCCCTCGGTGATGATCAGCCCTGCGGCGGCGCGCTGGCCGTAGTACTCCGCGGTCAGCTCGGTGACCAGCCCGCCCCGGGCCCGGCTGCGCGTCATCGGCGCCATCACCAGGCGGTTGGGCAAGGTCAGCTTGCCCATGGTCATGGGCTCGAGAAAATCGTCCACGACGGTCTCCCTCCGTCTTGTTCGGTGTTTGCGCTGATCCGACGGTATGAGCGGGCGATTACGGGCCGAATCGGTAAGGTTTCCGTAGTTGCCTACGGAGGTTGGGGCGTACGTACATACGGACGGAGGCGCCGGTGCTGTACGGCAGGGCGAGCGAGCAGGCGGCGATCCGGGAGTTGATCGACGCGGTGCGCGCCGGCCGCAGCGGAAGCCTGGTCCTGCGTGGCGAGCCCGGCGTAGGCAAGTCGGCGCTGCTGGCGTGGGCCTGCCGGGAAGCCGAGGCAGGCGCCCCGCTCCGGACGCTGCGCGTCACCGGCATGGAGGCTGAGGCCGACCTGGCGTTCGCCGGGCTCGTCCAGCTGGTGTGGCCGGTGCAGGAACGCATCGCGGCGCTGCCCGCCCCGCAGGCCGCCACGCTGCGCGCGGTGCTCGGCGAGGAAGGGACGGTCGGTCGCGACAGGTTCCTGTCGGGGCTGGCCGTGCTCACCCTGCTGGCGGAGGTCGCCGAGGACGGCCCGCTGCTCTGCCTGGTCGACGACGCGCAATGGCTGGACCGGGCGAGCGCCGACGCGCTGCTGTTCGCGGCCCGGCGGTTGACCGCCGAAGGGGTCGCGATGCTGTTCGCCACGCGTGAGGAGGGCTTTGCCGCGACCGGGCTGCCGGAGCTGCGGCTGTCACGGCTGTCGCCGCAGGACTCGGCGCTGGTTCTGGAGGAGCGCGGGCTCACGCCGGTCTTTCGCGACGAGGTGATCGCCGATTCGGCGGGCAACCCGCTGGCGCTGATCGAATTCGCCGCCGCGCGACGCCGCCACCCGTCCGCCACCGGACCCATGCCGGTGCCCGACCGGCTCCTCGCGTCGTTCCGCTCCCGCATCGGGCAGCTGCCGCAGCGGACCCGCCTGATGATGCTGACGGCGGCGGCCGAGGGACGCGGGCACCTGCCGACGCTGGTGGGCGCCGCGGCTGCGCTCGGCGTCGGGGTGGAGGACCTGGCGGAGGCCGAGAAGGCGGGGCTGGTCGACATCACGGGCAACGTCATCGCCTTCCGTCACCCCCTCATCGCCACCGCCGCCTACCAGGGCGCACCCCTGGCACGCCGGGTCGCCGTCCACAAGGCGCTGGCGGAGGCGGCCATCGACGAGGGCGCACGCGCCCGGCATCTGGCCGCCGCCACCACCTCCCCCGACGAGGACGTCGCCGCGCAGATCGCGCGCGCCGCCGAGCGTGCCCGCGCCCGCATCACGTACGCGTCCGCGGCGCGCCTGTACGAGCAGGCGGCGGGCCTGACCCCCGACTCCCGCATTCGGGCGGCACGGTTGGGAGAGGCGGCGTCGCTTGCCCTGTCGGCCGGGCAGGCGGCGCAGGCCGCCGCCCTGGCCGACGAGGCCGAGCGCCTGGTGGACGACGGCGAGTCGCTGGCGCGGCTGGCTCCAGTGCGCGCCGTGGTGGAGTTCGAGCTGGGCGAGCGGCGGCTGGCGGCCCGCGTGCTGGTGGAGCGGTCGGCGCACGCTGACCCGGACTCCGTCGTGACGATGCTGCGCACCGCCGCCGGGTACGGATGGTTCAGCGGTGACCGGGAGTCCATCCGGGAAGCGGCGGCGCGCCTGCGCGCACTGGGCAGGGACGACCCGATGGTGCTGGGTCTGGCGCATCTGGTGGAGGAGGACTACGCACGAGGGCTGCCGCTGCTGGCGGACTTCGTGGCGGGCGCGCCGCGCGCCGTGCCGGACGTCCTGAGCGGTCCCCGACCTGCGGGGCCGGAACAGGCGGACGACTCCGTCGCCGACGACATCACCATGTCGTGGGCCTGCTTCTGCGCCATGATCCTCGGCGAGGACGCGGTCGCCGCCGAGCTGGCCGAGGCACAGGTGGCGCGGTGCCGCCGACATGGGCTGGTGGGAGCGCTGCCGCAGGTGCTGCAGGACCTGGCCGGGGTGCAGGTGCTGACCGGACGGCACCGCGACGCCGAGGCGTCCGTGGCGGAGGCCGCACGCATCGTCCGCGACACCGGGCTGGAGCAGCGGCTGCCGCGGCTGAATGCTGTGCTGGCCAAGGTGGCCGCCATCCAGGGGGACGAGGAGCGCTGCGTACGCCTCGCGGCCGTTGAGCCCGACACCGGCGGCATGGCCGGCATCGCCGCGCTCAGCCTGCTCGACCTGGGTCTCGGCCGGTATGAAGCCGCGCTGCACCGGCTGGAGACCGCCACGCGGGGACCGCTGCGCCACGCAGGTGGCCTCGTCGCGGCCGGGGTGGACCAGGTGGAGGCCGCGGTGCGGCTGGGCGAGCCGGACCGGGCCGCCGAGCCGCTGCGCCGGCTGGAGGAGTGGGCGCGGGCGGGCGATCAGGCGTGGGCGCAGGCGCTGGCTGCGCACGGCCGGGCGCTGCTGACCAACGACGAGGGCGACTACCTGCGCGCGCTCGCCGCGCACGAGGGCGTGGACCGCCCGTTCGAGCAGGCGCGGACCGAGCTGCTGTACGGGGAATGGCTGCGGCGCGCCCGGCGGCGCAGCGACGCGCGCGTCCCGTTGCGCTCGGCCCTCAAGACCTTCGAGCGGCTGCGCGCCCAACCCTGGGTGGAACGTGCGCGCGCCGAGCTGGCGGCGACCGGAGAGTCACCTGTGCCGGCCGAACCCACGGCCGCCAACCCACTGGACCGGCTCACCTCACAGGAACTCCTCGTCATCCGGCTGGCCGCGGACGGCGGCACCAGCCGGGAGATCGCCGCACAGCTGTTCCTCAGCCCGCGCACCGTGGAGCACCACCTCTACCGAGCGTTCCGCAAGCTCGGCATCCGCTCCCGCCGCGAGCTGGCCCACCTCGACCTGGCCTCCTCATGACTGCCGAGGATGCGGCGGCCGCCTCGGCCGTGCGTGAGCGCCGATGCAGGGCGCCATGGAGGCGCTGCTGGACGGCGACTGGGAGCTGGTGGGAAACAAGACGGGGCGACTCGTCCGGGGTTCGGCCTGATGCTGAGGTTCTTCGAGCAGGAGGGCCGGTTCCCGTGGCACGTGGGTGAGCTGCTCAAGGCTGCGGTGGACTACGTGGGGTCCCGGTAGCAATGAAGAAATTTCCAACGAAGCAAGATCTGATGACCAGGTCCGGGCGTATTCGGCGTTCGAGGAGCTGCCGTCGCTGTCGGATCTGGAGAAGTTCTTGTTCCTGGACGCGTTCGATCGGGACGTGATCGCGAAGTCACGCCAGGACTCGCACCGGTTGGGGCTAGCGGTCCAGATCGGGACAGTCCGGTACAAAGGCCTGTTCCTGACCGATCCGCTCGCGGTGCCGTGGCCTGTGGTGGACTACCTGGCTGAGCCCCCGCTGGCCGGCCTCGATGGCGTGCTGAGGTCATGGCCACAGTGGCCAGTTCTCACGCGACCCCGGCGCCGTAGGGTGCCTTTTGACGCTTTTGGTCCCCATCCGCGCGGGAGCGCGGATGGGGATGGTCAGGCCTGCAGGTAGTGCAGGACGGCAAGTACCCGGCGGTGGTCGTTGTCCGACGGGGACAGGCCGAGCTTGGTGAAGATCTGCGTCACGTGCTTCTCCACCGAGCCGTACGACATCAAAGCCCTCGGCTACCCGGGCAGCTTCAGCCTTCTCTACCGCTACATCACCCAAGGCCGAGTCGAGGCCGACCGGCTACCCATCTCCCCGCGCCGCTTGGCCCGACTCCTGCTCGCTCACCCTGACAAGCTCAAAGAGGAGCACCGGAGCCTGCTGGACGACCTCACCGCTGCCTGTCCCGAGATGATCGACCTCGCCGGACTCGTCCGCACCTTCGCCGACCTGCTCCGGCCCTGCGAGGGCAACGCCGAGCGTCTCGATGCGTGGATCGCCACCGCCCGCGCCGCCGATCTCCCTCACGCGCACGCCTTCATTCGGGGCCTTGACCAGGATCGCGACGCCGTCCGCGCGGCCATCACCTGCCTTTCCATAACGGCGGCACCGAAGGGGTGAACACCAAGTCCAAACGCATCATGCGCCAGATGCACGGTCGAGCCGGCGTCACGCTACTCCGTCACCGCATCCTGTTGGCCTAACGCTCCGTTGCCACCGACAGGAAGACAGAGCCGTTATCTAGACAGACCCAGCCACCTTCCCGTGATCGCCCACTATGGTGCTTCTGTGATATTGCCTGCGGACAGCCACGTGCACAGCGAGTGGTCCTGGGATGCGCCGAAAGCCTCGATGGAGCTCGCCTGCGCGCGGGCGGTGGAGCTGGGGCTCCCGGCGATCGCCTTCACCGAGCACCTTGACCACACGTCGTTGAACATCGGTTCTGCGGATGATGCCCATCTGCTGTCGCTGAGCTCGCCGGAGGGAGTGTTGAGCCCTCCGGCGTTCGACGTGGACGGGTATCTGGACTCGATCGAGCGGTGCCGCGAGCGCTTCCCCGGGCTACGGATCCTGAGTGGGCTGGAGGTCGGGGAGCCGCACTGGCACGCGGAGGCCGTGGCGAAGGTACTCGCGGCCGGGCGGTTCGACCGGATCCTGGGCTCTGTGCACTGCCTGCCCGACGGCGACGGGTTCGCGGAACCGTGGGCGCTGTACGACCACCGGGTTGCGGCCGAGGTCATCCGGGAGTACCTGGCCGAGGTTGCCGGACTGGTGGCGGGGAGCGATGCGTTCTCCGTGCTTGCCCACATCGACTACCCAGTGCGGTTCTGGCCTACGCAGGCTGTGCCTTTCGATCCGCTGGCCTTCGAGGAGGAGTTCCGGCATGCGTTGCGGGCGACCGCCTCGTCAGGGCGGGCCCTGGAGATCAACACAAGGTTGCCGTTGTCACCGGTGATCCTGCGGTGGTGGCACGAGGAGGGCGGGTCGGCGGTCAGCTTCGGCAGCGACGCCCACGATCCATCCCTTGTCGCTCACAGGTTCCGAGAGGCGGCAGACATGGCAGAGGCGCACGGATTCCGCCCCGGGCAGGACCCGTACGACTTCTGGGCGCGTGTGGACTGACGGAACCTCCCACCAAGATCGGAGCCGAGGGCGGAATCCGACAACTCACGCTGAACACCGACACGAGCACTGACAACAACACGCGAACACCGACAACGTCATCGGCAACCGACACTCATGACCCAGCAGTGTCACCATGTCCAACAAGGTCAAGATCAAAGGAAGAACCCAGGTATGGCTGCCGCCATACGAGGGGCCAGGCCCCAAGATCAGGGGCGTGGGCGGGGGTGGTCGAGTGGCGTGGGTGACCGTGCTCGGCCCTGCCCAGGCGCAGATCGACTACCGGCTGAGCGAGGGCCCCGGCTGCGATCAGGTGACCTACCGGCTGGCCGACAGCGACGCCGCGCCGTCCGACGCCGAAATGGAAAAGGGGCGCGGCTGCCGCGCTGTTCCGGCAGGCGCGGGAGGAATCCCGTCGCGCACTGGAGGAGTTGCGGGAGGTGGCCTGGCGGATTTACCCGGTGGCCTTGGACGACGGCGGGCTGCCGGCGGCGCTGGAGTCGCTCGTCGAACGCTCCAGCGTGCCGATCGATCTGGACTACGACGTTCCGATGCGGCTGGGCCCGGCCCAGGAGACGGTCGCCTACTTCGTGGTCTGCGAGGCGGTGACGAACGCGCTGAAACACAGCCGGGCTCAACGGGTTGAGGTCGAGGTCCGCCAAGCCGCCGGCATGGTGCGCGTACGTGTCAGCGATGACGGCGTCGGCGGCGCCCGCCTCGGCGGGCGCGGCCTGTCCGGGTTGGCCCGCCGGGTGGCCGCCTACGACGGCCGCTTCGACCTCGACAGCCCAGCCGGGGGCCGACGACGCTGCGGGTGGAGCTGCCATGCGCATAGTCCTGGCCGAAGACAGCACGCTGCTGCGTGAAGGTCTGACCCGGCTGCTGAGCGAGGAGGGCCACCAGGTTGTGGCGGCCGTCGGCGACGGGGAAGGGCTGGTGGCCGCGTGTGATGAGCATCGGTCGGAAGTGGTCATCGCCGATGTGCGCATGCCGCCGACCTTTACCAGCGAGGGCCTGCGGGCCGCGCTCGCCGTGCGGCGCCGGCACCCTGGGATCGGCGTGCTGGTGTTGTCGCAGTACGTCGACACGCGCTACGCCGCCCAGCTCGTCGACGGTGGCGTACGCGGGGTCGGCTATCTGCTCAAGGACCGGGTGGTCGAGGTCGGCGACTTCCTGGAGGCGCGGGAGCGGGCAGTCAAGCCGCCCGCTCCCGCAACCATGAAAGGGGAACGGACTTCGCCCGTGCAGTCACCCCAGCCGAATGCCCCCGAGGAACATCTCACCGACGCGGACGTCTTTACCGCAGCCGCCGGGTGAGGCGTCGGTCACCCCGGCATGACGGCCCTTCGCCGGAGACCCAGCAGAAAGTCGTGAGACGACCCACTGACGGGCAGATACGGGCACTGCACTACCTTGGGTTTCAGTCCCGGGGCCGTCGTCGCTGCCAGGTGCCCGCTTCCTCGTTCATGGCCGTCGAGACAGCACGATCCCGTATCGCCTATCGGCTCCCCAGCCCGCACTCCCATGGGCCTGACCGGGGCCCTTCGGTTGTCGTTGAGCTCAACCCAGCGTTGCCGAGCGCGCTTCATGCGCCAGGAGGCGCTGATGTGCTTCCTTCGCCGCTGCGGCGAAGATCAGGTTAAGCGCGGCGCGGTTGCGGCCGTGGGTGACCAGGCCATGGCAGTTGCGGCACAGGGCCGGCATCGTGGAAGGGTGGTCGCGGGCTCCGCGGGCGAATGCGGCAGCGGGGTCCCGTCGGTGTGGTGGACCTCCAGCAGCGCTTCGCCTCGGCCAGCCGTCTCCCCCTTCGGATCCTGTTTCGCCTTCCTCCTCGACCTACGGTGTCCGCCTCAGTGACCCATCTCACCCATCTTGCTTTCCGGACTGTGGTCCGTATAATCGGACCACAGTCCACTTAAGGAGCGCACACATGATGAAGAAGGTCTTCGTGGCCGTGTCGGCCGCGATACTGGCGGCGATCGCGACGGGATCGGCCGTCTCGGCCGCCGCCCAGGACCCGGTTACCTACCACAGCGACCACGAGAAGGGCTCCCCGTGCGAGGGCCTGGCGGGTTGCACCTACGTCCAGCTCAAGGGCGACCCGAAGAAGGGGCCGTCCGAGGCCAGGTTCACCCTCAAGGCCGGCACGCCGTTCTCACCCCACTGGCACAGCAGCCCCGAGCACGTGGTGGGCGTGAAGGGCACGATGCTCTGGCACGTCCAGGGACACAAGCAGACCTACCAGGTCGGCGCGGGCGACTTCCTCTACTACCCGGGCAAGGCCGTCCACTGGGGCCGCTGCGCGCCCGGCGCCGACTGCGTCTACTACGTCTTCGACGAACTGCCCTACGACTTCCACGAGGCCACCCGCTAGGCGGTCTTCCGCACCAGGCCGAGGAAGTGGGCGGTCATCGGGTGGGGGCGGTCGCGGTTCCACACCACGGCGACCTCCCACTCCGCGCCCGGGTGATCGATCGGGGTGACGACGACCGGCCGCGGCGCGACGCGGGCCGCACCCGCGGGCACGAACGCCGCCCCGACCCCGGCGGCCACCAGCGCCAGCACGGTCAGCAGATCCTGCAGGTTCTGGCGAGACGGCCTACGTGTGCGGTGCCCGCGCCTCCGAAGTCTGCGGCCTGTACGTGGAGGACCTCGACCTGCGCCTGGACGACGAACACGTCCGCATCCACGGCAAGGGCGACAGCGTACGCATCGTGCTGCTGGACGACCGCGGCTACGTCGCCCTGCTCAAGCTCTACCTGGCCCGCGGGGCCGGCTACACCGCCGGGCCGCTGTTCCGCGCCTCCGTCAACGGCCGCGGCGGGTCCTTGTCCTACGACGCCGCCCACCACCGCTGGCAGAGCAACTGCGCCGCCGCACGCGTGGAGATCGACATCCACCAGCTGTGCCACGCCCATGCCGCCGAGCTCATCAACGCCGGTGTCTCCATCGGGGCTGTCCGCCGCCGCCTCGGCCACGCCTCTCGGGCAACGGCCGCTTTCCGGCGCCGGCTCACAGCCCAGGGCTGGATTGTCGAGCCGGCCGGCCGCGGCGGTGCCGACGTGGTCGCCTCCCGCGAAACCCAGCAGCTGATCGGCGAGGTCAAGGGCCACACCGGTGATCCAGGCACCGACCTGGACACCGCCTACGGCCAACTCTTACGCCGCATGAGCCATGGCGGCCCGCAGATCCGCCACGCGTTGACAGTGCCCTTCGCCATCTGCCGACACGCTGAACGCGTCCCCGCCTCCATCCGGCAGGTCCTGCCATCGACCTGTACGTCGTGGACGACAACGGCCAGGTCGCCGAAAGTCGCTCCCCGGTCCTCGGCTCCCGCAACCCGTCGCCGAGTAAACCCGCACCAGGCGAAGGATCATGGCCAGCACGGCAAAGATCGGCTATCCCCTCGCGGAACAGCCGCGACGGCGCCGCGTTCTCCACGGCGATGCCGGGCAGCTTGGCGTCTGCCGTCGCCGCCGTCAGGAGGAGCCTGCCGTCCTGATGCAGCGGCGGATGAAATCGCGAACGCCCCGGTATGTTGCTGTTATCCCCATCCGCACCATCCGTCACTCTCACAAAAGCCTCCACACGGGAAGCAACGGCAGTAAGGCAGTAATGATCGACAAGAGTTGTGCAAACTCCTCAGCCCGCCATCTGGCTCTTACCGCGCTGGCGACGGCCGTGGCCCTCTGTGGCATCCCGGGGCCGGCGGCATCCGCCGCCGTGCGCACCGCCATCCCAACGGCGCTGCACGGCGGCACGGGCCTGCCCGATCCGGGAACCGACCCCGTCTTCTCCTCCGATGGGGAGCTGAGCAGGAAGGAGACCTATACCTACCGGCCGTCCAAACCGGGCGACCACGCCTTGCCGTCCGGCACGTTCCTGCTGTCCTACGACGTGTCCCAAGCCTCGCAGCACCCCTTGAAGGCGCAGCTTGTCAAGGCGCGGACGGAGCTCGCCCGCAGCACCGGCATCGCGCTCTACCTCACCGGCGGAACCGCGCTCAACGACGCCGACCTGAGGGCGGTGCAGACGGTCGGCAACGCCGAGAGCGCGGGCGGGCTCGGGCTGACCAACCTGAACCGACTGCACATCTACAACCTGCGATCCCTCCAGGGTGGCACAGAGTGCACACCGGGCTCCGGACTGGCCTGCGCCGGGCAGATCGCACGCGGCGGGCGCTCACCGTACCTGTGGTACAACGGGTGGTGGGGGTCGTGGGTCAGGCACCTGGTGCTGGACGATCTGCAGGACGTCAAGCCCGGCTCCTTCAGCAATCACAACTTCGCCTCAGTCAGCTTGAAGGCGGCCCGCACCGTCGGGGCGATGGCGTTCGGACACGGGCCTTACGCCAAACTGAGCGTGCTCTATCTGCCCAGCGTCACGGAGATCGGCGCGAACGCGTTCCGCCGCAACCAGTACCTGACGAAGGTCAATCTCCCGCGGGTGCGCACCATCGACGACTTCGCGTTCGACGACGCTTCCCGCCTGCGCTACTTCAACGCCCCCGAACTGGAGTCGATCGGCAGGAACGGACTGAACGACAGCCACGTGTTGGAAGCGGTCAACCTGCCCAAGCTCCGCTACATGGGCATCAACTGCTTCGATCTCAACGGTGACGCCGCCGCCGGCACAGGCGTCAAGGTGCTGCGGCTGCCAAGTCTGCAGACGCTGGACAAGAACGCCATCGTCCACCTCGCCTCCCTCAAGGAGCTGTACGCGCCCGCACTGACGACCGCCTGGCATGACTCGATCTCCGGCAACGCGAGCCTCGAATCGGTCTACGCACCGAGCCTGAGCAAGCTCGGTCCGCGCGTCTTCGCGCAGACTCCCCGCCTGCGAGCGCTGTACCTCGGACAGAAGCCACCCGCCCAGGACGCCGCCGCGTTCACAGGAGCCGACCCGGCGAAGCTGACCATCTACTACACCGGCGACACCTCCGCCTGGGCGAGCTTCGTGCCGGCGGGCAATCCCACGATCAAGCTGGTCAAACGGAATCCGGAAACGGCACCTTCCGCCACCCCGTCGGCCGGCCCCCTGCCGTCCCAGACTTCCGCGCCACATCCGCCGGCCACGGCATCCCCGTCGCCTACGTCAACACCGGCGCCTGCCGCACTGCCCACAGGCGTCACGCGGTCGTTCCGATCGCTCGACACTCCTCCCCTGTTCATCCAGGCGTCCGGCGGCTTCGCCCGGCTGGCCGCCATCCGCGAGGACGACCCGGCCGCAGCCCGGCAGCGCGCCGGTTTGCGCATCGTGCCGGGCCTCGCCGACCCCAAGGGATACTCATTCGTCGGCCCCGACGGCCGCTACCTACGCCACAAGAACTTCCGGCTCCGTTTCGACCTCAGGGATGGCAGCTCCTTGTTCAACAAGGACGCCACCTTCTACGCCCGTCCCGGCTCGACCGGCACATCGGTGACTCTGGAGTCGTTCAACTACCCGAACCGGGTCGTCCTCCAGCGCAACCGTCAGCTATGGCTCCTTTCCCGGCAGGCGACCGCCGCCTTCCGCGCCGCAAGCTCCTTCCAGCCGGTCCCGCCTCTCCGCTGAACCTGTGACGGGTCGACGGGCAGCGTATGATCTGGGCGCGCTGCCCGTCGACGTTCCTCTTCCTGGCGTTGGCGCTCGCCTCGGCGGCCGCGGCTGCGTGGGGCACCACCGTCGTGGTTCTCGGACTGGCCGCACGGCTGTGGGTCGCACTGGCGGCGCTCGTCCTCGGCGGTGCTCTCACGTACGGCCGTCGGCACTCCGAGCTCGCGCCGTGGAGCCTCCCGCGAGAACGCGGGGAGTGCGGTCCTTCCAGGGCATGGCCTGTTCCAGGTGGGCGGCGACCTGGAACAGCAGGTCCTCGCGGCCGTAACCGGCGATGATCTGTACGCCGATGGGCAGCCCGTCGTCGCCGGTCCCCAGGGGCAGGCTGATCGCGGGCTGGCCGGTGATGTTGAACAGCACCGTGAACGGGCCGTACTCGGCCAGTGACTCCAGCCAGCTGGTCAGGGTGTGCTCGGGGTCGTTGTAGCGCAGGGTGCCGTGCGGGGCCGGGAGGCGGCCCAGTGCCGGGGTGATGAGCAGGTCGTAGCCGGTGAAGAACGCGCTCACCGAGCGGGTCACCCGGTTCTGCGCGTTGAGCGCGGCCAGCAGGTCCAGCGCGCTGTACTCCTTGGTCGCCTGCAGGAACCGCCTGGAGACGGCCTCCATCATGGCCGGATCGGGTTCCCGAGGAGCCAGCAGCAGCATCGAAAAGAGCGCGACCGCTTCGAGCACCCAGGTCCGCATGACCGCGTCCCAGTCGACGGGCGGGCCGGCCTCGCAGACGGCGTGCCCGGCCTGCTCCAGCACGCGGCCGGCCTGGACCGCCGCCGCGGCCACCTGCTCGTCGACCGCCGTCCCCGACCAGGCCTTGGTGGTCACCGCCACCCGCAGCGGGCCGGGCTCGGTCCCGAGCTCGTCGGCATAGCGGCGGCGCGGGGGCGGCGCGGTGTACTTGTCGCCGATCCCGGGCCCGTGGACGGCGTCCAGGAGGTGGGCGGCGTCGCGGACCGTCCGCGTCAGCGCGAACTCGTACGCCATGCCGAGCATCGGCTCACAGGCCAGGCCGGACAGCGGGGGCTGCGGGGACGTGGCCGGGCACGCCCTGGCCATGAGCCGCTATGAGGTGCTGGCGCCGCACCTGCACGACAGGGTGCCGCTGGCGCGGCTGGCGGCCGCCCATGGTGAAGACGGACCCTGCTACCGAACCTTGCGCAATGGCTGGCCGGCTCGCGACTACTGGACTCGCTCGAACGGTGCCGGAGTTCTGCCCGTCCAGCGGTGCAGCTGGGCGAGGCCGGTCTGCTTGGTCACGCCGTCCTCCACGCCCGTGCCCTGCTGGGCGACGTAGTAGCGGCCGTCCTCCAGCGATGCCAGGCCGTACTGGCCGCTGAACTCCCACCCCCACACGTCCGTCGCGGCATCGTGCAGACCGCGCCGCAGGAGGGAGAGCGTCAATGGTTATCTTGGGTTCTTGACCTCTTCTCGCAGGTCAGAGCGAAATGATCTTTTAGGCACGTCAGGCACGTTGGCTGGCATTGAGGGCATGTTGCATCGATGGCGGAACCGATGTCGGCGCGGGGGGCTGACTTAGTCAGCGAGTGCGTCGGCGGCGGGCGAGGCCGTGCTCGGCGGTGATGCGAGCGTAGGCCTCTTCACCGGGGCGGATCCCGTGGCCGAGGCTGGCCAGAGCTGGCAGCGGGACTTGGGCTGGAGCTCGCAGGCGGTGCGGCTGGCGGCGGCGGTCACCGCAGCTGGTGCAGCGCTGCCAGCCCAAACGCCGGGTCGGGGGCGACCCGGACGAGGAGCGGCAGCCCCGGGCCTGGCGCAGCCGGACGAGGTCGTCGAGGGTCGGCCGCGCCACGATCGATGACGTGGAGATCCGGCTGGCGGCGCTGATCTGCACGTGCGATCTCGCCGGGCTCAACGCCATGCTGAGCCACATCATCAGCGCGTGCCAGCCGGGTGACCGCAACCGCTGCAAGCCGGGCTCAATCCCTGCGCAAGGCGCCGCCCTTAGCGTCGTAGCGTGTTCAAACGACTGATTCTCGGCGCCGCTCTCACTGCGGCTGCGACACTGACGCTCGCCTCCGCCGGCCCCGCCTTCGCCGCTTCCGCCTCGGCCGGGACGCCCGCGCCCGGCACGGTGGCGAACAAGCTGTTCCGCGCCTGGCTGGCCGCCGACCGCACGGGCGCCGCGAAGGTGGCCACTCCCGCTGCGGTCAAGACGATCTTCACGTATGTCTACCGGGCGCCCGATCGCTTCGACGGCTGCTCCAGCAACGTGTGCCGGTTCGTGCATACAAGTGTGCGCGTGCCCGGCGGGCTTGACGGCATCGCGATGGTGGTCACCGGCTCGAAGGTCAGCAAGGTCTACCTGTCGCGGCGCATCACCGAGCCGCCTGTCGTGGCCAAGCATCTCTTCGCGGCCTGGAAGCGGGGCGACGAGTACGGTGGCCTCGAGGTCGCCTCCTCCGCCACGGTGCAGAAGCTGTTCAAGGTCAAGTACGACCCGCGCGGCGTCACCCACTTCTTCCAGGGCTGCAGCAAGGAGCCGCAGGGCTACTCGTGCGCCTACTCCTATGAGGGCGGTGCGATGCTGATGCACGTACGCGGCTCCAGGAACACCGGCTACGAGGTTCGCTCGATCTCCTACCTGGCCGACTGAGGGGAGAACAGAGTCAGGGGCCTGCCAGGGCGACTTCAGGTGGCCATACGCGATCGAAGACCCGCCCGGACTGGTTCGACGATAGGCGTTCAATGCCGCGATCTGGCGGTTGGCCTCTGCCTGGGTACGCCGCGTCAACCGGACCGGCGCGGGATGTGATCGTCGTTCAGGAGGAGTGGACTCATGCCCCTGCGGTCCTATGGTGTGCTGGCCGGGCGGGCGGTCGACCGGCGTCGCGAAGGGGGCGCGGACACCCGGCCGAGAGTGATCGGCGTGGTTCGGCGGGCGGGCAGTCAAGGAGTTGGCTGGGCGCCGGTACACCGGTGGTGCCTCGGACATGGTGGATGTCGTTCAGCGGTGCGGCGCGCCGATCCGCCGCGCGTGGAACACCCGGTCGAGGAGAGCGTCGTCAACGCGGAGCCGGCCTTCGATCTTCAGCCGGCGACGGAGGTCATGGCTCGCCGAGCGGGTGTGCGGAGATCGGCTCGCCGCTGGAGGCAGGCAGGATCCCGGTGTGCTGGAGGTGGGTGCGGGCGGCGGCGATGGCCTGCGGAGTGGTGGCGAAGACGTGCCCGGCTTGATCGAGGCGGGCGATGACGCCCAGGGCGTGCAGGGGCTGGTGGTGGCCGTCGCGGATGCCGGAGATGTAGATGGTGATGCCGCGTCGTTGCAGCCGCTCGATCGCGTCGGCCAGGACCAGGGCGCCGCTGGCGTCAATGGTGGTGACGCGGGACATGCGCAGGATGATCAACGAGACGTCCGCGACCTTGGACAGCTGCAGCAGGAAGCGGTGGGCGGCCGCGAAGAACAGCGGCCCGTCGAGGCGGTAGGCGACAATGTGCTCGGCCAGCAGGGCGTGCTCTTCATCTGTGTGATCACGGGGCAGGTCCGGGCGCAGCGGCATGGCCTCCAGACGGACATTGCGGGCGATCGCGCGCAGCGCCAGCACGCCGGCCACGAGCAGGCCGAGGATGACGGCCTGGACCAGGTCGAGCGCGAGGGTGGCCAGGGCGGTGAGTACCAGCACGACGGCGTCGCCGCGGGTGGAGCGGAGCATGGCCGCCACCGAGCCGACCTCGACCATGCGGATCGCGGTGGCCAGCAGCACTCCTGCGAGCGCGGCCAGCGGGATCTTGGCGACCAGGCCGGCGGCGGTGAACACGATCAGGCCGAGTATGGCGGCGTGCGTCAGCGCGGCCAGTTTCGAGTGGGCGCCGGAGCGGACGTTGACCGCGGTGCGGGCGATCGCGCCGGTGGCCGGGACGCCGCCGAGCAGCGGCGCGATCAGGTTGGCCAGGCCCTGGCCGAACAGCTCCCGGTCCGGGTCGTGCTGGTGGTTGACGCTCATGCCGTCGGCGACCGCGGCCGAGAGCAGCGATTCCAGGGCGGCCAGCGCGGCGACCGCCACAGCGGGCGCGATCAGCGAGCCCAGCGTGGCCAGGTCGAGGAAGGACAGTGAAGGGGCGGGCAGCCCGGACGGCAGTTGCCCGATGCGGGCCACCTCCAGGCCGGTCAACTCAGCGGCGACGGTGGCGGCGGCCACGGCCAGCAGGGAGAAGGGCACGGTGGGCCGCCAGCGCGCCCCGGCCAGCATCACCCCGGCCACGGCGGCGGCGATCAGCAACGCCCACCCGTTCGGGTGGGCGGCGAAGTCGAGCACCGCCTGCCAGGCCACCATGACGACCTTCTCGCCGGGCGGGATCGGGACGCCGAGCGCTGCCGGGACCTGTTGCAGCGCGATCACGCACGCGATGCCGAGGGTGAACCCCTCCACCACCGGGGCCGGCACCAGCGCCATGTACCGGCCCGCGCGAGCCAGCGCCAGCGCGATCAGCAGCAGCCCGGCCAGCACGCCGACGGTCAGGACGCCTGAGGCGCCGTGCTCGTGCATGATCGGCACCAGCACCACCGTCATCGCCCCGGTCGGGCCCGACACCTGCAGGGCCGACCCGCCGAAGAACGCCGCGATCGCGCCCGCGACCACCGCGGTGGCCAGCCCTGCCGCCGCTCCGAGCCCGGAGGAGATGCCGAAGCCGAGCGCCAGCGGCAGCGCCACGATCGCCACGGTCAGCCCGGCCAGCAGGTCACGACGCGGGTGGCCGCCCATCGCGGCGAGGTCGGCGCGGCCGGGCAGCAGCGCGCGCAGGCGGGTCCAGCCCGCTGAGACAGGTGTGCTCACGAGGAGGGGGTCCCGGCCTTGTCGGCAAGCAGCTCGTTGAGCAGCTCGCTCTGTCCGGCCAGCTTCTCGGTCAGCAGCTCGCGGGCGGCTCGCAGCAGGCCGGCCACGCGTCCGCCGGCCAGCGCGTACACCACGGTGGCGCCCTCACGCTGCGCGGTCACCATGCCCGAGCGTCGCAGCACCGCCAGGTGCTGCGACAGCCCGGTCGGTTCCACCTCGATCTCGGCCAGCAGCTCCCGCACCGGTTTCGGACCGTCCTGCAGCAGTTCCAGGACCCGGATGCGCACCGGATGGCCTAGTAGCCGAAACAGCTCGGCCTTGGCCTCATACAGCGGCACGGACATCATGCGCCCTGCCTCCCTTGCGGGTCCTGCACGATGTGCACTCCGTGCGCGCGGGTCAGCCGCCGGGCGTCCTCCCACTCGTCTTCGGGCACCAGGCCCGCATACACGACGTCGTCGTCATGTCGGGCGGCCTGCAGCGCCTGCCAGGCCAAGCGGACTCGCTCCCGGACCGCAGCAGCGAAAGCCGTACTCACGTCACCCCTTCGGGTCGCGACCCGTCCCGAGGGACGCAGTTCCATCAATTACGCATCTTCGCAATTTCAACATTGTACGGCAGTGGCTGGGGCGCGCGTGGCGATGACGAAGAGCACGCGCTTGTGCGGCGAGTTTCACCACCACACCCATCGAATGGTCGGTGAAGGTGCTCACATGCCGGAGCGGGGACAGGCCTGGTGGTGTCGAGCGGTGAGTGCTCTACAGTCGGCCAACGATGAGTGTTCCGACGCCGCAGGAAGAGCTGCCGCCGCTGTTGCCCGACGGGCAAGACGCCCACCTCATCACCGTGGAGGTCATCTCCGGCATGGGCACGGTCAACAGACTTGTAGCCGACGCCGTTCCCGAGCTGGACGAGCCGGTCTGCTACACAGCCTCGCCCAGCCAATGGGGCGCGCCCGAGGGGGCTCGCCCTGAAGTGTGGACACGGGTGGTTATGCGGCGAGCAGCACCTTACCGGTGGTTTGCTGCTCGTAATCGATCGGGCTGAGGTAGCCGAGGGTTGAGTGTCTCCTACGGATGTTGTAGCGGATGATCCACTTGAAGACGGCCAGGCGGGCCTCATACGCCGAGGACCAGCGCTTGGCGCCCTGCAGCGCCCGTCCGGCGATCTCGGCGGCGGCGCTGATCGTGCTCGCCGCCTTCACCGGCCCGGCCCAGGTGGCCATCCGGCAACCGCACAGCAGGCCGGACAATCTCCGGGAGCTGGCCTTCACTCTGCGGGACCACGCACGGCCGGGTGACGCCGTGCTGTACGTCCCCGCCGGGAACTGGATGTGCACGCTGCCCTATCCCGATTGGGTCGCCCGGCTCGACACCTGAAGCCTGAACGGCGACGGGTTCTTCGGCGAGTTGTCGCCCGGGCAATTGCATCGGGCCGCCGGGCGTCTTTCGCGCATCTGGGTGGTGGAGGGCCGGACGAGTTACGGCAACGGCGTGCGGATGCGCGATGACGCCCGGTTCCGGCTGACCGCCCACTGGTCGTTCCGCACCAGGCGCCTGTCCCCGTACGAACGCGTGCCCCCGCACGGGAACAGGTGATGTGGTGTCCGGCCCTGCCCGGCCTGCCCGCTCTGGGCCTGCCTCGGGCGAGGGGTCCTGCCGGCGGGGAGAGCCTGGTCCAGACCCGGACGAGTGACCACAAGCCGATCGGCTACGTGCCGGTCTTGAGCAGCGGGGCGAGCTTCTCCGCGCACGGTGCGTGCCCGATCCGGCCGCACAGCCGCAGGGCCCGGTCTGCGTGGCGTGCCGCGGCCTCGTGGTCGCCGCGGCGCCGTTCCAGCCGGGCCAGTTCGGTCAGCGCGGCCAGCTCCGGCAGCCGGTACGTGTTCTCCGCCGCCACCGCGTACCCCCGCAGCGCGTGACGGAGGGCGCCCTCCGGATCGTCCCGGGCGTCGTGCAGCCGGGCCCGGGCGAGCAGGGCGTAGGACCGATGCCAGGGCAGCCCGGCCGCGCCGATGACTTCGTCGGCCAGGTCCAGGCTGTCCGCGGCCTCCGCCGTCAGACCGAGGGGGATGACGGCATCGGCCAGGGCGACCAGCCCCGCGGCCTCGACCAGCCGGTCACCCTGGCCGCGGCACACGCCGAGTGCACCGAGGGCCTCCTCGCGCGCCTGCTCCCACCTGCCGTTCTCCCAGTGCAGCCGGCTGATCCAGATGCGCGTCGTCGCCGCGCCGTGGCCACCGATCGAGGTGATCAGGGCGGCCGACCGCCGCAGGCACTCCTCGGCCTCGTCGTACCGGCCCTGGTCGAGGAGTACAGCGCCGAGCTGCCGCAGGTCGGCGCCCTCGGCGTAGGGCAGGTCATGGCGGCGGCTCAGCGTGAGGGCCTGCCTGCAGTAACGCTCGGCCAGATCGAGCCTGCCCAGGTGGTGGTGCTGGTAGCCGAGCGCGTTGAGCGCCCTGACCCGCCCGGGCACCGAGCCGAGCTCCTCGAAGAGCCGCGCCGCCTGGACGTTGTCGGCGATCGCGCCGGTGAGGTCGCCCGTCCACGCACGCGCGAAACTCAGCCCCATCGTGGCCGCCGCCTCCCCCTCCCGCTCGCCGCTGTCATGGGCGATGCGCACGGCCTCTTCGAGATGTCCAATGGCCTCGGTACGGCGGCCGGTGCGGAAGAGGCCGTCCCCCATGCCGATGTGCAACATGGCAGCCACGGCGGGCACCTCGTGGGCGGAGGTGACCGCCAGCAGAGCCGGCGCCACCTCCACCCACTCACCGATGTGCCCGGTACGGGCGCAGATGGCGCGAACCAGGTCGGCCAGGCGCCAAGCCTGCGGGCCGGGGTCGCGTTCGATCGCGCGCACCAGTGCGGCCAGCAGATTGAGGACGTCCAGGTCGATGACGCCGGACGTTCCCGCGGGCGGCCGTGAGCCGGGAAGTGTTCCCGCGGGCGGCCGTGAGCCGGGAAGCAGGTACTCGCCGGGTGCGCACCGGGCGGCGATGGCGGCCCCCAGGTCAAGGTAGTGGCCTAACAAGCGGTCCCAGGCCGCGGCGCGCTCGGGGTCGCGCTCGGCCTCGGCCACGGCGTAGAGCCGGACCAGGTCGTGGAAGCGGTACCGGTCGGTGACGTGGTGTTCGAGCAGGTGGGCCGCGGCCAGGGCCCCGAGCGAGGCGCGGGCCGCGGCCGGCGGCAGGCCGGTGACCGCCGCCGCGGCCGCCACGGTCACATCGGGGCCGGGAACGAGCCCGAGCAGGCGGAAGACCCGCTGTTCCGCCGGGGCGAGCGCGCGGTAGGAGGCGGAGAAGGCGACGGTGACGGCGTTGTCCCCGGCACCGTCCAGGGTGAGTCCCGCCAGCGTGTCGCCGGCGGCGAGTTCCGCCGCGACCGCCGTGGTGCCATCGGCGGGCCGGGCGGCGGCGTTCGCGGCGGCGATGCGCAGGGCGAGCGGCAGGCCGCCGCACACCCGCACCAGTGTGCCGCGCGCGTCCGATTCGACCGGTTCACGCGCCGGGCCCAGGACACCGTCCAGCAGTGCCCGGCCGTCCCCTTCGGAGAGCGGGCCGAGCGAGCGCTGCCTGGCACCGGCGCGCACGACCAGTTCGCCCAGCCGGTGCCGGCTGGTCACGATCGCCGCGCCGGTCGGGGGCAGCAACTGCTCGACCTGGGCCGCGGTGCGGGCGTTGTCCAGGACCAGCAGGTACGAGCGGCCGGCCAGGAGCGAGCGGTAGAGGCCGAGCCGGGCCTCCAGGCCGCCCGGCGCCTGGTCGTGGCCGAAGCCGCCCGGCATGCTCCCGGGACCGCAGCCGAGCGAGATCAGCAGGCGGCTCAGAGCCGCCGCCGTGGTCAGCGGCTCGTGCTCCTGGTCATAGCCGCGCAGGTCGATGTAGAGCTGACCGTCGGGGAAGCGGTCCTTGACCTGGTGCGCCCAGTGCACCGCGAGCGCGGTCTTCCCCATGCCCGCCGTACCGCTCACGACGCACACGCCGTCGCCGCCGCCCAGGCACTCCTGCAGCCAAGCCAGCTCCGCGTCGCGGCCGGCGAAACCCCGCACCTCCCTGGGCAGCTCGGCCGGCCGCGCGGCAGCCATGTTCTGATCGAAGGAGCCGGCCTGGCCGGGGGAGTCTGGTTCGTCCTCGCGCAGGAGCCGCTGGTGCAACTGGCGCAGAGGGCCGCCGGGCTCGATACCCAGCTCGGTGACCAGCCGCTGCCTGGTGTCCCGGTACACGGTCAGGGCCTCGGAGCGGCGCTCGCACCGGTGCAGGGCCAGCATGAGCTGTCCCACCAGCCGCTCGCGCAGCGGGTGTTCGGCCACCGCCGTACGCAGCTCGCCAAGCACGCCGGTGTGCCGCCCGCACGCCAGCTCCGCGTCGTACAGCTCCTCCAGGGCGCAGGTCCGCCGGTCCTCGAGCCCGGGGCGCTCCTGGCGGATCAGCTCGGGGCTGGTGCCCGCCAGCGCGGCGCCGCGCCACAGCGCCGTCGCGGTACGCAACCGGGCCGCGGCGCCGGCGTGGCGTCCTTCGGCGGCGTCGGCGCGCGCGGCGAGCCTGTGCCGCTCGAACAGGGACAGGTCCAGCTCGTCCGCGGCCACGTGGGCGCGGTATCCGGCGCCGGCGCGACTGATGCGCTCCCTGCCGATCAGGGTGCGCAGTTCGTGGACGTACACGTGCAGGCGCGCCAGGGCCGTGCGCGGCGCCCGCTCGCCCCACACCAGGTCGATGAGCCGGTCGTCCGGCACCGCACGGTTCGCATGGAGCAGCAGGGCGGCCAGCACGGTCCGCTGCTTGGGCGAACCCAGCGCGATCGGCCCGCCGGGCCCGTTCACGGCGACCGGCCCCAGAAGCGCGAATCGCGCCTCCGAATCCATGCGTTTCCTTCGCGTCGGGGTCTGTGTGAAGTGATGCCACCGCGTGGCGATCGTGTCGCACGCTGATCACGAGCACTGGTCCGTGAGCAGCATACGGGGCCGGTCGGCGACGGCCCGGACCGATGGGTGCGCGGCTCAGAGGCCGCCCGGGCCGGATCTCATCGCGTTGTCCACGTCACGTGCCCCAGAAGCGGTGAGCCGTGCCGCCGCCATCAGGCGGTGCCCGGGGCGGTGTCGATGATCGCGCCGTGCAGGCCGCAGCGCTTGAGGTCCAACGTGCTCAGGTCACATCCGCGCAGGTCGACGCCGGTCAGGTCACACTCGCGGAACGAGGTGTGCTCGAGGACCGCGCCGGTGAGCACCGCACCGGTCAAGGTCGCTGGCTGGATCATCGCACTGCCCAGCCGGGTGAAGGCGATGGCGCCGTTGACGACCTCGCTGTAGCCGAAGCCCGCCCCGGTCAGGTCGGCGCCGGCCAGGTTGGCGCCGGTCAGATCGGCCCCGGAGAAGATGGCGCCGCGTGCGGAGGCCCGCGACAGATCCGCGCCGGTGAGGTCGGCACCGGCGAGCACCATCTTGTCGAGGTCCAGCCCGCGCAGATCGGCGCCGGACAGATCGAGCTCCTCCTCCGCGTGGTCGGCGCGCCACTGGTTGAACGCGAACGGCCCCTGCCTCAGGATCGCGATGACCTCCGCCGTTCCCCCTGACGCGCCGGGAGGTTCCGCCCCCTCAGGACCGTCGGCGGTGCGGGTGGCGTGTGCGTCGAGAGCGGCGACATCCTCCTCCGCTGTGGCGAGTGCCGCGGCGAGTTCCTCGTCGTACGGATACATCTGCGCCATCGCCTCCATCATCACGAGGCGCGTGCCCAGCAGCCTCCGCGCGTTGTCCCGATCGCCGGACCTCCTGGCCAGATCGGCGAGGCGGTGGAAGGCCAGCCCGGCGTCCAGGGCCGTTTCCGGGCTCGGATCCGCCTGGAAGAGCCGGGTACGGATCTGCGAGCACTCGGCCCACGTCTCGTACTCCTTGTCCTTGTGCTCCGGCAGGTCGAGCGCGCCGTACACCTCGCCGAGATGCTGCAACGAGCCGGCGAGCCGCTGGTCCGCCTCCATGAAGGTCGGATGCTCGGCCGCGAGCTCGTGGTAAATGTCCACGGCCTGCGTGAGCACGGCCTCCGCGGCGACCGGGTGGCCGTCGGCGAGCCGGGCCTGACCACACGTGTCGCGCGCGGCACCGAGGCAGAACCTGGCCTCGTCGCGCTGCGGGTGGGTGGCGGCCCACTCCTCGACGGCGGACAACGATCGTTCGGCCACCTCTCGCGCGGCCCCCGTGAAGCCGTGCCGGATCAACATGGCGACCAGGCGGTCACGGATGAGACGCTCGAAGCCCGCCGGTATGGACGACGTGATCTCGCCCAGGAGCGCCATCCCGGCGTACTCGGAGTCCGTCTCCAGACTGTCGACGACTTCGAGGGCGAACGTGGACAGGTCGCTGATGCCCTGAAGCGCCACCAGGTGCCGGCAGACCGCGACGTAGTCGTCGAACGTACCGTTGCCGTGGGTTCGGCTGTAGTGCATGTTCAGGGCGCGTTCGTGACGATCGGCGAGCGCCGGGCCCTGGTGCGGCGCCAGCAGCTCCGCGATCCAGCGGTCGGCGAAGTAGACGGTCTCCCCGTCCCACCCCTCCCACGAGCTGAGCAGGCCGAGCTCGGCCAGCCGGGCCGCGTCGGCCTGCATGCTCTGGAGCGCCGACCGCTTGGGCTCCGGGCGCTGCCGCCGGGCCGGCCTGCTGGTGTCGCAGGCGACGGCCAGGTCCCGTACGGTGACCGGGACGGTGCAGATCGCGGCTTGGAGCAGGGTCTCCCGCTGTCGCCCGGTCAGCTCGGCCATGACCAGGCCGAATGGTACGGCTCCCGGTGTCACGGCCGCCAGCCGCGTTCCGGCGCCCTCCGGGTTCGCGGACAGCCAGGCGTCGAGCAGATGCAGCGAGCGTGGATGCGCCTGGGCCGTGCGGACCACCCGCTCCTGGGTGGCCGGGTCCACGGTGGACAGGAAGGGCAGCCCAGTCGCCAGTTCGACCCCCGCCGTGAGGTCCAAGGGGCCGAGCCGCAGGGCACCGAGCCGGTTGCCCGCGGCCCGCGCCGGTAGCGGTGTCCGGGTGGTGACCAGCACCCGGCCGCGGTCGGCGGCCTGGCACAGCCGGTCGAACACCTCGCCGAAGCCGGGGTCCAGGAAACCGGTGCCGTCGTAGTTCTGGTCCAGGTCGTCGAAGAGCAGGACGAGCGGGAAACTCTTCAGCAGCCGGCAGGTCATGTCCAGCATGGCGTCGTCCGACGGTGCCAGGCCGAGAGCCCCCATCATGTGCACGTGTTCCCGCGGAAGCTCCTCGCCCCAGCAGAGGAAGGCCTCGGAGACACCGCGGAATAGCGTTCGCGGAGACCATCTGCCCACCATGGCGGCCACTTGCCGGCCGTCGGAGCGCAGTCGCTCCAGCATCCGGCGGGCCAGGGCGCTCTTGCCCATTCCCGCCGCCCCGGTGATCAGGAGCCCGGCCGGACCTGCGTCCAGCATGGCCAGCGCGGCCCGTACGTCACACTCCCGCGCCAGGCGGGGCGATCCGAGCCGCCGTACTTCCGGGCTTAAATGCGTCTCCTCGTGCACGTTCGTCCCTCTGTGTAAACGAATGTGATCGGTTGAGCCCTCCGAATCAGAGGGACCTGCTTCACCGCGATCCGCGGTCCGGTTGACCTTACCTTTGTGCGTCCGGACAAATAGGGAGCTTTTCGAGCGCGGAATCGGAACGGAAGAAAAACGGAAGAACGGCTCCGCGATGTCCGAGACGCCGACGACGGCCAAGCTGCTGGCCGAGATGCGCGAGCCGCACCCGAAGAGCGACCCCCTCTACGGTCACTACGGCCTGGGAATGTTCGTGAAGGACCTGGGCCAGGACTGCGGCACCGTCCTCAACCACAACGGCAGCCCCCGGCGGCTACGCGGCGCTGATGTACAGCTCGCCCGACGGCGCCAAGACCCTGACCGCCTCACTGACCGCCGGCGACGCCGCGTTCCGCCATCGCGTGTGACAGCGGTTCCAGCATGGCGCCGATCGGCGCCCGCAGGACAGACGCGGCGGCCGCCAGCACGGTACGCGGGTCGGGCAGGTCCATGTGCCGATGCCAGGCGAGGGCGGGCAAGGGAGGTCGCTGCCCGTTCGGGTAGCGGATGCCGCCCGGACGGACGGTGAGCGGGAGGGCGGGCGGCGAGCAGGCTGGCACCCGTCCGATTCCCCGCCACGTCAGGAGCCGCTGATCATGAAAGCTCTCGCCGCCGCCTACGGCCCCTCCCCCACGATCAACGTGGTGATGCTCTACGGTCCCCGCAGCGCACAAGAACTGGAGACGGCCAGGAGCATCGTCGCGGCCTCCTACCGATACGCCACCGGGAGGGCCCTGTAGCCACCCGGCCCCGCGGTCAGCCCCCGCCGCGTCGCCCGCCGGCGGCGCGGCGGGTTGTCCGCGGTGGCGAGCCAGACGACCGGGTGTCTGGTGCCGCGAGCCAGACGACCAGGTGTCCTCGTGCCGCGAGCGGCGGAACGCGGCGGACGGCTGGCGCATTGAGATGTGCAGAGCCTCACCCACGCGCCGGTACCCGACCCGCTGGTACCACCGGGTTGCGCGGTCGTCGGCCGGGGTCAGGAACGGCGTCGTCACCCCGGCGTCCGCTCCCGCGCGGGTCAGCAGCGCCGTGACCGCGCCCGCGATGCCGCGCCGCCGGTGCGAGGCGAGGACCGTGATGCCCGCCGCCACCTCCGCCACGCCCTCGTGCGGGCCGCCGAGCTGCCCCCGCGCCCACGACGGATCGCGTTCTCGTATGGATCGGCCGCCATGGGACACCGGACGACCTGTGCTGCCACAAGCTCCCTGAGAGAACTCCTCGAAGTGCGGTGTCACTCTTGTGCGTCCGAGATGAACCATGAGGGCCCATCGCCCGTTGACGGGTCATGAAGGTTCTGGTCGCGATCACCGCTGCCCTGGTCGTACTCTCGGGCTGCGCTTCCCAGCACGGCTGCACGGCCATCGGCGCTCCGGTCGGGATCTCGGTGCGCGTCGATGCCCCGCTGGCGGACATGGTGACGGCCGCTGAGCTGACCGCCTGCTGGGACGGTTCTTGCCGTACGGCGAAGCCGGAACTGCACCAGGACACCACCGTCGCGAGCCAGACGTGCGATGGCGAAGCGTGCGGTGCGGAACTCAAGCCCACGGGTGGCAAGCAGGGTTTCGCGGACGTGACGGGGCTGCCCAAGGCGCCGGTGAAAGTGAAGCTGCGGCTGAAAGGGCGGTCGGGCGAGGCCGTGGTGGAGAGCGAACTCACCGTCACGCCCGAGGGCCTGTTCCCCAACGGGCCGGCCTGCGGTGAGGGCGGCCCGCAGGCGGCGATCGCCGTCTCTGGCTCGGGCGCGGTCAGCGAGGTGAGCTGAGCAGCGCCGGCCGCGGGAGCGTCCTTTCGCCCTCAGCATGGATGACGAGGACGACGACGGATCGGGGGTTGGGGAACATCGGAACGAAGACCGGCGCCGAGCATCTGTCGGCCCTGGTGGGCGCCTGACGGGACGTCGGGCGCGGCGATCTTGACGTCATCCCACACATAACGCCCTAATATCTGCGGTAGCTTGAGCCGTCACCTGCGGTGACGTTCTCCGGCCGCTACGTGAAGCGGCCCTGGCCTGCTCGCATCCGGCGACACACGCCGAGGCGGCGGCACGTGACAGAGCCGGCCGACCCGTCGATCCTGATCATCCCGACCGACCCGAAACCATCGAGCCCTGGAGTGGACATGGCTGACATGATCGTGACCGACCCCGTCACGCGGGAAATTCTCGCGAGTTTCGAAAACGTGCGATCCCGGCTGTTCGAGCGCCTGGAGGGCCTGACCGACGCCGAGTACCACTGGGAGCCGGTGAGCGACTGCATCAGCATCCGGCCCGGCGACGACGGCGTCTTCCGTGTCGACGAGCTGATTCCGCAGTCGGTCCCGGGCGTGCCGGACCCCGTCACGACGATCGCCTGGCGCATCTGGCACATCGGCAGCCTCTGCCTGCGCGGCTATGTGATCCACCTCTTCGAGGACGTCCCCGAGTTCGGCGACCGCCACGAGTGGCCGGGCACCGCGAAAGAGGGCGTCCAGGCGCTCGCCGAGGACTGGGAGCACTTCATCTCCCGTATCGCAGCCCTCGGCGACAAGCGCCTGTTGGCGCCGATAGGCATGGGCCCCGGCGGTTGGGCCGATGAGACCTATCTGAAGCTCGCGCTGCACGCTCTGAAAGAGGTCACCCATCACGGCGGCGAGATCGGCCTGCTGCGCGACCTGTACCTGCGCGAAGGCGTCTGATTTCGGCGGCGGGCGACCTTGTCCGGCGGCCGCGTGCGCTGATTTCGGCGGCGGGTGACCTTGTCCGGCGGCCGTGTGCCGCCGGACAACGGCCGGGGTCGGCAACCGTCTCCTGCCTCCCGGTCTACTCATCGGCCGCGTCTCGGCCACGTAGGGGCCTCATACCGCCGGGCAGGTCGGGCAGCCGGAAGGAGTGGCGGCCCAGCATGTTGATGTGGTGCCGCACGAACGGCGAGAGACGGGCCACGTCCTCGTCACGGACGTCGAAGCCGTCCGTGCGCGGCTGGTTCACCGCGGCATCAGCGAGCTGCCCGAAGCCCTCCGCCAGCTGCCGCCGCTCGTCGACCTCGACTGACGCGCACCCAAGCCGTGGACCCCGGCGGTCGGCCGCCGGGGTCCACGCATGTCCAGGAGGCCCGGCCGACAGCGTTCAGCGCCAGAATCTCGGCGGCCCGGGCGGCGGTCTCGTACAGCATCCGCCACCAGGTCTTCTCGCGCAGGGGGATGTCACGGCGTGACAGCAGCTGGTGGATGGTGGTCTTGGCGACCGCGCGGGTCTCGTCGGCGCTCTCCTTGCGGCGTTCGGCGTTCGGCGTCGGCGGCGACCGAGGGCGCGGCGCGATCTTCGGCATGGCGCTCATGCCGGCCGCGTGTGGAGGAAGCCATCTCGATGAACCAATTTAAAATGAGTCACCCGTCTACTGGACAAATCCCGCACGCTATGGCCAGCGGTCGAGCGAATAGTAAGTGGCCGGAGAGATGCATGATGAAAATTGAGATGTCTATCTCGTTGCGCGAAGCGGCATTTCATGCCCTTGCCGGCGGAGCCGACCTGTTGACGACCATGCTGACCTGGGGTGGAGCGTCTTTGGCGGCAGAACGAGTGCGTGACGTCAGCCAGTGAAGGTAGCCGTTTCGGCTTTTCCGGCGAATGCGGGCGACGCGCGTGGGGACAACCATTTACGGCAGGCCGTTAAAGTCAACTCCATGGAATGGAACTTTCAGGCGGCCGAAGACCTCGCAGCTGCATTGCGTGCCGGTGAAGTGAGCTCGGTCGAACTGACCGACGAGGCGATCGCCCGCATCGAGCGGGACGACAAGGTGATCAACGCTGTTTGCATGCCGGACTTCGACCGCGCGCGGGCCGCCGCGCGCGGTGCTGACCAGGCACGCGCGCGTGGTGAGGACCGGCCGCTGCTCGGCATTCCGGTGACGGTCAAGGAGTCGTACAACATCGCCGGGCTGCCCACGACCTGGGGCATGCCGCCGCACCGAAACTACATGCCGGCCGAGGACGCGGTACAGGTGTCGCGGCTCAAGGCCGCGGGCGCGGTGGTGCTCGGCAAGACCAATGTGCCGTTGGGGCTGCAAGACATCCAGAGCTTCAACGAGATCTACGGCACCACCAACAACCCGTGGGATCACGGTCGCACGTCGGGCGGATCCTCCGGCGGATCAGCGGCGGCCCTGGCGTCCGGGTTCGGCGCGCTGTCCATCGGCTCCGACCTCGCCGGCTCGCTGCGCACCCCCGCGCATTTCTGCGGCATCTACGCGCACAAGCCGACACTCGGACTGGCGGCAACCCGCGGCATGGTCGCGCCGGCGGCACCGCCGTTGCCGGTCGACCTCGACCTCGCCGTCGTCGGTCCGATGGCGCGCACCGCCCGCGACCTCACGCTCCTGCTCGACGTCATGGCCGGACCGGACCCGCTGACGCTCGGCGTGGCGCACCGTTTGGCACTGCCGCCCGCCCGCCACGAGCGGCTCGGCGACTTCCGGGTCCTGGTCCTCGACGAGCATCCGTTCATTCCGACCGGGTCCGCCGTACGGGCGGGCGTGAACCGGGTGGCCGCCGCGCTCGCCGACGGCGGCGCCCGCGTCGAACGGCACAGTCCGCTGCTGCCCGATCTGACCGAAGCCGCGATGCTCTACATGCAGTTGCTGATGTCGGGCTCTGTTGCGCGTTTTCCCATCGAATCGTACGAGCAGCTGCGGACCCGCGTCGCCGGACTGAGCGCGGACGACCAGAGTCTTGACGCCGTGCGGCTGCGCGCCATGGTGTTCAGCCACCGCGACTGGATGGAGGCGAACAACCGCCGCGAGCTCCACCGCCACGGCTGGCGGCAGTTCTTCGCCGAGTTCGACGCCGTGCTGTGCCCCGTCACGCCGACTCCCGCGTTCCCGCACGACCACAACCCCAATCCGCTGGCCCGGCGCATCGACATCGACGGCGTCGAGTACCCGTACTTCGACCAGCTCGTCTGGGCCGGCCTGGCCACCATGCCCGGCCTGCCCGCCACCGCCATACCAGCGGGCCGGTCCCCCGAGGGCCTGCCGGTGGGAGTGCAGCTCATCGGTCCGATGTTCGAGGACCGCACCCCGCTGCGGCTGGCCGAACTGCTCGAGCAGAAGATCGGCGGCTTCCACGCACCGAAATAGAGCATGTTGCCGGGTATCCGTCGCGGACGAGGTACGGATCAGTCTCCTCCCGGCACAGGAAGCGGTGCACGGTGCCGGCCATCCGGCACCGGCACCCCCTCGATGATGCCGCCATCGCGCCCCGCGTCGGCCATCGGCAGCGGACGGGGCAGGTGAAGTCATGGGCGCGGCGAGGCCGCCTCCAGGAGAGCGCGTCCCGCCTGGGTGAGCTCGTGCGTGGCCGTGCGACCGGCCCGGCTGCTGTCGATCAACCCGGCGTCTCGCAGGATTGTCAGGTGTTCGCTGGCCGTCGGGACGGTGACGCACACCAGCCTGGCCACAACGGTCGTCTGCAGCGGAGTGGTGAGCGCGGCCAGGATCCTCGATCGAGTCGCGCCCAGAAGCCGGTCGAGGGATCTCGGAGTGGGAGGTGCCGCCCAGAGGTACCGCCCGGATGCCGGGTAATAGATCGCCGGAGCCCAGTGGTCTGAGGTGGTGCACTGCACCCGGTCGGTGATGAACAGCGACGGAACGAGAATGAGTCCCTCGGGGCAGTCGACGTCGATGTCGACCATCTTCTCGACGGTGATGGTGTCGCCTTCGCACGCAGCGGAGGGGTGCAGGCGCGGAAGGATGGCGCGCAACCCCTCGCGGTTGACCTGGATGGCCCGATCCAGCATCTCGGCACGCAGCGCCTGCCGCATGGACGGCCATTCCGGTTCTACGACCGCCTTCCAGAGGCGGCGTAGCGCGTCGGCGGCCTCGGACCTGGCTCGGTCGGGGTCATCGAGCAGTCGGCGGCCGATCTGTGCCCCGCGTCCCGTCGAAGCGTCGACCAGCTCGGCGTACGTCTGGTCCGCCGGCGCGGCGAGGAGGGCCTCCATGCCTTCCTCGAACGTCGGCTCACTGGACATCGGCGACGGGTCAAGGAAGTCGGGCCGATACGCGCCATCGGCCATGAAGACCGTGAGCGCCCTCAGGTCCAGGTCCGAGAGACGGTGCTGGCGACGGCGAAGCCACGGGTGGAACATCGGGTGGCGCTGCGGTTCGGTCAGGAGCTGGGCAAGGCTGACCACTTCGTGGATCGGCGACATCGCCCACCGCACGCTCGCAGCACCAGCGCCCAATCGGTAGCGGATCACTCCCCTATTGTTAGGCCACCGCCGAAGTGAGCGCGAACGGAGCGGCGAAGCCCCGAGACTCGGATCATGACTGACACGGAGCCGATGGGCTGGCTCTCCGAGAAACCCGAGCGAGCCCGACAGGCGCGAACGATCCAGCTGGGCGCCGGCGGATCGACCATCGAAGTCCTCGCCGGCCCGGCGGAGACCAGCGGGGTCGTGAGCATCTACCGGTGGCGCATGTCGCCCTCCAGCCGGGGACCTGCCCCGCACTTTCACACGACCTTCAGCGAGACCTTCATCGTTGAGGAAGGTGAAGTCGACTACTTCGACGGGCGGACCTGGCGGACACTGCGGCCCGGCGACACCGCGCATGCCGCGATGGGTGACGTCCACGCGCTCCGGAAAGAGCGCGCCGAACCCGCCACCCTCCTCATGGCACTCTCGCCAGGCGTACCGCGGGAGGAGTACTTCGCGCAGCTCGCCACCGTGAACGAGCGGGACCTGAGCCGGCTTCACGAAGCCCACGACAACCACTTCGTCGACGACCACGAGCGGTGATGCACCGGCAACGGCATGCGCCCCGCCCCTTCCCCAACGGCTTTCCCAGAAAAGGATTCACTGTGCCCAGCATCGCCATCGTCGGAGCCGGCCCCGGTATGGGCCTGGCCATCGCCCGTACCTTCGGCTCCCAAGGCTTCGACGTCGCGCTCATCGCCCGCAACCGGGACAAGCTCGACGACCTGGTCGGCCGGCTCGCCACCGACGGCATCACCGCCGCCGCGTTCCCCGCGGACGTGCTCGACCATGACGCTCTCACCCAGGCGCTCAAGGACGCCGCCACGCACTTCGGCGGCATCGACGTCCTGGAGTACTCCCCAGCCGGGAGCATCGAGTCCCTGACACTCACCGCCCCGTCCGGGACCGACCCGTCCGATGTGCAGTGGGGGATGGACTTCCTGCTCTACGGGGCCATCGCCGCCACCCGGGCCGTGCTGCCCGCGATGCGCGAGGCCGGCGCGGGCACCCTGCTCTACACCAACGGCGGCGGCTCCGTCGACCCCATCCCGATGTTCGGCAACCTCAACGCCGCCCAGGCCGCGCTGCGCAACTGGGTGCTCAACCTGCACAAGGAACTGGCCGGCACCGGCATCCAGGCGGCACACGTCGCCATCGGCGTCTGGATCGGCACCGACGGCCCGCCTGGAACGCCGACGGCCTCGGCCGAGGAGATCGCCCCCCTCTACTGGGACCTGCACACGCAGCGCGACGAAGTCGAGCGCGTCTTCACCGCCTGACGCCGCGCCGGTCCTCGGCTCGGCGTGAACCTGCGGAAACAGCAGCGTGTTGACGTGCGCCGGCGCGGGCCGAAGCCGGTGCAGGGCCGAGGTTGCGGCGTGACCCTTGTCCGGCCGGTCAGGTGCGCCGTCCTTGCCGTGGTGCAGCCCGGCGTTCCTCCGCATTTCTGAGGACTGGAAACAGGGAGACGATGATGACGATCAACGATCTGCGCGGTGCCCTCAAGGGGCGCGTGCTCCTGCCCGATGACGACGGCTTTGCACAGGCGGCCACCCCGTGGAACCTGACCGTCAGGCAGCCCGTGGCGGCCGTGGCGGAGGCCGCGGACGCCGATGACGTGGCGGCGCTCGTACGTTACGCGCGGCGGGCGGGTATGACGGTGACCGCGCAGCCGAGCGGCCATGGCGCCTCCGGTGATGTGGAAGGCCTGATCCTGCTGCGTACCGGCCTGCTGAACGAGGTGGAGGTACGCGCGGCAGAGCGCGTGGCCCGGGTGGGCGCAGGCGTGAAGTGGGGGCAGCTGCTCGCGGCGGCCGGTCCGCTGGGTCTGACCGGCCTGGCCGGCAGCGCGCCGGGGGTCAGCGTGACCGGCTACACCCTGGGCGGTGGGGTCGGCTGGTTCAGCCGCAAGTACGGCTTCGCCTCCGACAGCGTGCGGGCCATCGACATCGTGGACGCCGATGGCGAGCCGGGCCGGGTGACCGCCGAGTCCGATCCCGAGCTGTTCTGGGCGCTGCGCGGCGGTGGCGGGGACTTCGCGATGGTGACCGCCCTCGAACTCGAGCTGTATCCCGTGCCGGTCCTGTACGGCGGGCGCGTGATCTGGCCGGAGCACCGGACCAGGGAGGTGTACGACGCGTTCCTGGAGATCACCGCCGAGGCGCCGCGTGAACTCAGTGTCTGGATCAACCGGCTCCAACCGCCCGGCGCGTCACCGATGGTGACGCTGGATCTGGCCTACCTGGGCGAGGCGGCTCAGGGAGAGGATCTGCTGGCGCGCATCGACAAGATCGATGGCGCGATCTCCGACAGCCGCGGCGTCGTCCCGGTTGCCGACCTGGGTGACATCGCCGCCGAGCCCACTGACCCGGCCCCATCCATCGCCCGTGCGGAGCTGCTCACCGGCCTGGACGCGGACGCGGTGGAGCTCCTGCTGGCCAAGCCGGTCGAACCGCTCATCAACGTGCAGATCAGGCACCTGGGCGGAGCGCTCGCCGAACCGGGCGGCGGGGCCGGCGCGAGCGGCGCGGTGGCTGAGCCGTACCTGCTCGGCCTGCTGGGTCTCGGCCTGCCGCACGCGGCCGATGCGACGCGCGCCAAGCAGGCCGAGGTCGTGGCCGACCTCGAGGCCTACATCAGCGGCCGCAAGCCTTACACCGTGCTGTCCCCCGGCGACACGGCGGCGAAGTCCTTCTCCGGCAGCGCGCTCGCGCGGCTGCGCGAGATCAAGCGGGCCCGTGACCCGCACAACGTGTTCCGCGCGAACTACCCGGTGCTCGGATAGAACGGTGCCGGCAGGACACGGCCCGCCGCCCCACCGGGAGGTCGGCATGCTCGCGCTGCACCTGCTCCAGCCAACACCTTGCGGATGCGGCAGGTCCTGGTGGACCCGAAGCGGGCGGACAAGCTCACCGACCGACGCGGACCGCCGGGGCCGGCCGCTCCGGACCAGGCGGTGTCGATTCAGAACCGGGGCTTTCAGGCTCCGTGCGGTGAGTTCGACGAGCGTTCTTCTTCTTGCAGGGAAGCTTCCCAGGTGGCGGTGATGTCGCGGGCGACATCACGGAGGAGGTCGATGAGCAGGTCTGCGAGTGGTGTGAGGCCGGAGTCGGTTCTGGTCACGGCGTAGAGCTGGCGGTAGGGCCTGGGGTGGGCCAGTTCGCGATGGGTGGTGCCAGGCGCATGCGTCAGGGCCAGGCGCGAGACCAGGGCCACCGCGATGCCCGTGCCGACGAGGGCCTGGGCGACGTCGTAGGACTCCGTCTCGAACCGCACGGTGGGAGTGAAGCCGGCCTCGCGGGCAGCGTCGTGGAACTGTTCGCGGGCGGCATGGCCGGCCAGGATGGAGACCCACGATTCGTCGCGCAGTTGTTCCAGGTGAAGTTCGGTGTCCGGGGGCCGGCCGGTGGCCAGTGGGTGGTCATCGGGGAGCACCACGACCATCGGGTCCAGCAGGAGCGGGTGGGCCCGCAGGTGTGGGGGCGGCGCGAGCGGTGTGCCCCAGGACGCGACGATGGCGAGGTCCAGGCGCCCCGCGCTGATCTCGTCCGCTCCGCGTCCGGACACCACGTCCACGACCGAGACGTCGGCGTCCGGATGGCGGTGCCGCAGGGCTGTCAGGGCGGGTGGCAGCAGGTGCAGGGCGGCCGCCTGGAACGTGCCGATCCGCAGACGGAGCGAGAGGTGGCCGAGCAGTGCGGCCAGTTGCGCCGCGGCCTTGTCCGATGCCTCCTCCACGGTCCGGCCGTGGGAGGCGAGCAGCGCACCGGCCGCGGTGAGCGTTGCTCCGCGGGGACCACGGATGACCAGGGGCACCTGCCAGTCGCGCTCGGCCTTGGCCACCTGCTGGGTGACCGCCGCGGGCGTGAGGTGGAGTGCGTGAGCCGCCGCCGTCAGTGAGCCGTGCCGCTCGATCAGCGCGAGAAGCCGCAGCTGTCCCGGATCCACCACCATTCACTAATCCTAACGCTGCACCCTTCTCTTTTAACTTCTCTTACTTGTACGGGGAGAGGAAGACTGGCGGGACACGACACCCATCGGCCGCAATCCCCGGAAGGGGTTCTTTCCCCATGCCCACGCATGTGCCCGTTTTCATCGCCACCACCTTGCTGCTGGCGATGCTGCCCGGCGCGAGTCAAGCCCTGATGATCCGGCAGGTCCTGGAAGGCGGGCAACGCACGCTCCGAGGCACGCTCGCGGGCAACGCCACCGGCTTCCTGCTGTGGTCCACGGCCGCCGCGGCCGGGCTGTCCGCCGTCCTGCTGGCCAGCCCCACCGCGTACGCGGTGCTCCGGATCGCAGGCGGCATCGTGCTGATGATCCTCGGGGTGAACACGCTGCGGACCGCGCTCACCACCGTCTCCACCCGCACGGCCCACGAGGGCGGGCGCCGCACCGGCTTCGCGGGCGGATATCTCACCGGACTGATCACCAACCTCGGCAACCCCAAGGCGGGTGTGTTCGCCGTCTCGGTGCTGCCCCAGTTCGTGACCGCGGAAGGCCCGGTGTTCCTGTCAACCGTCGCGCTGGGAGCCCTGTGGGCGCTCGTCAGCGCCTCCTGGTACATGTTGCTCACCTGGGCCGTCAGCCGAGGGCGGGCCCTGATATCGCGGCCGGCCGTCCTGCGGGGACTCAGCGTGACCACCGGCGTCGTCCTGCTGGGGCTGGGCGCCGCGGTGGCGGCAGGCGTCTGAGGGGCGGGCCGGCTTCTGTTCCACCGCCCGAGGCATCTGCCGCCATGTGTACCGGCAGCCATGAGGTGGCCTTGTAGGACTGGTGGCGACGAAGCGCAGCGAAACGATCGCCCGGCTTCGCCGCCCGCTCAGGGCGCGAGGTTGCTTGCAGGCAGGGGTCAGCCGGCGACCCAGTCCATGTGTTCGATCCAGTGGTCGAGCAGCGCCCGATCCCCCTGCACCTCCAGCGCGGGAGCCGCATCCAGTGGGCGACGCCTGCTGATCACGAGCAGGAGCTCGACGGCTGGGCCGCGTACCACGACGTCCGCCTTGGTGTGCGTGCGCTCCAGCACGACCATGTCCGGTTCCCGGCGTGCCACCCACTCCCCCGGCGCGTCGGTTGCGTGGAAGTGCAGAGCCTGACCGTCCCCGCGCATCGCATCGGCGAAGTCCGGCCGGTTCTTCCAATAGCCGCGGGAAGTCAGCGTGGTCAGCCAGTCCTCGATGGCCGGGACGGCAAGCTGCGGCGCCAGCTCGTACCGCATGCCGAGCGCCGCAGCCGCGTCCGCGCGATGCACGCAAGCCTCGCTGAACAGCCGACGTGACCAGAACGGCACACCTGCGGCGCCGCCCGCCGGCTCCCACACCGGCGTGTCCTCGGCGACGGATGCGAACGCCCGTCTCGCCTCGGCCGCGCCGTCGTTCAGCCAGGCGCGCCACTGGCCCGAATCGGTCGGACCGGGGACGTAGCCGGCGAACGCCCTGCCTGGCTCGGTCATCTGCTCGCCCACGAGCATCGCCACCATGCGCTGTGTCCCGCCGACATGGTCGACGAGATCGGCCAGCGTCCACTTCGGACATGTCGGCACCGGGGCCGCCGCATCCCTGCCGTGCACCCAATCGGCAAACGTGCTCGTCTGCTCGACAACGGCCTTCAAATACGCGGATGTGTCCATCGCCGGGCCTCCAAGTGCTTTGCGGTCTTCCCGAAGTTCGCGGGACTGATGTGTGGCACTATGCCGGAAAACAGGGCTGCCGTGGGTCCGGACGGAATGCGCCAGAAACGAGCGGCCCCCTCCTTGCGTCAGTGGACCATGCGATGGCGAGGTGAGGAAGTCGGCGGACGTCCACTGAGCGGAGACCTCGGCGGGGGACAATGACCGGCGTGGGGCAGGGTGGAAGGCGAACTCATCCCCGACGTTGTGGAGGCCGTTCGTGCAAGCAGACAGCGAAGATCTGTCGGTCACGGTGGAGAACGGGGTCGGGCTCCTGGAGATGCGCCGGCCGCCCGCCAACTACTTCGACGAGCACCTCATCGGCGGGATCGTGGACGCCGCCCGCGCGTTGGACGACGACCCCGGCTGCCGGGTCCTCGTCCTGGCCTCGGAGGGTAAGCACTTCTGCGCCGGCGCCGACTTCGGGGCGGGCGGTGGTTTCGCCGGTGACCGGGTGGCCGTGGTGGAGCGTTTGTACCGGCGGGCGGCGCAGCTGTTCGAGATCCGGACGCCGATCATCGCCGCGGTCCAGGGCGCGGCCGTGGGTGGAGGGCTGGGGCTGGCCTGCGCGGCCGATTTCCGGGTCGCCGATGAGAACACCCGCTTCGTCGCGAACTTCGCGATGCTGGGCTTTCACCAGGGGTTCGGGCTGAGCGTGACGCTGCCGGAGATCGTCGGCCGGCAGGCGGCGGCCGACATGCTGCTGAGCGCCCGTCCGGTACGTGGCCAGGAGGCACATCGCATCGGTCTGGCCGACCGGCTGGCCGAGCCCGGCCGGCAGCGCGAGCACGCTCTGGCCTGGGCCCGCGAGCTGGCGTCGGCGGCGCCGCTGGCGGTGCGGTCGATCCGCTCGACGCTGCGCGCCGGCCTGGCGGGCCGCGTCGCCGAGGCTCTGGAGCACGAACTGGCCGAGCAGGCGCGGCTGTGGGAGACCGCGGACTGCGCCGAGGGCATCGCGGCGAACCTTGAGCGGCGTTGCCCGGTGTTCCGCGGGGAGTGACCACGCTTGGGGGTGCGGGCTGTCCCGCACCCCGTGGAACGTCTGCGGGTGCGAGGGCCTGTCCGTTTGTGGCCACTCGGCCATTCCGGGGTGGACGGGAGGGGATGCAGCACTGATGCTGATGGACAGTAGCGTCGTGATCATCGGCCGAACTGGGAGAGCCGTATGAAGACCCGTACCTGGACGCGCCGTGCCGCCGCTTCGGCCGTCGGCATGGCCGCCGTGCTGGCGCTGGGCATCACTCCTGCGCATGCGGACACCGTGATCCGCAAGCCGCAGAACCCATCACCGCCGGCGACCATGGTGCTGGCCGACGGCGAGTCGGGTGCCAAGCGCCCGGTGTGAGGCGTGGCGGCCCACTGTCCCCCTGCGTTCCCCTGCCCGGCAGGACGGGGGGACGTTCCGTCCTTGAGTACGAGGTACTCAAGCCATGCCGCCCCCACGCGCGCACGCTGGGTCACATGAAGTCACACATCCTTCGCTCGGCAGCCGCCATCGCTGCCCTCCTCGCCCTCGGCGCGACCACCGCCACCCCGGCATCCGCCGCGCCCTCGTCCACGGCCGTCTGGGCCGCGTCGAACGTCCAGCTCGTGAACTGGCAGACCGGCAAATGCCTGACCATCGCCGGCGGCGTCAGCACCGAGAACAACGTCCACGCCGTCCAGTACACCTGCGACAGCCACCCCTCCCGCCGCTGGGACGTCTGGGGCTACTCCAGCACGTACCTGCAGGTCAAGAACCGCCAGACCGGCAAATGCCTCACCATCGCCGGTGGCGTCAGCACCGAGAACAACGTCGTCGCCCTCCAGTACACCTGCGACACCCACCCCTCGCGCTACTGGGCGCTGGGCAATCGGGTCGGCCAGTACATCGAATTCCGGAACGTCCAGACCGGCAAGTGCCTGACCATCGCCGGTGGAGTCAGCAGCGAGAACAACCTCGAGGCCGTCCAGTACACCTGCGACGGCCACCCCTCCCGCTTCTGGGAAATCCGCGACTACTACGGCTGAGCCCCCACTTCCGGACCTATGCCGCGGTGCGGCTACAGCGATGATCGCCGGTCACACTGACCGGTTCGGGGGGGCGTAGCGGCTGGTCGACGTCGGGTCAGCTCGTGGCGTGCACCCGCATGGCATCCCGGCCCTGGCCTCGCAGGTCAGGGCCGTCTCCCCCGCGGTGGGAGCCATCAGGCCGAGCGGCGCGCCGTAGCCGACGTTCGCGAACACTGTCGTGCGCGTGCGAACGCCGACGCGGCGACTCTTGTTCGGCGGACGCGCCACGGACACGACTCTCACGCCACCAACCGGACAACAGTGTCCAGAACCTCGACACCGAAATGTCCAGGATTCGACAATGATCAGAAAAGCTGGCTATATTGCTACCGGACAACGTTGTCCGGTTATGAGGCGCGTTCCAGACAGGAGAGGACGTTTGACCGCTTTCGACCGAGCCCCGCGAACGCTGCCCGCTCGCGCCGATCAGGCCGGCCAGCCGTGACGGAGCGCTGCCGCTGACCCGCTGACACGTCCGCGCACCGGTCCGACACCCTGATCAGCCCCCACCCACGTGATCTCCCAAAGCGGAAGGCCATCCATGCACCACTCTCCGACGCCGCCTGCCCACCTCACCGTCGCGGAACTGGGCTTCGACCCGGACGCGCTACGCGCCAAATATCGCCACGAACGCGACCGCCGCCTGCGGCCCGACGGCAACGCCCAGTACCAGGGTGCCCGCGGCGAGTTCGGCTACTACGCCGCCGACCCGTACACCGAACGCGCCGAGCGGGAACCGGTCCGCGACCGGGTCGAGGCGCTGGTGGTGGGCGGCGGCTTCGGCGGGCTGCTCACCGGCGCCAAGCTCCGCCAGGCCGGCGTGGACGACATCCGCATGCTCGACGAGGCCGGCGACTTCGGCGGCACCTGGTACTGGAACCGCTACCCGGGCATCCACTGCGACATCGAATCATCGGTCTACCTGCCGCTCCTCGAAGAGGTCGGCTACCTGCCCACCATGCGGTACGCGCCCGGCGAGGAGATCCGCCAGCACGCCGTCGCAATCGCCAAACTCTACGACCTGTACCGCGACACGCTCTTCCACACCCGCGTCACCGAGCTGCGCTGGGACGACGCCGCGGCCGAATGGCAGGTACGCACCGACCGCGGCGACGACTTCCGGGCCCGCTACGTCGTCATGTCCGCCGGCACCCTGACCCAGCCGAAGCTGCCCGGCATCCCGGGCATCGAGACGTTCCGCGGGCACACCTTCCACACCAGCCGCTGGGACTACGGCTACACCGGCGGCGACCAGAACGGTGGCCTGCACAAGCTCGCCGACAAGCGGGTCGCGGTCGTGGGCACCGGCGCCACCGGGATCCAGGTCATCCCGCACCTGGGACGCGACTCCCAGCACCTGTACGTCTTCCAGCGCACCCCCTCGTCGGTCGACGTGCGCGACAACCGCCCCACCGACCCGGCCTGGGCCGCCTCGCTCAAGCCCGGCTGGCAGCGCGAACGGATGGAGAACTTCCTCACCGTCGTTACCGGTGGAAGCGCCGAACAGGACCTGATCGACGACGGCTGGACCAGCACCGCACGGCTGCAACGCCACCTGCTGGCCGGCACCGTCGACACCGCCCTGTCGCCCGAGCAGCGCGAGTACCTCGACGAGATCGCCGACTTCCAGAAGATGAACCAGATCCGCGCCCGCGTCGACGAGATCGTCCACGACCCGGCCACCGCGGAACTCCTCAAGCCCTGGTACCGCTACATGTGCAAGCGGCCCACCTTCAGCGACCACTACCTGCAGACGTACAACCGGCCCAACGTCACTCTGGTCGACACCGCCGACCACGGCGGCATCACCGCGATGACCGAATCGGCGGTCGTGGTCGGCGAGCAGGAGTACGAGGTCGACTGCGTCATCTTCGCCACCGGCTTCGAGGTCGGCGTCTCCGGCATCGTCTCCGGCGCCCTGCCGGTGTACGGCCGGGACGGCGCGCCCCTGCTCGGCACCTGGCGGCAGGGCCCCCGCACGCTGCACGGCTTCTACAGCCACGGCTTCCCGAACCTGTTCCACCTGGGCCCGCTGCAGAACGCCTCCGCGGTCAACTTCGTGCACATCCTGCAGGAGCAGGCCACCCACATCGGCGCCGTGGTCGCCGAGGCCCGCCGGCGTGGCATCGCGTCGGTCGAGCCGACCGGAGCCGCCGAGGACGCGTGGGTCGCCACCATCCGGGAGCTGGCGCCGGACAACACCCGCTTCCAGGCCGAATGCACGCCCGGCTACTACAACAACGAGGGCAAGCCCCGCCCGGTCAGCATGACGTACGGACCCGGCCCGGTCGCCTTCCACGACCTGCTGCGCCGCTGGCGGGCTGAGGGCGGCATGGACGAGGTGCTGGCGGGCAACCGATGAACCGCCGGACAATCGAGCCGCTGATCCGGGCGCGTCCGCTGTGGGGATCGAACGGCATGGCCTTCGGACCCGACGGACGCCTGTACGTGGCCCAGTTCCTCGCCGGGCAGATCAGCGCCGTCGACCTGGCCACCGGCGACGTCGAGGTGATCGTGCCACCGGACGGTCCCCTGCAGGCCCCCGACGACCTCGCCTTCGACACCGGCGGCGCGATGTACGTGACCGACCTGGTCCCGGGCCGGGTGTGGCGACGCGACCCAGCCGGAACCTTCGCGCTCGTGACCGACCGGATCACCGCACCCAACGGCATCGCCTGCGTCGGCACCCGCGTGTTCGCCAACGAGATGATCCCGGGGGGACGCCTGCTGGAGCTCTCCCCGGCCGGCGACGAACCCACGGTGCTCACGGCGGGCCTCGCCATGGGCAACGCCATGCAACTCGGCCCTGACGGGCACCTCTACTACCCGCACATGCTCACCGGCGAGGTGTTCCGCATCCCGCTCGACGGCGGCGAGCCGGAACTGGTGGCCGCCGACGTCCCTGATCCGGTCGCCGTGCGCTTCGACCGCGCCGGCGCCCTGCTGGTCCTGTCCCGCGGCGAATCCGGGATCGTCACGCGCGTCGACCTGGCCGGCACCGGCAACCGGTCCGCCATCGTCAGCGAACTCAACGCCCTGGACAACGCCGCCTTCGACGCCGACAACCGGATGTACGTCTCCAGCTACGCACATGGCGGCGTCGCCGAGCTCGCGGCCGACGGACGTACCCGCCAGATCGTGCCCCGCGGCCTCGGCGGCCCCTTCGGAGTGACCATCGACCTCGGCGGCGGCATCCACGTGGCCGACCACTACCGCCTCACCCAGCCCGCCGACCAACCGGACGAAGACGTCACCACCACCCAGCTGCTGAACTTCGTGCACGGCGTCGCCGCCGACGGCGACCTGCTCCACGTCACCTCCCAGTACGGGCACGTACGCACCTACGACCGCCGCTCCGGCACGGTGCGTACCCGCGCCGACGGCCTGAAGCGTCCGCTGGGCATCGCCGTGCGCGCCGACGGCACCCTGGTGGTCGCCGAAGCCGGCGCCGGCCGCGTCGTCGCCATCGACCACGACGACCAGGTCAGCGTGCTGGCCGAGGGCCTCGGCCGCCCGGTCGGCGTAGCCGTCGACGCCGACCAGCGCTGCTACGTCAGCGACGAGCACCTGTCAGCGGTGTACCGCGTCGAGCACGGCGCACCCGCACTGCTCGCCGGCGGGCTCGGCACCCCGCAGGGCATCACCGTCCACGACGGCACCGCGTACGTCGTCGAGACCACCCACCGCCGGCTGCTCGCCATCGATCTCGCCACCGGCGACGTCGAGATCGAGGCCGACTCGCTTCCGGTCGCGTCCGCGCTCGACCCGGCCCGCCCGGAACCCGGCCTGTTCACCCTGCCCGGCCTGCCCGGACTACCGCGGCCGTTCGCCGGAATCGCGGCCACCGCCGACGGCTCCCTGATCATGGCCGCGAACGGCGACGGCAGCGTCCTGCTCCTGCGTCCCGAAGAACCCGCACCATGACCTCCACCCCCGGCAGAACCCACCGGCAGATCCTCGAAGCGCTCAGCGGACCACTCCTCCCCCTGCTCGTCTCGACACCGGCCGGCACCGTGGTCTCCCCGTCGTCGACACCTCGCGGCCGGGCCGGCGCTGGTGCTTCCTCGTCGGCATCCCCGCCACGATCGCCGCGCCGCTGCTCAAGCCGATCACTCTCCGCACCAACGTGGACGCGCATAAGCCACCGACTGAGGCCGCCCCCGCGACGGGCACAGGCCGGTTGATCCGTTGGGGCATAGGGTGGCCGGTATGGCGCTGCGACTTGTTCAGGTGAATGTCAAAGCTCGGGACGACTCGGCGCTCGGCCGGTTCTGGGCGGAAGCGCTCGGCTGGGGTGTTTCCAGCGAGGGACCTGGTGTGACCAACGTTGAACCCCTGGGCTTCGTCTGGCCGGACCCCGTCGCCGTCTGCGTCGATGTCGTCACCGTTCCGGACCCCGAAACGGTGAAGTACCGCGTGCACCTCGATCTCGCCACCACCTCTGCGGCTCGTCACGCAGAGCTGGTCGCGCGCCTGACAGAGCTCGGTGCCACACCCGCCGATGTGGGCCAGGGCGACGTCCCGTGGACGGTTCTGGCCGACCCCGAGGGCAATGTGTTCTGCGTGCTGGAGCCTCGGGAGATCTACCGCGATACCGGGCCGATCGCCGCCGTGGTGGTCGACTGCGCGGATCCGCGGGCCATGGCCCGGTTCTGGGGCGAGGCGACGGGCTGGACCGTGCACGAGGTGAGCGACGATCATGCGAGGCTCCGCTCCGCCCAGGGTGTCGGGCCGTATCTCGAGTTTCTCCGCACGACGCCCGGCCCGAAGACCGTATGGAACCGCGTCCACCTCGACCTGCTGCCGCACCGCGGTGACGTTCAAGCAACGGAGGTGGCCCGGCTGCAGGCCCTCGGCGCGACGCCCGCCGAGGCGGGCCAGGGCGACGTCCCGTGGATCGTCCTCGCCGACCCGGAGGGCAACGAGTTCTGCGTCCTCGCCGCCCCGCGCTGACGCGAAGCCTCCCCGCCTGCGGGCCGTACGACGTAACCCGCTTCTCGCGGACGACCTCGCCGATCATCGACGCTGTACTGTAACCGCAGGTACGGGCACAATGGCGCGATGACCACGCAGTACGACAACACCGGCACGTTCCGCGGAGCGAGCTTCACGAGCACCACCTTCGCGGCCGCGAAGTTCCGCGACTGCGACATGCGCCAGATCAAGATCGTCGACTCTTTTTGCTCGTGGACGTCAGCGTGTCCGGAGACGTACGCAACTTCCTCGTCAACGACGTGGACGTCACCCCCTTCGTCGAGGCCGAGCTCGACCGGCGCCATCCCGAGCGCGTACAGCTGCGAGCGATGCGGACAGCCGATGACTTCCGCGCGATGTGGGACACCATCGACCGGCTCTGGTCGCAGACGGTCACCCGCGCGGAGAGGCTGCCGGAATCGGCTCGCCAGGAACGGGTCGACGGCGAGTGGTCCTTCGCCGAGACGCTCCGCCACCTGATCTTCGCCACCGACGCCTGGGCGAGCCGGACCATCCTCGAGGAGCCGATGCCGTTCCACCGGCTCGGTCTCACACACACCGGCTATCCGCCCAAGGACGCGGCGGCTCTCGGCATCGACCTCGACGCGCGCCCGTCGTACGCAGCAGTGATGGAGGCGCGCGCCGGCCGGATGGCGCTGGTGCGCGGCATCGTCCACGGCCTCACCGACACCGAGCTCGCACGGATGTGCACGCGCGCACCGGCGCCCGGGTATCCCGAGGAACCGCGCTCGGTGGGCAGCTGCCTGCGCGTGGTGATGGAGGAGGAGTGCGAGCATCGCCGCTACATGGTGCGCGACCTCGCGGTCCTCGAAGCGCGCTGACGACAGCTGATGACGTCCGTTCACCTGCCGGGCGACCGGCACGGCTGAGCAGCGGCGGGTTCAGGCGATCAGCAGGCGAAGGCCAAGCTCCGCCGCGTCCAGATCGACGAGGTCGCGGTTGCGTTCGGCCCACCGGCCGGATGCGAGGTCATCACGGAGGCTGTGCACCGCGCGCCGCTCGGCGTCCGGCCCGACTCTCGCCCAGACCGACATACCGCGACGCACATTCTCGTCCAGGTACGCCTCGGGCCGGCGCCAGTAGGCCTCGAAGAAGCCGTCAGCGCAGTCCCACGGGATGAGCACCGGTTCGATCCGGGCACCTATCGCGCCGGCCGCCTCGGTCAGCGACGGCCGGCCGGCAAGGAAGCCGGCGACCTCAGGCAGGTAGTCGCGAGTAAGCCAGAACCGCTGATGCCATCCGATGTCACTGGTGTCATGGGTGAACACCACCACGCGGCGAGCAACGCGCCGCATCTCGCGCAGACCGGCGATCGGATCCTGCCAGTGATGAAGGGAGGCGACAGCCATCGCCGCGTCGAAGGACCGGTCATCGAACGGCAGGTTCTCGGCGGATCCCACCAGGCACGGCGCCGCGTCAGCACGGCGCTGCGAGCGCATGAGCGCCGACGGTTCCACCGCGAGCACGTAACGGTCGGGGGGCTCGTAGGACCCGGTGCCCGCCCCGACGTTCAGCACGGTCCGGGCGTCGCCGAGCGCAGCCCAGATCCGCGCGGCTATGCGCGGCTCGGTGCGCCGGGTCACGGTGTAGGTGGCTCCGATGGTGTCGTACAACGGCACGCTGGACATCGACACTGCCTTCCTGGCTGCCACCATCAAGCGCTATTTCACCATATTGAGGGGATCAGGTGTGCCGTCGCACCGACGTCGTGTCGCTCGTCAGCGGCGATCCGTCCGCCGCCACGGGCAGGAGGTCCGGTACGCGGGCACCATCGCCGTCGACCAGGACCGAATGCGTCTCCCCCGCCTCGAAGGCATGACGTTCGCCCCACTGCCGCAGCGTGACGATCACAGGGAAGAGGTCTTTGCCCGCCTCGGTGAGCGCGTACAGCCTGCGTCTGCCCGAAGGGGCGTCGACCTGGACGAGCAGGCCGTGGGCGGTGAGCTTGCGAAGCCGTTCGGTGAGGATGTTGCGGGCGATGCCGGTGCGCTGCTGGAAGTCGGTGAACGAGCGGGCGCCGTCCATCGCGTCGCGAATGATCAGCAGGCTCCACCGGTCGCCGACCAGATCGACCGTACGGGCGACCGGGCAACTCGGGTCCGTCCACGCGGGGCTCTGTCTGTCGGTGTCGTCGCGGGCCATCACCCCTCCAATGAGTTGCGTAATGAAACCATTCTCGCCTAATCTCCAAACAGTTGCAAATCAAAACCAAACGGAGGAGTGTCCGTGAACTGGAGGACGAGACTGCTGCTGGCGGCGGTATGCGGAGTCGCCGTGGCCGGCGTCTACGCCGGGCAGCCGGTGCTGGCCCCCATGGGGCACGACCTGGGCGTCCCGGACGACTCACTCGGCTGGTTCGTGGCCGCCGGCCAGCTCGGCTATCTGGCAGGACTGGTACTGCTGGTGCCGCTGGGCGACATGCTCGACCGCAGGCGCCTGATCGCCGCACACCTCGCCCTGGTCGCCACAGGCACGGCGATCACCGCGGCCGCCCCGGCCGCCTGGGCGGCATTCTCCGGACTGGCCACGGCGGGCGCGTTCGCGGTCGTCGTGCAGAGCACCGTCGCGTACACGGCATCGATCTCCCCCTCAGCCCAGCGCGGACGCAACCTCGGCATCGTGACCTCGGGCGTCGTGATCGGCATCCTCGGCGCCCGCGTCATCGCGGGAGCCCTCGCAGACCTGTGGGGATGGCGCAGCATCTACCTGACCCTGACCGTCCTCGCCGCCCTCCTCGCACTGTTCACCCTCACCCTGCTGCCCGCAGACGTCCGCCCCGGCACGGCACGGTACGGCCAAATCCTCCGGTCCTTCGCCGGCCTGTTCGCCCAGCCGGTCTTCCTCAGCCGCGGACTCCTCGCATTCTTCCTGTTCGCCTCGTTCGGCACCCTGTGGAGCGGCATGGCCCTGCCGCTGGCCGGCACACCCTGGCACCTCAGCGAAACACAGATCGGACTCTTCGGCATCGCCGGGCTCGCCGGAGCCCTCGGCGCCGCCCGATCCGGACGCTGGGGCGACAGCGGACACGCGCGCCGGGTCACCGGCATCGCACTCGCACTCTTGCTCGCCTCCTGGGCCGCGATCGGCCAGCTCCCGTGGTCGCTACCACTGCTGACCCTCGGCGTGATCCTGCTCGACTTCGCCGTCCAAGCCGTGCACGTGAGCAACCAGCACACTCTCACCACCGCCTACCCCGACCGCACCAGCACCACCATCGGCGCCTACATGGTCTTCTACTCCCTCGGCTCCGCCCTCGGAGCAGCCGCGACCACGGCCCTGTTCGACGCCACCGGCTGGATCGGCCCCACCACCCTCGGCGCCACGCTCACACTCTGCGCCCTCGCCACCTGGGCGTTCAGCGCCCGAACGGCGGAGCACACCGCCCGGCCGGCGCGGCCGGCGTCAGCCGGCCCGCAGGAGGACGCGCAACTCGCCGCTCTCAAGAATGTGAGCCCGTGAAGGAAGAACCCGATGCAGCACGACCTCATGCGCTTCACGGTCAGGATCGGCGACACCGTCGGCCAGAACGTAGAGCTGATAGTCCCGGTCGGCCGCGTCAAGGACAGTGGACAGGACGACACCACTCGTACTGATACCCGCAATGACCAAAGTGGTGATGCCGTGCTCGCGCAGCCGCCGATCCAGATCCGTGGTGGACAGGCCCCCGACACGGATCTTCCGCACCACGATGTCCCCGTCCCTGGGAGCAAGACGCTCATGAACAGCGGTGTCAAGGCCCGCGTGGTGCATCAGACGGTACTGAGCGATCGGCGCGAAAGACCTGTTGGTAGGCGGGATCGCAGCCCAATCGGCCTCAGTGAAGCCGACCCGGACATAGGCGACCGTGCCACCGCTGGCACGAACGTCGGCGATCACCCTTTCCATACGCCCCAGCAGGACTTCACTGTCACTTTCAGGAAGCAGCGCCAGCAGCGCAGGCTGAAAGTCCATGACGAGCAGGGCGGTGCATGCGGGGTCGAGCGCGGGAGCGGTGCTCATGCGAGTGATTGCCTTTCCGACGGCGCCTCATCGGCGTTCCTGAGCTGGGACGTACGGTCATGTCGAGGAAGAAGAAGCGAGGTCGCCACCAGGAGAAGACCCGCGATCGCGATCGCGGCGCGAGGACCGATGAGATCGGCCAGCAGACCCCACACCCCGGTCATGGCCGCGACGGTGGCCTTACTGCTGATCGACCAGGCAGACAACGTACGGGCCACCCGGTCCGACGGGAGCTGTTCCAGCCGGTACGTGGCGAACAGCGGGTTGAACACGCCCATACACGTGATCAGCCCGAGTTCCACGACGATGACCAGCAAGAGCCCGGCGAGGCCAGGACTGACAAAGGCCAATCCGAGAGACCAGCACGCCCGCAGCACCCCAGCGGTGAACATGACCCTGTGCCGTCCGAACCGCGCCATAAACGGACGAGCCAGCCGCGACCCGATGAGGCCCCCGACGCAGGGCACCCCGAAAGCGAGACCGTACTGCCAAGGCGCGAACCCGAGGTCCCCCAACATCAGCACGGCAAGCAACGGCGAGACCGCCATGATCAGACCACTGACCAGGACAGTGTTGAAGAACAACGGGCGCAGCACCGGACTGGCGAGAATGTACCGCCACCCCTCCAGCAGGTCACCGACCCCAGGCCGAGACGACGTGACGGTCCGCACCGGACGCAATTCCCGCCCGCCGATGGCCCCGATCCCCACAGCCGAAAGCAGAAAACTGACCGCATTGACCGCCACGCTCGCCACCGGACCCACCAACCCGATCGCGGCCGTACCGAGCGGCGGCCCGAGCGCGGTGGCAGTCCACGCCGTGGCCTCGAACCGCCCGTTCGCAACGAGCAGATCCTCCGACCGTACGAGCGCCTTCAGACACGCCCCGCTCGCAGCGGTGAAAGCGATGTCCGCCGCGCCGACAACCACCGCCACGACCAGCAGCTGCACGAAACTCAGCCAACCAAGCACATACGCCGCAGGAACGCTCATCAACGCCGCAAACCGGATCAGATCCATCGCGATCATCACCGGCCGTTTGCGACGAAACTCCACCCACGGCCCCAACGGCACCGCCACCACCGCCCCAACCGCAAGCCCCGCAGCAGCCAGCACCGACACCTCACCCGGCCCCGCATCCAGAGCCAGAATCGCGACCAGAGCGAACGCGTCGAACGCCAGCCACGTACCGAAAGCACTCACCGCGTACGCGGCCCAGAACCACCCGAACCGCCGCCCCAGCGACCTCCCCAACGCACACCCCACCATCTCCGAGAAACAACCATCCGTTGACCCGAGAGATCAAAACGCGCACCCGGCAGGCCGGTCAAACAACCACCCCACCAAAGCCACACAACTCCCCGTTGTGCACTAAGGTCAGCTGGCGTGGATCTCGATGCTGTACGCACCTTCGTCGCCGTCGTGGACACCGGCCAATTCCAGGACGCCGCCGCAGAACTGTCGATCACCCAACAAGCCGTCTCCAAGCGCATCGCCGGACTGGAGAAAGACCTCGCCGTACGACTGTTCACCCGCACCGCCCGCGGAGCCCGCCTCACCATCGACGGCCAAGCCTTCCTGCCCCACGCGCGCGAGCTCCTGCGCGTCGCCGAGCGCGCGATCGCGTCCGTCCTCCCCGGCAGCCGCCCCCTACGCGTCGACGTGATCGCCTCACGCAGCGCGACCTCAGGCCTCATGCGCGCCTTCCACCGCGCACACCCCGAGATCGAACTCGACGTGGTGATGCTGTTCGACGTCGAGACAGCCATCGCCGCCATCCGGTCCGGCGCGATCGACGTCTCCTTCCGCGCCGTCGCCGTGCCCGGCCGACCCCTTCCCGACGACATCGCATCCGTCCGGGTACTCGACGAAGCGCTCCAACTCCTCACCGGCCCCGCCCACGCGCTGGCCGGCGCCCGGTCGGTGACCATCGCCCAGCTCACCGGACACCGGATCTGGATGCCCGGCATCGTCCCCGGCACCGAGTGGGCCGCCTACTACGACGACCTCGTCGCCGAATTCGGCCTCACCATCGAGGCGACCGGCCCCAACTTCGGCTCCGACGCACTCCTCGACACCGTCGCCGACACCCCCGCCTTGGCCACCTTCATGGGCGAACAGACCCGCCTGGTCTGGCCCGCCGACCACGGTCTGCGCCGCATCCCGGTGACCGACCCGACGCCCGTCTACCCGCACTCGCTCCTATGGCACCGCGACAACCCCCACCCAGCGCTCGCCACCCTCCGCGCCCACCTCGCCGCCACAACGACCGGCCACGACGCCGCCGGCACCTGGACACCGAGCTGGGTGCTTCCGCACTGAACACCGCCGCGTCCGCGACCATCGCGGCAACATCGACGCACGGCGGCTACAGGCAGGAATGGCGCGCTCTTTGTCGGAGTGGACGGGCGAAGCCCGTTCCGTTGTGTGTGAAGTTTTGTAACCTTCCAGCCAGGCGCCTTTACATTGTAGATTTATTTCGAGTACGGGCACCACAGTGACAACCGCCACCGCCGCATCGAGGAGTGGTCTGCGCTTCGGCCGACGATCTGCACTCAGTCGGTCTCGGCGGCCGTCCTGGCGTCGGCGTGGAGCGTGACGATGGCGTTCTTGACCGAACGGCGCCTGGCCCAGCTTCCCCGCGACACCAGGCCGCTGCCCTCGGTGGCGGTTTATGACCAGTTGCTCAAACGCGCTCAGCCGACCAGCGAGCGTCCTCCCCAGGAGGACCACCATGACCACGCCCCACCGCGGCATGACTGAGCAAGCCGCCCAAGCGTCCATCGACCAGGCCTGCCGGATGCTGCGCCTGCCCAGCATCCGGGCTCAGTTCCCCGATATGGCCGAAACTGCTGCCCGCGATCAGATGTCCTACCTGGGCTTCCTGGCCGAACTCCTGATGGCCGAGTGCGATGACCGCGCCCGCCGCCGCTCCGAACGGCGTATCAAGGCCGCCCAATTCCCCCGCGACAAATCCCTGCGCGCCTTCGACTTCGATGCCAATCCCAACATCGACTCCGCCACCATTCATACCCTCGCCAATTGCGAGTGGGTGAAGAAGGGCCAGCCGCTCTGCCTCATCGGCGACTCCGGCACCGGCAAGTCCCACCTCCTCATCGCCCTCGGCACCGAAGCCGCGATGAAGGGCTACCGAGTCCGGTACACCCTTGCAACGAAACTCGTGAACGAACTGGTCGAGGCCGCCGACGAGAAGGTCTTGGCCAAGACCGTTGCCCGTTACGGACGCGTTGACCTGCTCTGCATCGACGAACTCGGCTACATGGAGCTCGACCGGCACAGCCCTGAGCTCCTCTTTCAGGTCCTCACCCTCCTACCGCCTCGCCCGGACCCGGGCCCGTACCGAACAACATGGCTGATCACAATCACACACCCCTACCAGGCCAACGTCACGCTCGTCTCGTTCCGCGAAATGTTTATCGCGCGATACATGTCTGACGTATCATGCGATACATGAGTGATATTGAACCAGCCCTTGCCTTCGATGATCCACATCAAGCCAAGATCATTCTCCACGCCTTTGCCGAAGCTCAGCGCGACCTCGATGATCGCCGCGACCCCTTGGTGCGGGGCGCTTTGGCCTCCGGGGTTGACCCCTCCGAAGTACATGCGATCACCGGGATGTCTCGCTCCACCATCGACCGCATCCTGTCGCCCACAGCGCGCCGCGCCTATCGGCAAGGCGACCGTGACGCCGTCCTGGTCGCGGACCCGTTCCCGCCAGCCAACGAATATGCCTTCATCCTGCGCGCTCGCGCTGCGCAACTCTGGGGCACATCGCCGCAGCAGCCCGCATTTCCCGACCCAAGCTCACTGATCGACGATGAACTCGCCGGGCGTGCCATGATCTACCGGGGCACCGCCAAGATGTTGGAAGGCGCCCCTCCACCCAACCTGACCGAGGACGCCTGGCTGCAATTAATGGCCGCGCGTTTCCGCCGGGCAGCAACCTCAAGCCGCACTATGGCATCCTCATCCGCTCGCGGCCAGGCCGAGGGGCGGACTTACCGGGAGACATACCTCCAGATGGCCCGTGAAATCACTGCGATTCGTCGCTATGGCCAGGCCGCGCTCGATCCCGCCACCGGTGTTTTCAGCGCAGATGAGATCGCCGCCGGCCGTGACCTAAGCCTCCGAAGTGACGCCAGCTGAATTGAGCCGGGTTGCGCTGGCCTTGTCCAAACACCTGCTCCAAGTCATCGTTCAAGAGCGTCCACGCAAGATCAGATCTCCCGGTTGCCACTTGCGACGCGTCAGCGCGCTTACCCATTCGAGCGGCTCCCGAGATCAGGAAGCATCGCACCTCCTCTGAGCCATCGCTGCCTGTCGGTACGCCTCCCGCGTGACGGTCAAGAGCCGCAATCGCGATCTACTGCAGAGCTAATTGGCGGCTAAGGACACGTTCGGGAGGAGACGGCTGTCACGAGAGCCATGCCCAGACCTACGGGCATGGCTCTCGCTTTCACCAACCTTTCCAAGACAGTTGATCAGCAAGTGCCTCTCAAACTGACCGACATACGGCTCCCAGATTCACCTTCATAGCCAGGCCTCAGTCACGCGCTCGTCGGAGTAGTCGAAGAACCGCTGCAACTCGCGCTTGGTGAGAGCTCGCCGACCTGGACGCCCTTCGTATTCCACGACGTGAGCAGCGGTATTCCACTCGAAGCAGATCTGCGCTGGATGCGTACCAAACAGCCGTTCGCACACGGCTGTCCACAGGTAGCGGGGATCGGCGACGTAGTCCCCCCAAGAAGAGCCGCAGGTGGCACTGATAGCCACGGACTGTTGACCAGGCCAAACTCCGGCCATCTCGCGTACGAAGCTCCGCGACCCGTTGTCGACGCTGCGCACGCCGCAGAGCGGGCACTCGCCTATGGGCGCCTTGATGAGTTCACCGTGGTCCACTACTCGGTGATCGCGTCCTTCCCCGAGATATAGTTTGCTCGAACTGACCTGCGCCAACACTCCACTTTGGGGCCCATCGCAGCTACCCGAGCGCCGGGCCTCATACGACGGGATCCTGGACCGGGCCCGCGAATTCCTTGCCGGGACTCATCCCTTCAGCGCGGGCGGGTTGGGGTGTGAGGGTAATGGCCAATTCGGCGAAGGCGGCGGCCGTTGGGAGCGGGTTGGCAGGCAAGGCGAGAAGGATAGTGCGCTCAGCAGGCGGGTGCAGCGGGATCGCGTGCACGCCCGGGCGATGGGCGGGCAGCGACAGTTCAGGGACGATGCTCACCCCGAGCCCCTCGGCGACCATCGCGAGAATGCTGTTGGTGTCGCGCACCCGGTAGTGGCACTTCAGGCTCGCCCCCGCTGCCCGCGCGAGTGCCGTGATCAGAGGCTCACAGCCGCCCGTGGACATGATGAACGGCTGCCGGGACAGTTCGACCACCGGTATCGAGTCGCGGACGCCCAGGTCGTGACCGCTGGACAGGACGGCCAGCATGCGGTCGGTGGCGAGTGGTCTCGCCATCAACCCTGCAGGGAGCGCGGCCGTGGTGGCCCGTGCGCCCGCCACCCCAGCTGACACAGTTGCGATATCCGCCGCACCCGTTTCGAGCCACTCCAGCACCTCGTCGTCCGAGCCCTCCATCACCGTAAGCCGCACCTGCGGATGCGCATCCCCGAACCGCCGCAGGATCGGCGGCAGCAGCCGGACGTTGGCGCTGGGGATGACACCGACGCGCAGGCTGCCACGCTCATGCTTCCGGGCCGCGGCCACCTCCTGCTCCAGCGCCTCCACCTGGGTGAGGATGAGCGTGGCGCGGCGGCACACGGCACGCCCAGCCGCCGTCAGGCTCACCCCATGGTTGCCCCGCACCAGCAGCGCGACGCCGAGCTCGCTCTCCAGGGCGCGCAGCGCGTGGCTGACGGCAGACTGCGTGGTGGCCAGTTCCTCGGCGGCCCGGGTCATGTTGCCGGTGCGTGCCACCGCCTGCAGGATCCTCAGCTGGGTGAAGGTCACAGCGCCGCGCGCAGCAGGCCGACGACCAGCGGGTGCGGGGCCTCAGGACGCGAGCGGGCTTGCGGCACGAACACTGTGGCCACGTAGTAGGGGTGGCCGGGAATCTCCAGCACCCGGGCCTCGCCATCACCGTCCACGCCTGTGACTGAGAAGCCACCGTCGTGCAGCGTCTCCTGCCGGCGGGGGTCGAGACCGAAGTTGCAGTAATACTCCTCTTCTACCTCGGTCCGTCCGTACAGTGCGGCCACTCGGGTACCGGGGACCAAGGTGACAGGCATGGTCTTGCCGGCCAGCGAGCAGGCCAGTTCCGACACGAAGAGGGTAGAGGCGTATGGGTCGTACTCTGCGTGCTGTGCGTCCTCGTAGCCGAGCACGTGGCGGGCGTACTCGATGACCATGTGCTGGCAGCCGCCGCACGTCCCAAGGGTGGGCACGCTGTGTTCGCGGCCGTGCCGAAGCGCGGCGAGGGCGCCGCGCAGGCTGCGGTACGGACTGCCGGGCGCGCACCACAACACGTCGGCGGCCTTGACCTCGGCCAGGTCAGATTCGAGCGGTTCGGTGGCCAGCCAGCGGACGTCCACCCCGATGCCGAGGTGCGCGGCGGCGTGCCGCAGCGCGTCGTCGGTAGCCACGTGCGGAGGAAAAGCTAGGTCGCGGTCGCCAATGACCGCGACGCGCAAAGATCGGTCCATGGCCTCACTATGCGACGTTCCGGCCTGAGCACCAATACCAGACCATGCGTGCGCCATGAGCAATCGCTCATATCCAGGCGGGAAGCCTCTCGCAAATTATCCCCTCGCCTCTGCCGAGGGAGCCCACAGGCGTGCAGACCACTTCGCGCATCCGTGCACACGACTTCGGAAACTGACACAGAGGATCATGGAAAGTCTCGTTTTCACGTTCCGGGACCGTTTCAGGGATGTAGGCGACGGCCCCAGGTCATCACAGGACAGCGGTGGTGACGGGTTCGAAGGAGCGCAGTGGCCGGTAGCCGGTGGCATCCAGTTTGGCCAGTTCGGTATCGATCTCGACGCTGATGGCGCCGAAGAAGTTGACGGTTTCGCTGCGGGGCCGGGGAGATGTGGGCCAGCGCTTCGTCGTTGACGTAGCGGCCCTCGGCTCGCAGCGCGGCCACCGCCAGCCCCAGGTAGTCCTTCAGCTTGCGCCGGGCCCGGCCCTCTCGCGCCGACACCGCCTGGTCGAACAACGCCACCAGATCGTCCAGCACCTCCACCGCGCACTGACTGACCAGCGTCAGCAGGATCGGATGCCGGCGCTGCGGTTCACGCCGGTCCAGGGATTGCGCCGTGAGCCGCCGTCCCACCGAGGCCAGGAACCGCCGCCGCTCGGCCGGCAGCACCGACACATCCAGCGTGTGAGCATCCATCCCGCGCAGGAAGGCCAGCTTGGCCGGCTCGTTCTTGATCGACTCGGGCGAGTCGCTGACCGGCGGGGTCGTCAGCCACGTCAACCGGGTCTTACCGAGCTCCGCATCGACCAGCAACAAATTGTCGAGTTCGGCAACCAGGACGGGGGTCAGCAGGTGGGCGACCCGCCCGTGGGTCTCCCGGCCAGCGGCCGCGCGGCCCGCCGCCACCCGCTCCAGCAGCGTGACCACACCTGGGCGATTCACCCGCGAGGAGACCAGGTGCTCACACGCCAGCCGGAACAACAAGCTGGGCGAGTCGTGCTCCATCGCCCGCGCCAGCAGGAACTCCTCGAGCTCCTTGCGTTCCAGCTCGCCCGCGGTCCGCCAGCCCAGGTACCGGGCCACCTGCTGCAGGTGCGTGGAGCGCGTCTGCTCCCGCCCGCCATAGCGAGCCAGCTCTCCCACCGAGATCCGCAACCGCTCCGACAAGCGCGCCACCGCGGCGGGAGGCGCGGAAGGCACATCGGCGGGGACGAAGCCCAGCCAAGGCAGGACACACAGCTGAACAGCCAGCCCCAGGCGATCGGCAGGTCCCCGTCCCCGGCCTGGATCAATGAACTCCACATCCGCCGCCGTCAACGTGAAGAACCGGATCAACTCCTCACGGCTGATCTCCGGGAACGATCGCAGCCGCGCGATCTCCTCATCGGTGAACACTCGGGTTGCCAACGCGCCTCACCCGCCCAGGTCAGCCCCCGAACCAACGCAGCCCGGATCCGGCTGCAGAGGCCACGCTAGAACGTCGGAAACCGTGTGTGACTGGTATTCATCGGACTGTTATATGTGCAGTTCAGTCATATCCGTTGGATGTTCGGCGGATGCTACGGCCACCCCGACACGGTGGCCGCCTGCGGAACGATGGCACCACACGCGCGGTGCGGGCTCATTTCTGGCCGGCGCCGTCCACCACCTTGGCCTCCAAGAGGGCCGTCAGGGTAAGCGGCGTGCCTGCCTTGACGACGTAGTTAGGGCCATCGGTGTAGTCCGTCATCCGGTCCTGCACGGTTACTCCGTACGTCCCGAGAAAGCGGAAGTCGACGGGATCCAGGATGAGGTCGTAGCGGGTCCATCCGCCGGTGTAGCTGAACGCGACCCCGTGCCTGCCGTCGGCGTCCACGGCGTCCTGGCTGACGGTCACCCCAGGAATGGTCGCGAGACCGCGAAACAGCGCCGCCCGTACCTCCGGCGGTAGCGCCTGGGTGCCCATGATCTGGTAGACGGCCTGGAAGAGCCGCTCATCCATCGATGGCGGCGAATCGGTTTCCGTCCACGTGATGTGCATGTCCGCCAGCTTCTGGCGGATCTTCGCGAGCACTCCTTCCGGAGTGACCGGTTGGCGGGCCAGTTCGTCCGCGCTCAGTCCTGGGTGGTTGCCCTGTACCAGCAGCTTGCCGTTGGGGAACAGAGACGCCGTCTGCAGGCCGTCCACGCTGTTCCACTCCTCCCGTACCTCGCGTCTGGACAGGTCGACGCCATAGCCGCCGTCCGCGGACTGCGGGGCCTGGAGCTGCTTGATGTACAGCCACTGGCCGGGGTTCGGCACCTGTCCGCGGTCGTCGTAGGCGGCCTGGGCGGCCCGCTCCCCCAGTTCCCGCACGCTCGCCACCGGAACCACGCGCGGCTGGTCGTTCGCCACCACCACCCCGGCACCGATCGCCACGGCCAGCGCGCCCGCGAGCACCAGCCGTCGGCCGAGCCGCGGCCCGCGCCGAGGTTCACGGTGAGGCTCGTGCTCACGGGCCGCGGCCAGAAGCCGGGCCCGGGCGGCGCTCTCCGCCTGTGCCGTCATTGGCGGGGTGTCCCGCCGGAAATCCTTGATCGTGCTCATCACAGCTCCTCGTCTCCCAATACGGCCCGTGCCTTCTTCCTGGCCCGGTGCAGCCGCGACCGCACGGTCCCCAGCGGGATGCCGAGCGCCTGGGCCACCTCCTCGTAGCTGAGGCCCTCCCACGCCACCAGCAGCAGCGCGTCGCGGTCCCCGCGCGACAGCGACGCGAGCGCCCCCGCCAGCTCGCGCTCCTTGTCCCGCGCGGCGACCCGCCGCACCACGGCGTCGTCGATCGGTTCGGGCAAGGGATCCACACCGGTACGCGCCAGTGCTCGAAGCATCCGCTCCTCCTGCCGCCTGTGTCTGGCGACGAGCGTCGTGGCGATGCCGTACAGCCAGGGGCGGGCCAGCGGAAACGACATGTCGTACGAGCCGCGCCGCCGGAACGCGGCCAGGAACGTCTCGGCCACGATGTCGTCGGCGGCCTGCGTGCCGATGCGCCGCGCGGCGTACAGGTGGATCTGCCGTGCGTACCGGTCGAACAGCGTGGCGAACTGCTCCGGCTCGCCGACCGATCGCCTGATCAGCTCGGCGTCGTCGATCTCGGCCGTCTCAACGGTCAACGGCCCTCCTTAAGGTAGGTCGGTCACCCTGCTGTCTCCCGCACCCCATGACAAGGTTCTCGACCCCGGCGGAAGAGTGACAGACGTCACAGCACGGCCTCGGCTGAGCGACTTCACAGGTCTGGCTGCCATCACCGCACCTACAGCGGCTCCGACGCGACGACCTTCTGGCTCCAGGTCACGAGCGAGGCTGCCACGTAGAACCGCGCCGGCCGTACTTCCCGCCAGAACCATCAGGGATGGAGCGAGCGCTCTTGCCGGGGCGGAGCCTTTGGATGGCAGACCCGGCCAGGATCAGCAGGCGTGCGGACCTGCACGCGGCGCTGCGCCAGCTGTTCGAGGACTTCGAGGGCAGCTATCTGGAGGTGGCCACCGCCGCGGACGGACGGCGACCTGCTGGCCATCACCGAGAGATCTTCGGACCAGATCCGACTGTGGCATGTGCCCAGCAAGACCGCGTACAGACCCGTGCTGACCGGCTTCCCCACCAGCGCCATCGAGACCCTCGCCTTCACCCCTGGCGGCTCCGCCGTCCTCGCCCTCGACGACAAGGGTCGCCTGCGCACATGGCAAGGGGCACCTGAACGATCATCATCCGACAGCCCTGCCATGGAGATGTTGGTCGCCGCGTTGATGTCGGCGTGCGCCCCGGTGCCCAACGTCGGACAGTCCGGTCAAGACAGCGGGGGCACTGATGGTCTCCGTCCTGGCAGCCGTGCTGGAGTTCCAGCGCGACATGATCGGCGAGAACACTTGCGAAGGCGTCGCCGCCGCCAGGCCGCCGGCAAGGCCCTCGGCCGCCCCGTCGCCCTGCGGCAAGACCGTCGCCCTGAACCAGGACGAGGCGGCCGCCATCATGGCCCCCACTCGGGTCGCCGTCATCAGGGCCACGGAATGTCACGCCCAGCCGCTTCAGCCCCGCCCGCTAAGGCGTCGGGCGTCCCGAACCCGATGAGCCGGGCGCCTCGACGACGATGCTGACGGGCCGGATCGGCCCCGCCGGACATTTCTCACCGGCATCCGGTCACGAGGGGTGGGTGCGGTACCAGTCGAGGGTGGCGGCGATGGCCTCACGGTGCGGGGTCGTGGAGAGCGGCCCAAAGGTGTGGGTGAACTTGGAGGTGTCAGCGACGAATGGGCGGTCTCGCTGGTACCAGGTCTGGCCGAGGGTCCGGATGGTGGGGTTGAACAGCCCAAGGACGCGCTGCATGAGGCGGCCGAGGGGCGCGGCTTTCACCGGATGCCCGAGCTCAGCGGAGATCAGATCGACGAACTCTCGCCCGGTCACAGGCCGGTCGGCCGGCAGGTGCCAGACCTGGCCGTCGGCCCGCTCGTCCGTCCCCAGCGTGACCAGGGCACGGGCGATGTCCGGCAGGTAGTTGAACGAGTGCGGCTGGTCCAGCGACCCGGTCCAGCGGACGGTCCGGCCGCGAGTCGCCTGCCCGAATACGGTGGCGCCGACCGTGCTGTTGACGCCGCCGGCACCGTAATAGTCGGAGGCCCTGCCGATGGCGACGCGCAGGTCGCCGACGCGGTGCGCGGCCAGGAGCGACTCGGCCATCTCGGCGCGAACTCGGCTCATGGGGGTGCGCCCGGCGTACGGCAGGTCCTCGGTCATGGGCGCATCCACCGGACCGTACATGTACAAGTTATCGGCGAAGACCAGCTTCGCGCCGACTGCTCCCTGACGGATCGCCGCGGTCAGCCCGGGAAACTCCTGCACCCACCGGTGGTAGGCGGGTGCGGCGCAGTGGTAGACGACGGCCGCGCCCGCACAGGCGGCCGCCGCGCCGCTGGCGGTGGTGACATCTTCCCGCAGGGCTTGCACGCCCGGCAGTTCCGGCACCGAGGTGTTGCGGTAAACGGCGCGGACGCGGTGTCCGCGGGATGCGAGTTCACGGACGACCGCAGCACCGACGGCGCCGCTGGCTCCCAAGACAACGTGCAAATCAGACATCGTGGGCCTTTCGAATCTACCACCACGCGACACGATTGGCCACGGCGCGAGGAGGGTTTAGGAACAGTGTTATAAAACAGCGTTATGATAGGTTTGTCAACATGGCACGTCCCCGTACCCGCGACTACGAAGCACTGCGCCGCGACCTCCTGGACGCCGCTGGGCGCATACTTGCCGAGGAGGGCCCGCAAGCCCTCAGCACTCGGCGCATCGCCGGTGAGGTCGGCACCTCCACGACCGCCGTGTACAACTTGTTCGGTGGCAAGTCCGGGCTGCTGCGCGCGATGTTTCTGGAGGGGTTCGCACGGTTGGCTGAGCAGTTCGCCACCGTCCCTTGTGACGGAGATCCCGAAGCCGATCTGATGGAGCTCGGGCACGCATATCGTGCCTCTGCGCTGGCCAATCCCCACCTGTATGAGCTGATGTTCGGCCACCCAGTGCCTGACTTCCATCCCGACGAGGCGGCCCTGGCGCAGATCCAGGGAACGTTCGACACCCTCGTCCGGGCCGTGGCGCGATGTGTGGACAGCGGCCGGTTCGCTCCAGTCGACCCGCTCGGCATCGCTGTCCATCTCAACGCCCTGGTTCACGGCCTGGCCAGCCTGGAGCTGTACGGCAGGTTGGGCGACCGCGATCAGGCCGACCGCCACTGGCGCCTCGCCTTGGAGGCCGCCCTCCGAGGCCACCGTGGCGCCAGTGCAGCCGACTAGAGCCTGCACGGAGTTCGGATCTTCAGGCCGGTCGGAGGCTGCGGATCTGGAAGAACACCTCGGCAGCACCGGCCGGCATCTCCAGCGAGCGACCAGATCGACGCGGGCCCGGCCAGCACCAGCGTGGCGGCAACCAGCCGGCTCCCTCCACACACGATCCGGCACGCCTGGATGATGGGAAGCCGGGGCGAGTTGCCAGGACCCCCGCGACCGGGATGACCACGAGGAAGACGAGCATGCCACCCATCAACACCAACCCGGGCACCGTGGCTTCGCCACTGGACTCGATGATGGCGAAGGCTAACCCCAGGGGCATGACGGTGGATGGGTTGTTGGCCTTCCGCCGAGCATGGTGATGGCGGCAGCCGCCGCGCGCTTCATGGGCAGCGCCAGGTGCGGGAGCGGGCATGCGTCCGCTCGTTTGCGTACAGCCCCTGCCGGCTTTCGGTGGCTGGAGAGCGCGTGATCTGGTTCATGATTGCGGTTGCGAACGGGGAGGCCTGTCAGAGCCGGCCGAGGGCTTTGGCCAGCGCGGTCGCGGCGGATGCGATCACCTTGTCGTCATGCGGGGTGTTGTCGGCGTTACGGTTGGTGAACACCGAAAGGATCATCGGCGCCTGAGATCCGGGCGACCAGACGATCGCCAGGTCGTTGGCGGTGCCGTAGTTGCTCGCGCCGCCGGTGCCGGTCTTGTCGCCGACCGTCCAGTCCTTGGGGAGTCCAGCCCGGATCCGGTTGGCACCGGTGAGGCTGGCCTTCAGCCAGCCGACCAGCCGCGCCCGGTCGCGGGTGTGGAGGGTCTTACCGGTGGTGAGCTTGGTGAAGGTCTGTGCGGCCGCCGCGGGGGTGGTGGTGTCGCGCTCTTCACCCGGCTTCCACTCGGTCAGGGTGGGCTCCGGTCGGTCCAGACGACTCGTCCGATCACCGGTGGCGCGGAAGAACTCGGTGAGCCCGCGCGGCCCGCCGATCTGCTTCAGCAGCGTGTTGCCTGCGAAGCCGTCGGATTTGGTGATCCCGGCGCGGCACAGCTGTGCAGGTGTCATGCCGGTGTCGGTGTATTCGGTGGTCTCTGGGGAGTTCGTGGTCAGCCCGGCCATCTCGGCAGGCGTCCAGCGAACCACCTTGTCCATCAGCCCGGGGTCGCTGGTGCGTGCTTTGTGCAGTACTGCCGCGCAGGCGAACACCTTGAACATGGAGTTGAAGGGGAAGCGCTCATCGGCTCGGTAGCCAACCGTTTTGCCAGTTCCCAGGTCGATGCCCACCGCGCCGATACGCCCCTGGTAGGACTTCTCGAGTTCCTGCAGCGTCTTGTCCAGGTCGGAGGCGGAGGGGGCGTTGGTCCCCGTCCGGGAGTCGACGCTGGAGGTGCTGGTCTCGCCGGTGGCGGCATCCGCCGCACTGGCGGGGCCGCTCAGCAGCGCGGAAGCGGTCAACGTCGCGATCCCTAGACGCAGGAGTGGTTGTGTCATGGCGGAGAGCAGATCAGAAACCAGCCAGGGATGTCCAATATTGATATTGATCATTTACTCATATCGATATGGATATCTGCAGGCGTCTCAAGGGCAGACGGCGCCGGTGAGTGTGCGGGGTGACCTGCCCATACCCGCATGACAGGCGGCTGACCGGCTTCCCCTGCGCGGACCAGAAAGTGCGGATCAACATTGCGTGCCAGGAGGCTCAGCCTCGGGCGGCCTCCGTCATGACCTTGCGCGCGTCGCGTTCGAACGACGTCCGGGCTCTGAGCGTGAGCAGCCCGCCCGCGATCATCGGGGGCACCAGGATGTACATCCCGGCGAGCAGTGACCCGAACCGGTCCGAGGCGATGCCGACGACCAGGGAGCCGAAGGCGCCGCCACCCGTGGTGAACAGCTGCAGGACGGCGAAGCCGAGCCCGCGCGAGGCGGCCGGGACCACGTCAGCCAGGCACGCGGCCAGGTTGGGCATCGCGATCGCCAGCAGCGAGCAGGCCAGCAGGACCAGCACGGCCATCGCGCCGATCGACTCCATCGACAGCGCCACGACCAGGACCAGCGAGCCGGCTGTCAGGCCGATGCCGCCGGCGAGCAGCCGGCCGCCCTTGCGCGTGCCGTGCCACTTGCGGCCGAGCCACGAGCCGACCAGGGCGCCGGTCAGCGTGCCCGCGACTGGGATCAATCCCGTCAGCGAGCCTGCCGTGCCCGTGCCGACGCCGAGGCTGCGCACCATGAATGTGGGCAGCCAGTAGAAGATCCCGGACAGGCCGAGCGTGAGGAGGCTGAGGCCGGCGCAGACGAAGACCAGGGTGGGTATGGCGATGACCTGCCGCAACTGCCGCCAGAACGGCAACCGCGCCGTGGCCGCGGACATCGAGGCGCACGCCGGGGACGCGGCGGAAGTGTGCGCGGGAAAGGTCAGGGCAGGGCGCACCGTGGAGAGCGCCGGCGTGGTGCCTGCGGCCACCAGCCGGTCCAGTCCGCCGCGGGGCGGCTCGCGGAGCAGCCAGACGAGCAGGGCCGTGAGCAGGCCGGGGACGACCATGACGAGGAACGCCGTACGCCACGAGAACGCCTGGGCCAGCACCCCGCCGAGCAGCGTCCCGACGCCTCCGAGGTGTGCGGTGACCCGCGTGAGCCCGTACGCCTTCGTCCTGCTGACCGGCGGGTAGTAGTCGGCCAGGAGGCTGCCGGAGGCGGGGTTGTCGATGTTCTCGGCCGCGGCGAGGAGCACCCGCATCAGGTAGAACATCAGGAAGCCCGTGGCCAGGCCGGAGCCCAGCGTGGCGAGGGCCCAGACGAGGACGACAACCGCGATGATCCGGGTACGGCTGAGCCGATCCGCCAGATACCCGGCGGGCAGGGCCACGACTGCCGCGGCCAGGGCAGCGGCAGTCGGGATCGAGCCGGCGGCTGTGTCGCTGAAGCCCCATTCCCTCTGAATGGCCGGAAGCACGCCGGAGAGGAGGTTCTGCTCGATCCGGTCCACGAATCCGACGATGAACAGGACCGCCAACGGCGCCCACCCGAACGGTGCGCCAGAACCCGCGTCAATGGCACCGGCGCGCGGCGAACCCAACGTCCCGACCATGCCCGCCCTTTCGGTACGAAATCCAATCTGTTCTAGTAGCTCCGGGTGGCACAGTCACAGGATTGGTAAATGGGGATTTAGGCTACTACGGAGGACATCGCCAAACTTACCGGCACGCCGGGCCGCTGCTGGGCGCGCTCTGGAACGAGGACCTCATCGCCGCCTGTTGGCCGGACCTGCTGCGCATGGCCGGGTCGCTGAAGGAGTGGGGCATGCTCAGACGCACCGTGCTACGCCCCGCAGGGCACGATCATCCGGCCGCACCTGGAGCAGCAGGCCGAGGCGATAACAGAACGTACGCCAGGACCCGAGCGGGGGCCATCATCGATGGAGTACCGCCAAGGTGCCGCCGTCAAGGCCCTGGCCCGACGTCACCAGCTCGGCCCCAAGACCATCCGCCGTGTCCTGGACGCCGCCGGCGCCCGCAACCTGCCCGACCGACTCGACGCGCCACCGACCGACACCGGCGAGCAGTACCGCGCCCGAACCGGACCCGGACACGTCCCTCGATCCGCCGGGACTGCTCGCCGATCACCTGCGCACCGCCGGTGATGAACCCGTCCGCCAGCCCCTCGCCTCCGGGCAGCCATCCGCCGCGGCCACGGCTACTCGGTCCGCATCGCGTGTACGCCGCCCGTGTCGCAGCTGTTCAGACCACCCGACTGCATCCATCATGACGTGCGAAAACCCTTCGGCGCGGCACATGTGAACAGAAAGTCACGGCAAGCCGCTCAACGCTGCTCCGCTAACGGGACTTTCGTCCGGATGCTCGTCATGCCCTGGCTCCGGCCAACAGTCCGCCGAGCAGTACGCGCGAGTCGCGGCCGGTCAATCGTGCAGCGTCGCCTTTCATCGCTGTATCAAGTGCGATCTTCATACGGGGGCGCTACCGCAGTTGGTCGCGGCGGCGGGTGAGATAGGCGATCTCGCCGGTGTTGCCGGCCAGCTCGATGGCCCGGTCGTAGGCCGCGCGGGACTGCTGACTTCGGCCCAGCCGGCGCAGCAGGTCGGCGCGGGTGGCGTGGTAGGCGTGATAGCCGGCCAGCGCCTCCGCGAGGCGGTCGACGACGGCCAGCGCCACCTCCGGCCCGTCGAGCTCGGCCACGGCGATGGCCCGGTTGAGGGAGATGATCGGCGAGGGGTCGAGGCGGACGAGCTGGTCGTAGAGGGCGAGGATCTGCGACCAGTCGGTGTCGCGGATGTCGCGGGCGGAGGTGTGCACCGCGTTGATCGCGGCGAGGATCTGATAGCGACCCGGAGCCGCCCCGGCCGCGGCAGCGGCCAGGCGCTCGCGGACCAGCCGGTGACCTTCGGCGATCAGTTCCACGTCCCAGGCGCCGCGGTCCTGCTCGGCCAGGGGGACCAGTTCGCCGCCTGCCGAGACCCGGGCGGGGCGGCGGGCCTCGATGAGCAGCATCAGCGCCAAGAGGCCGGCCACTTCTCCGTCCTGCGGCAGGAGCGCGCGGATCAGGCGGGTGAGCCGGATCGCCTCGGTGGTCAGGTCGTGTCGTACGGGATCGGTGTCGGGGCCGCTGGCCAGGTAGCCCTCGTTGAAGATGAGGAACAGGACGGCCAGGACGCCGGAGACGCGTGCCGGCAGATCGTCGGCGGACGGCATCCGGTACGGGATGCGCGCCGCCTTGATCTTGGCCTTCGCGCGGGTGATGCGCTGCTCCAGCGTGGTCCCCTGCACCAGGAAGGCCCGGGCGATCTCGGGCACGGTCAGACCGCCGACCATGCGCAGCGTCAACGCCACGCGCGCTTCCACCGCCAGCGCCGGGTGACAGCAGGTGAAGATCAGCCTGAGCCGGTCGTCGTCGATGGCGCCCAGCGGCTCGGGTGGGGTGTTGTCGTACACCATCTGAGCCTCCTTGTGCTTGTCGTCGCGTCTGTTCTCCCGCCGGATCCGGTCGATGGCCTTGCGGTTGGCGGTGGTGGTCAGCCACGCGCCCGGGTTGGGCGGTACGCCGTCGGCTCGCCACCGCTCGACGGCGGTCGCGAACGCCTCGGCCGCTGCCTCCTCGGCGATGCCGAGGTCACCGAAGCGCCTGGTCAGGGTGGCCACCACCCGCGCCCACTCGTCGTGGTGGGCCCGGGTGATCGCCTCGTCGACGTCGCTCACTGGAACGGTCGCACCTCGATCTTCCGATCGCAGACCTTCGACGCCTCGGCGGCGAGCTTGAGCGCCACATCCAGATCGGGCGCCTCCCACACCCAGACGCCGGCAAGGTACTCCTTCGACTCCACGAAAGGCCCGTCGGTGAACACCGCCTGCTCGCCGCGGTTGTCGATGACCGTGGCCGCGTCGGTGTCCGCGAGCCCGCCCGCGAAAACCCAGTAGCCCTCGGCGATCAGTCGTTCGTTGAACGCGCTGATGGCGGGCTGCCTGTCCGTGCTGCCGGGATTGCTCTTGTCATCGATCACGGAAACCAGGTATCGCATCTGAAGATCATCTCCTGTGAGGTAAAGACAGCGTGGTTCGGTGGTAGGGACTTCAGGCCGTTGCATACCGCGGGCGCCCGGCCGGCCGGTAGACCTGGATCGTCTCGTCGACCAGATCGTTCTCCAGCAGCCACCGGGTCAGGATGCCACTGCCGTGCACCTTGCAGCTCACTCCCTTCATGATCGCGGTTCCCTTGCCTTGGCGCCGCCTCTCTTGCGGGCGGCCTCACCCGTGCTACGAACACCACCGCCCCGATCCGACACTTCCTCCCGGACTTCTTTCAAGAATTATCCGGAACGCCGGTCGTCATCGATCGGACAGCACGACGGTGTCGCGGCGACGCGCTCCACCTCCTCAAGCGCGCCCCTTCTCGGGGTCATGCCCGGCCTGCTTACGAACCGTGAACCCCCCTCAGTGTCGAGACGAGGCGATGGCTCCCCCCACGTACACCACCGGCCGCGACGGGCCGCGCGGCAAAAGTAAGGAGAACCCCCATGACGCTCCAGCGGATGGACCATGTCGGCGCTCGTGAGCATGTCTCAACATGTTCGGCGCCTTCGGCGGTTCCTGCGCGCGCTCATCGTCGAAGGCCCGCTCGAAGGTCTTGCGTCAGCCCGCGCAGGAGGCCGCGTCGGTGAGGCCCTCCCTCGCTGGACGCGTACGGAGTGGAGATGGCCCGCGCGCTGTACGACATGAAGGGATCGGGCGGCAGGCGGCGCTACACCGACCAGCAGATAGCTGATCGACTCGGCGTCAGCCGCGCCGCGATCTGTCGGCACCTGGGTCGTAGCCTGCGGTGACCATGCTCCATAGGTGCTCCGGGAACCGTGAACCTTCTTGGCTTCTCGCCCGACTGTGCATGATGACGGGAGGACGAGACGACCGATGAGCTGCTGGTGGTGCGTGCTCAGCTGGGAGAGCGCGCGGCACTGGCCGAGTTGCTGGCTCGGTGGCGGATACCGGTGTGGATCTATGTGCGCCGCATGCTGGATGCTGACCGGGCTGACGACGTGACGCAGGAGATCTGGCTGGCCGTCGTCCGCGGCCTGCCCCGGCTGAGGGACCCGGACCGGTTCGCGCCGTGGCTGTTCACGATCGCCCGGCGGTCGATCATCGACCGGCTGCGCGGCGAGTACGCCCAGGCCGAGAAAGCGTCCGGATTCGGCGACATGGTCGTCGAAGACCCGGCTGAGGCCATGGTGGATCGCGCCGCGCTCGTGAGCGTGCTGTCAGCTCTGCCGGTGCTGGAACGGGAGATCCTCGTCCTGTTCTACCTGGAGGACCTGCCGGTCGAGGAGTGCGCGTACATCTGCCAGATACCGGCCGGAACGGTCAAGTCCCGGCTCAACCGCGCCCGCCGTCTGTTGCGTGAACACCTGGAGGAGAAGGGATACCGGCCATGACCGACGAACCGCGCCTGTCGACGCAGGACATGATCGAGCACCTGGCTCCGGTGCTGTCGCTGAGAGTACGGATCCGGGCGGTGACGACACTGCTGGCCGGTGTGGCCGGCACTGTGTTCGTGGGCACGTTGTGGTGGTCGGAGCCGGGACCGCTGCCCGGGCGAACGCATCTGGCGTTCGCCTTGTTCACCGTGTTCTGCCTGGCCTGGGCGACGTACGGCGGGTGGCTGTTGACGCGCCGGGTTCCGCTGTTCGCCACCGATCGGGTGATCGCCGCCTGGATCGGCCTGGCCGCCTCGCTGGCCACCATGGCGGTCGTGACTGTCGTAGCCGTGCAGCGCGGCACCGGGGCGGGGCTTGCCCTGGCGGTCGGGGGCTTGTTCGTCGCGGTGACCCTGACGCTGGCGCTACGCGCCCATGCCCGGCGCGCAGCACTGCTGCGCCGCATGCACGAGCTGACCGGCCGGGAGGAGCGGTGAACGCGCTCTCGACGTCACCATCATCACCCCCGAGCTGACCATGGCCCCCTACGTGCCGATGCTGGCCCCGCTGCTTCCGATGCACGAGGCGTCCATGACCAAGTCGCACGACGAGGCCCGCCGCCTGGGCACTGCCCTGACCGGTCGGCCAGCCGCCTGATCCACCCCTGAACTCCCCGAAAGGCGTTTGATCACCATGAGTAACCTCCTGGTCTTCGGCGGCAGCGGCCGCACCGGCGCTCACGTGCTGAAGTACGCGGCCCAACGCGGCCACCGCGTCCGCGCCCTCGTCCGCAACCCCGACAAGGTGCAGACACCGGCCGGCGTCGAGCTGATCCAGGGCACCCCTGCGAACATCGACGACATCCGCCGAGCCGCCGAAGGCACCGAGGGGGTGATCAGCGTGCTGAACAACGGCCGCGCCTCCGACAACCCGTGGGCCAAGCCGGTCAGCCCGCCGATGTTCATGACCGACGCCGCCCGCCACACTCTCACCGTCATGGGCGAGCAGGGCATCCGCCGCATCGTGCTGACGTCCACGCAGGGCGCGGGCGACGACTGGGCCCGGCTCAACCCGCTGGTCAAGGCGTTCATCAAGCTGTCGAACATCAAGGCGGGCTTCGAGGACCACACCGGCGTCGACCAGGTCATCCGCGCCTCGTCCGACATCGACTGGACCCTGGCCCGCGCCGTCACCCTGACCGACAAGCCCGCCAGTGGCCCCATTCGGGCCGCCGAGGCCGGCACCGAAAAGCCCGGCGCCCGCATCAACCGGGCCGACCTCGCCCACTTCCTCATCCAGACGATCGAGGACGACGCATGGATCCGCAAAGCGCCCCTGGTCTGGAACACCCGCGGCTGACCCGTCCCGCCAGGCCGCAGGTGGTCCCCTCATCAGCAGGAACCCTCCGCCTCACCTCCTGGCCACTGCTCACCGCCGCCCCGCACGGGACCGATCGGCAGCATCCGCTGATGGGCCGCAGACACTGTTCGCGCTGGTACTGGCAGTGAAGTGCTTCCAGAAGATGGCCCGCTTTCCCGCCCGCGAGGAAATCGCCGAGGTCGTCATCGAGCACGTACGGCGCTGCCTGGGCTTGGCCGACGATGTCGAGCCCCTCCACGGGGCCGTGAGCATCGCCAAGTGGCACCGCAAGCAAATCCGGACCCGCCAGGGCGTGACCTACGACAAAGAGCGGGCCCGAACCATAGCGGCCGAGGCCATCACTGAGGCAGCGCAGGCCAAGAACAACCCGCCAGCCTGATCGAGGCCTCGCTGGAACTGCCAGGGTTCACCACGCTGAACGAGATGGCCTCCACGATCCGGGCCCGGGTCAACTCTGAGATCTTCACCCAGGTGGAGGAGCGGATGGGGCCTGGTGGGCAAGAGCGCATGGGCCCCTACCAAGCTCACCGATTTTGCGGGAAGTCGACGGTGATGTCGAGGCCGCCGCCGGTCTGGGCGGCGACCGTGATCCGTCCCTGGTGGGCGAGGGTGACCGCGCGCACGATCGACAGCCCCAACCCCAGACCCTCGGTGCGGATGCGGGTGCCCTGCCCATGCACGAACGGTTCGAGCAGCTTCTCCGCCTCGCCGGGCGAGATGTGTCGGCCGGTGTTGGAGATTCGCAGCACGGCGCGCCCATCCGCCGGGCCCGTCGCGACGGCCAGGTGCCCGCCCGGCCGGTTGTAGCGGATGGCGTTGTCGACCAGGTTGCCGATCATGCGTTCGAGCAGGATGGGTTCGCCGGTGACCGGTGTCGGGTGAAGCTCGGATCGTACGGTGAGGTCGGCGGCTGTCGCCCGCGCTTGGGCGGTGTCGAGGGCGGCGGCCGCGATGGCGGCCAGGTCGACCGATTCCCGCGCTGTGAGCCCGGCCTGGCTGCGCGCCAGCAGCAGCAGCCCGTCCAGGACGCGCTGCATGTGCTCGACGGCGCCGCGTACGTCGCCGGCCATCGTGAGAAGTTCGGCACGGCTGGGGTTGCCGTCCAGGGTGACGTCGATCGCCGTGCGCGTCGTGGTCAGCGGCGTACGCAGCTCGTGGGCGGCGTTGGCGGTGAACAGCCGCTGGCTGTCCAGGATCCGGTCCCGCTCGGCGACGCCGCGCTGGATGCGGTCGAGCATGTCGTTGACCGTGCCCGCCAATGCCGACAGTTCGTCGGCCGGGGTGGCGATCGGGACCCGCTCGGTGAGGTTCTCGGCCGACAGTCGCCGGGCGGTGGAGGAGATCACGCGGATCGGGCGCAGCACCCCGCCAGCCACCAACCAGCCCACTACGGCGGCCAGGGCGGTCACCACGACGAGCGCCAGAGCCGCCTGGGGCAGCAACGCGGACAGAGTGGCGGTCTGCACCCGGTTGGCGAAAACTTGCAGATTCTCGGCTGTCGGCATCGGCGGGGGAGTGCCCGATGGGTCAGTTCCGCTCAGGTCGAGGTGGGCGAAGAAGGTACCGTGGCGCATCAGCAGGTAGGTCAGCCCGGTCAGCGCGGCGCCGGCGGCCAGCACCAGGGCGGTCTGCAGCAGAGCGAGCCGGGCCCGGGCGGTCAACCGCGCCATCCTGAGTCGGACCACGCCTCACTCTCCCATTCGGTAGCCGGCGCCGGTGACGGTCTCGATCAGCGGCGGGTCGCCGAGCTTGCGGCGCAGCGTACCGACGGTGATCCGGACCGCGTTGGTGAACGGGTCCGCGTGCTCGTCCCACACCCTGTCCAGGAGGGTTTCCGCGCTGACCGGGTCACCGCCGGCGGCGAGCAGTTGGTGGAGCACGCCGAACTCCTTGGGTGTCAGGCGCAGCAGCCGTCCGTCCCGCTCGGCGCTGCGGCGGGCCGGATCCAGGGTCACGCCGGCGGCGCGCAGCACCGGCGGGCGGGCCGGTGCGCTGCGCCGTACCAGGGCGTGCACCCGCGCGACCAGCTCGGAGAACGCGAACGGCTTGCCCAGATAGTCGTCCGCGCCCAGCATCAGCCCGCCGACCCGGTCCTCCACGGCGTCGGAAGCCGTCAGCATCAGCACCCGCGACACTCCCCGCTGGACGAGCCGGCGGCACACCGCGTCGCCGTGCACGACCGGCAGGTCCCGATCCAGAACCACCACCTCGTACGGCGTGACCTCGCACTTGTCCAGCGCGCTCTGGCCGTCGAGGGCGACATCGACGGTGAAGCCGTGCTTGCGCAGCCCCGCCTCGATGTACCCGGCAAGGGGCTGCTCGTCTTCGACCAAGAGCACACGCATCCGGGCAGTATCGCAACACCCGCATATGGAACACATATGGTCCGCCGATCGCCCACCGATAAGCGCCGGCCGATAGATGTGATCGCATCAAGGCCCGCCGGGCCGGCCTCGACGACGAAAGCATCGAGGCCCTGTTCATGACCACCTTTCGGACCACCACGCAGGAGGACATGGCGTGACTTCTGTCCTGAAGGCCCAGACGCTGGGCAAGAAGTACGGCAAGCGCTGGGCGCTGCGCGAGTGCACCGTCGACATCCCGGCGGGCCACGTCGTGGGGTTGGTGGGGCCCAACGGAGCCGGCAAGACCACGCTGCTGAAGCTGGCCGGCGGCCAGCTCCAACCGACGTCGGGCGCCATCACCGTGCTGGGCGGGAGGCCCGGGGGCACGCCCGCGCAGCTGGCCAGGGTCGGGTTCGTCGCCCAGGACACTCCCGTCTACGCGGGACTGACCGTCGCCGATCACCTGCGACTGGGGGCACGGCTCAACCCCCGCTGGGACGCCACCATGGCGCGGGAGCGCATCGCGCAGCTCGGCCTCGATCCTGCCCACCGGGCGGGCAAGCTGTCCGGCGGCCAGCGCGCCCAACTCGCCCTCACCCTGGGCCTGGCCAAGCGTCCCGAACTGCTGATCCTGGACGAACCGGTCGCCTCTCTCGACCCGCTGGCCCGCCACGAGTTCATGCAAGGGCTGATAGAGGCCACCGTCGAGCACCGGTTCAGCGTACTGCTCTCCTCCCACCTGGTCTCCGACCTGGAAAGGACGTGCGATTACCTGATCGTGCTCGTCGAATCGCGCGTGCAGGTGGCCGGGGAGGTCGACGAACTGCTGGCCACCCATCACCGGCTCACCGGCCCGCGCCGCGATCCCGACCGGCTCCCCGCCGACCAGCACGTGATCTCCGCGCGCCACACCGAGCAGCAGAGCACATTCGTGGTCCGTGCCGAGGCCCCGATCCACGACCCCGCCTGGACGGTCAGCCAGCTCAGCCTGGAGGACCTCGTCCTGGCCTACATGGACAAGCAGACCGCCGACAACCGGCGAGCCGCACTGGAGGTCCAGCGATGATCTGGCTGACCTGGCGCCAGTTCCGCGGCTCGGCCGCGATGATGGCCGCCGTACTCGGCGTACTCGCCGTCGCCCTGGCTGTGACCGGCCCGGGACTGGCCTCCGCCTACTCCGCAGGGATCGCCGACTGCACCACGGACAACACCTGCGAGAACTTCTACAACCGCTTCTTCGGCGAGTACAACCTCCCGTTCATGGCCCTGACCCTCGTCGTGCTGATCCTGCCCGCTCTCGTCGGGCTCTTCTGGGGAGCACCGTTGATCACCCGCGAGCTGGAGGCGGGCACGCACCTGCTGGTGTGGAACCAGAGCATCACCCGCACCCGCTGGCTGGCGGTCAAGCTCGGGCTCACCGGCCTGGTGGCCATGGCCGCCGCCGGCCTGTGCGGACTCATGGTGACCTGGTGGTCCGACCCCCTGGACGAGTCGGCCGCCGAGGGCATGGCCCTGATGGCTCCCCTGGTGTTCGGTGCGCGCGGCATCGCTCCGATGGGGTACGCGGCCTTCGCCTTCGTCCTCGGGGTGACCGTGGGTATGGTGGTGCGGCGCACGCTGCCCGCCATGGCCCTCACGCTGGCCGTTTTCGCCGCGATCCAGCTCGCCTTGCCGACGATGGTCCGTCCCCATCTGATGGCCCCGGTGACCGCGACCTTCGAGCTCGGCAGGGCGAACATGGAGAGCCTCAGTATCCCTCGGGAGGGAGGTGCGGCCCCGCGGCTGTTTTTGAGGGAGGCCGTTCCCGGCAAGCCGGGTTCCTGGGTCTTGACCAACGAACTGCTCGACCCGTCCGGACGCGTGACTTCCGGCGGCAGCAGCGGTGCCGGAGCCGTCATCAATGTCTCCTCGACGTCGGGACCCTGCGCACCGGGGAGTGCGGCGGCGGGCGCAGGGGACGGCTGCTTGGGCGAGGTCAACCGCCTCGGCTACCGGCAGCAGGTGACCTACCAGCCCCTTGAGCGCTTCTGGGGGTTCCAGTGGATCGAGACGGGGATCTACGCCCTGCTTACCGCCGGCCTGACGTGGTTGTCGTTCTGGTGGATCCGGAGGCGCCTGTCATGACCGCCACCAGGACAGTCATCATGACCGCGACCGCAGGGCTTGCCCTCCTGCTGGCTGCGGCTTGTACAGCGCCGACGGCGCCGCGCAGCGAGTCGAGTTCGGCGGCCAGTACGGTCTGCGCACAGCCTCAGGGCCGCCTCGCGGCGCAGACGCCCACCACGATCGACGTCATCGAGCAGGCGTACTTCTGCATTCTGGGCAACTACTACAGCGGCGCCACGATGGACGCCCGCTCACTGCTGACCGCCGGGTTCATCGCGTTGACACGGGAACTCAACCTCGACGGGCGTGATGTCCCCGAGGCGACCATGCCGGCGTTGACCGGTGACAGGAAAGCCGACTGGACCGCTTTCGAGGCCGTCTATCGGAAGGTCACCGCTCAGGTCCCCGACCTGAGCGACAAGCTGGCCGTCGTCACCCTCGAAGCCATCGTGGCCGCCCTCGGCGACAATCACGCCATGTGGGTACACGACGTCGGAGGGGCGCCCCCCGACTACTACGACGGTGACGGTTACGGCCTGGGTCTTCAGGGGAGCGTCTACGGAGCTCAGGTGAACGGCAACCCCGGCGCCGCGCTTCCCCCGCTGTTCGTCACCAGCGTGGAGGGCGGCGCGGCGCAGGCCGCTGGAGTGCGTCCGGGCGACATTATCGAATCGATCGACGGATCGGCACCCTTCATCAACGGGAAGCCCACCCCCGCGATCGCCGCCCTCTACCCGCGATACCCCGAAGCCGGCCCGGTCAAGCTGCGGCTTTTGCGGCAGAGCACCGGCCGCCGCTGGAGCGTGACGCTCAAGCCCGGCGTCTACGAGCGGGATCTGGCCGCCCTGCAAGGGGTGACGTCGAAGCTGCTGGACGACGGCACCGCCTATGTGCGGTTGCGCGGGTTCACTCCCGACTCCGCGGACCGGGTCTTCAAGGCGATCTCCCGGCTGCGCACCGGCCGCACACTCACCGGTGTCATGCTGGACCTGCGGGGCAACGGCGGCGGCAGCGCCCCTGAAGCGATCCGGCTGGTGAGCGCTTTCGCCCATGGCAAGGTCACCGCCTACCTGTGCACTGTGGACGCCAAGTGCAAAGACTTGCGGACCGACGACACCGTCAAACAGCTCAACCTGCCGCTGGCAGTGCTCACCGACCGCAGTTGCGCCTCGGCGTGTGAGCACTTCAGCTCCGCGGTCAAGGACCTGGGCATCGGCCACCTGGTCGGCACCAGGACCGCCGGTGCCATCTCCGGCCCCTCGGAGCCGTTCAAGCTCAACAACAACACCATGCTGGCCTTCCCCACCAGGCACCACCTGGGGCCGAACCGCGAGATGCTCGACCGGATCGGCGTGGCACCCGACCACTATGTGCCCCTGACCCCGAAGGACGCGGCCGCCGGGCGCGACCCCGCCCTGGCCAAGGCGCTGAGCCTGTTGGAGAAGTGAATGGACCTCTCGATGAGACAGATCCTGGCAGTCGCCGCAGGGCTGGTCGTCTTCGCCGCGTCCGCCTGCTCCGCGCCCACGGCGCCCCGGTCGGCTACCAGCCCGTCGGCCACGCCCACCGGCCCGGCCGTCCTCCCCGCGCCCACCGGCGACCACCGGGTCGGCACCACCATCCTGCATATGAACGACACCTCCCGCCCCGATCCCTGGAACCTCGACGTCAAAACCAGGGAGCTCAAGGTCACCCTGTGGTACCCGACCGAGCAAAAGGACGGGGAGCGGGCCCCGTACATGACGCCGAAGGAGTCGGACCTCTTCCTGAAGAACTCCAAGATCGCGGGCGTGCCGTCCGACACGCTGAGCAAGACGCGGACGAACGCCATCAAAGACGCCGAACCCACGGGGGAGAAGCTTCCGCTGGTGGTGCTGTCCCCTGGCTTCACCAAGCCGATGAGCTCACTCACGTCCCTGGCCGAGGATCTGGCCAGCCGCGGATACGTCGTGGCCGGCATCGACCACACCTACGAGAGCTACGTCACCACCTTGTCCGATGGGCGGGTCGCCGACTGCCTCGCATGCGACAGCGACACCGATCCGGGCTTCGGCGCGCGAGTGGTTCAGGGCCGGGCGGCCGACGTCTCCTTCGTGCTCGACCAGTTGCCATCGAAGTGGGACGGTTCCGGCCGGATCGACCGCTCCAAAATCGCGATGGTCGGCCAGTCGATCGGCGGGGCCGGAGCCATGGCGGCCATGGTGAAGGACTCCCGCATCCGCGCCGGGATCGACATGGACGGCAGCACCTACGCCCGGATCCCCAAGAGTGGATTCTCGCGACCATTCATGTTCATCGGTTCGAAGCAGCACGTCCCCGGTGGCGGCGACTCTTCGTGGGACCGTGACTGGAAGCTGCTGACCGGGTGGAAACGCTGGATCGCGGTGACGGATACAGACCACCAGGCGTTCACCGACATTCCGCTGCTGGGGGCCTCCCTCGGCATCGAACCCGTCCACGGCGTCCTGCCCGCGAAGCGCAGCGCCGAGATCGCCCGCACATACGTGGCAGCCTTCCTCGACCAGCACCTAAAAGCGCGACGGCAGCCACTCCTGGACAAGCCGTCAACGCAGTACCCGGAGGTCAAGCTCTGCCCGGAAAATTGCGGTCAATCCTGATGCCCGGCACGTTCCCTGAAGCCACCGGGGAATGCTGACCACAGCTCGCACAGGCTCAGAAGACGCGAAAAGAGGGCGACAGCGCGCGCCGACCACCCTGAAGGAACTGCTCCGACAGGAAGCTCCAAGGCCCACCGGCCGACACCCCGGAGCGGTTCAACACGACCACGGGCCAGACTGTCTTCTCCTACGAGGACCGCAGTCGGCTCGGCTCGGCGCATGACCCCCCTCAAGCAGCAGCACCTCGATCGCAACCCGATCATGCGCGGGCCGGCGGCTTTTCCGTCCTGCGCCAACTGGCCGCTGTCGTGTAAAGACCAAGGTCCGCCACACCTGCGGATCTCTGGTGCCGGCCGGACATCGCTACGAAGCGGTCTGGCTGTGGACCAAGCAGGCGCCCGCCGCGATCGGCGGCACGGTCTTCGCCACCCGCTACGCGCGGATGAGTCCCGCGCGTGCCCAACTGCGCCACTGAACCCGTGTCGTACCGCAACACGGGTATCGGCAACAGCTGCGACGGCACACCCGCGTCCGAGAAGTGAACAGCCCCACCCTGGTAGCCCCGGCGTCCGGGGAACCCCAACGCAAACACGATGGAGATCAACATGGAAAGCACCCCCAGTCAGAAACGCTCGCACAGGAGCATCGCGCTGGCCGTCGCACTGGCCGCCGTCGCATTTGCCGGCACGGCCTGCGGGAGCGGCGAGGAACCCGGCAAGACCGGGGCGTCCTTGCTGTCGCAGGCCGATTCGGCCACTCCACCTCAGCACAACAACCCCAACGAGACCTGGTCCAAGGCGGACAAACTCAAGTACGCCGCGTGCATGCGCAGCAACGGCGTGCCGTCGTTCCCCGACCCCGACACAAGCGGCGCTTTCAAACTCGACGACAACGACTCCAACACACCGCAGTTCAAGAAGGCCGAGGAGGCCTGCAAGCAGCACCGGCCGCAGAACATCCCGAGCATGACCTCCAGCAAGACCGGCGGCAGTTGAGCGTGATCCGCCGGACGAACACACTGGTGGCCGAAAGCGTCTGGGAACCCAAGCCTCGCGATCGACCGACCGGTCGCGTTCTCCACGTCTGGATGAGTCGGCGAACAGTACCCGCAACCGGAACGGACCGACGACACGTCCGAGCTGCAGCGGACCGTTGTACGGCCCAGGAGCGCACCGCCCTGGCACTGACCGAGGCGGTGACCATGCTGCCCCAGGGCGTCGAGGACGAGGTGTATGACGAGGCCGCCCGTGGCATGACCACATGGGAAAGGCCGACACCGTGACATCCATCGGCGTCCCGCCCCCGCACCCGGCCCGGGACGCCGTCCCCTCATCGGTCCGGGGCTGGCTCGCGATCCTTGCCGTGACGCTGGGGATCTTCGTTCTGATGACGTCCGAACTGCTGCCCGTCGGGCTTCTCACACCGATCGGTGCCGCGCTGGAGGTCTCCGAGGGCACCACCGCGCTCATGGTGATTGTGCCTGGACTGGTCGCCGCCGTCGCGGCACCGATCGTCACCGTGGCCACCGCCCGGATCGACCGCCGGCTGGTGCTGGTCCTGCTGATCGGGATGGTGGGCGCGGCCAACTTCGCCTCCGCCTCCGCGACCAGCTTCGCCGTCGTACTCCTTGCTCGCTTCCTGATCGGCATCAGCGTCGGCGGCTTCTGGTCCCTGGCCGGAGGCATCGCCCTGCGCCTGGTCCGCAAGCACCAGGTCGCGCGGGCCACCGCCGTGGTCTTCGGCGGCGTCGAGACCGCCTCCGTCCTCGGCGTGCCCGCCGGCCAGTGGAAGGTGGCCGACGTCTCCCGCCAGAACCCCTCCCTGCTGGCAGGCGCCGGTGACATGATCTCGACGACCAAGGATGTCCACACGTTCTTCTCCGCGCTGAACGGCGGCAAGCTCCTGCCGGCCAAGCTGCTGGCCGAGATGCGCGAGCCGCACCCCAAGAGCGACCCCCTCAACGGCCACTACGGCCTCGGCCTGTTCGGGAAGGACCTGGGCCCGGCCTGCGGCACCGTTCTCAACCACAACGGCAGCCCTCCGGCGGGCTACGCCGCGCTGATGTACAGCTCGCCCGACGGCCGCAAGACCCTGACCGCCTCGCTGACCGCAGGCTACGCCGCATTCGACCTCGCCGCTTATCCCAAGCTGCTGGACGGGCTCGTCAAGGCGGCGTTCTGCGGCGGGCAGACCACAAGCTCAAGCTGACCAGGCCATGCCGGCGGCAGTGGCCGTCGGCATGCTGCCGGTGACAGCCCCGACGCGCGCCACTCGCTCCCGCTTGCTCCGAGCCGCACGACTGCATCGGCCAGGCCCTGCTCGCAGGTGGTCATGTATGGGCAGCGGCGATCGTCATACCGGGCCTGACGTGGGCGATCCGGAGAGCGCCGGAAGATCTCGACGAAATTTTGGTGGGCGGTGTCGGATCGGGGCGGGGCTGTTCGTAGTGGGGGTGAGAGGCCGCCCATGAGGGGCGCCCCGACGGAACCGAGAAGGACGTTCCTCATGACTACCTTGACGGAGCCCGGCACAGTCACCACACGCCGCTCCAGCCGCCTGATGTGGGCGATCCTGGGGCTGGTGCTGCTTGCCGACGCCCTCGACGTGATCGATGCAACGGTCACGAACATCGCCGCCCCCACCATCGCCCGCGAGCTCAGCGGCGGTGAGAGTCTGGTGAAGTGGCTGGGACCGGCGTACATGCTCGCCATGGGTGTCCTGCTCGTGGTCGGCGGACGGCTGGGTGACAAGTTCGGCCAACGCCGGCTTTTCCTGATCGGCATGGGCGGGTTCACCCTTGCCTCGGCGGTCGCCGGGTTCTCCCCTGATCCGGCCCTGCTCATCGTTGCCAGGGTCGCTCAGGGAGCGTTCGGGGCTCTGCTCATCCCGCAAGGCATGGCGATCATGACGAAAGCGTTCGACCGCGACATGCTCGCCAAGGCGTTCGGGCTGTTCGGGCCGGTTCTCAGTCTCTCCAGTGTCGGCGGACCGGTCCTGGCCGGATTCGTCATCAGTGCCGACGTGTTCGGTCTGTCCTGGCGCCCGATCTTCCTCATCAACATCGTCCTTGGCGTTACCGGGCTGATCATGGCCGCCAAGATCCTGCCGCGTGACGACGACGCCGACCGGTCCGCCGTCGTCGACGGCTGGGGCTCCGGCCTGCTTGCCGCAACCATGATCGGGCTGCTGTACGGCCTGATCGAGGGCTCGACCAACAGCTGGGGCGTCATCCCCGTCGCCTCGATCACCGTCGGTGTCCTGTTCTTCGCTGCCTTCGCCTACCGTCAGCGCACCGCGACGCACCCGCTCATCAAGCCCTCACTCATGAAGAACCGGGGTTTCACCTCCGGATTGCTCGTGTGCCTGGCCGCCGTCGCCGCCGGCACCGGCCTGCTCTTCGTGCTCTCCCTGTTCCTGCAGCAGGGGCTGCACGCCAGCCCGAGGGACACCTCGCTCGGACTGGTGCCGCTCACCCTGGGGCTCGTCGCCGCCGGGTTCGCCGCCATGGGTGGCCTGGTCACCAAGCTCGGTCGCCGGCTCGTCTTCATCGGCCTCATCGTCGACCTCGTCGGTTGCGGTTGGGTGCTGGTCCTCGTCGCTCACTCCGGGACGAACGTCAGCCTCTGGGCGCTGGCCCCGGCCTTCTTCGTCATCGGCGTCGGCATCGGCCTCAGCTTCGCCACGATCCCCGTCGTCGCTCTCGGCGACGCGAAACCTGACGAAGCCGGCAGCGCCAGCGGCTCGTTCAGCTCGATCCAGCAACTCGCATCAGCGATCGGCTCGGCCGCGGTCACCTCTATCTTCTTCCAAGCCGCAACCTCCGGACTGGACCACGCGATGAAAGTGAGTCTCATCGTCGTTCTGGCCGTCACCGTCCTCAGCCTCCCGGTCGTCGCCCTGATGCCCCGCAAGGCACCGTCAGAACCCCACCAGTGAGCAACCGACTTCCGCCGCCGCTGGGGAGCTCTCGACGTCCGCACTCACGGCGCCGGCGTCGAGCACTTCCACCACCACATCGTCGGCGAGCTCGCCCTCACCTACGAGAGCATGGACCTGCGCGGAGCCCGGCCTGTCCATGACGATCTACACCGCCGAACCCGGCTCCCCGTCCGTGGCACAGGCGCGGAGCATCTGGCCGACCAGGCGGCGCCGGCGGCCGGGGGCGGCGTCTTTCGGTGGCGATGATGCCAATGATCACCATCCCGCGACGGAGGTCTCACGCAGGCAGCGGATGAACTGCGACTGGAGCGGTGTCACGCCCTTCCTGGTGGCCGCGTACACGATCCTGGTCGGCTCGTCCTCCAGCGGTGCCAGCGTGATGTCGGGGCGGATGGCGCCCGCCGCCAGTGACGGTACGAGCGCCAGCCCCAGTCCCGCGGCGACGAAGCCCTGCTTGGCGGTCCACTCCCTGGCCGCGAAGGCGATGTGTGGCCGGAAGCCGGTGCGCCGGTGCAGGGCGATCAATGTCTCCGAGCCGTCGGGGAAGCCCTCGATCCAGGACTCCCCCTCCAGCTCGGCCAGGCGCAGGCTGCTCCTGCCCGCCAGCCGGTGTCCCGCGGGCAAGGCCACCAGCAGCGGGTCGTCCAGGAGGCGGTGCAGGGTGAACCGGTCCGCCTCCAGCGGCCTGCCCGGGTAGGCGCTCACCACCGCCAGGTCGATCTCGCCGGCCCACAGGCGGGCCAGCAACGGGCCGGTCGTGCTCTCCACCAGCGACAGGACCACGCTCGGGTGTGCCCGCCCGAACGCGGCCATAGCGCGAGGAACCAGATCAGCGTCCGCGGTGTCGAACGCTCCGACGCGCAGCTGGCCCACCTCGTGCAGATCGTGCTTCGCCGCCGCCAGCCTGGCCAGGATCGCGATCGCATGCTCCAGCAGGCGGCGGCCCTCCTCGGTGAGCTCCACACCGCGCGGATGACGATCGAACAGGACGACCCCGAACTCGCCCTCCAGGGACGCGATCTGGCGTGACACCGCGGACTGGGTGTAGCCCAGTGCCTCCGCCGCCGCCGTGAAGGTCTTCCTGGCGGCCACCTCGGCGAACACCTCCAGCCAGGAGACATCCATGACGCTTCCCCCACCGATGACCCGACATGCGAGTTTCGCATGATAGCGATGCCAGACATTCGTTGGTCACATCGACGTCGAAACCCTACGGTGAGCGGCATGAAGATCGGACTGTACGGGCTGCACCGCGACGAGAACGTCGACCCGGATACGCTGGCCAGGCGGGCACGGCTGGCCGAAGAGATGGGCTTCGAGTCGATCTGGGTGGGTGATCACATCGCGATGCCGCCCTCCTCGGATGAGCAGGGCCGCCTGGAGGCCGTGGTCACCCTGGCCCATCTGGCGGCGCTGACCACCACGATCAAGCTCGGCTTCGGCGTTCTGGTGCTGCCCCAGCGCCAGCCGGTCCTGCTGGCCAAGCAGCTCACCTCTCTCGACCTGCTCTCGCGGGGCCGCCTGATCGTCGGCATCGGCGCGGGCTATGTGGAGCAGGAGCTGGCCGCCATGGGGGTCTCACTGACCAGCCGTGGTGCCCGTACGGACGAGTATCTGGCCGCCATGCAGGCTCTTTGGGGCGATCGGCCGTTCGCCGGAGAATTCGTGGCCTTCACGGACGTGGTGCAACGTCCACGCCCGCAACGCCGCCCGCCGATCGTGGTCGGGGGCCACTCCCGGGCGGCCATGCGCCGGGCGGTTCAGTCGGCCGACGGCTGGTATGGCGTCTACCTGACGCCTAAGGAGGCGGAACGCGCGCTGTCCGACCTCCAGGACGCGGTCAAGCTCTACGACAGGCCGGCGGGCCTGGATCCACTGGAGATCACGATCACCCCGCCCCCAGGCCCCGTCGATCGGGAGAGCGTCCAGCGCTACGCCGCATTGGGCGTCCACCGGCTGACGATCCAGCCACTGGACGCCGAAATGGAGGCCACGGTGAGAGCCGGCGCGGAGCTGGTGGGAGCCTGAGTCGACGAGCCGTGACAGCGCTCGTGGGCTTGCGGTGGGGCATTGATGTGCTTGCGCGCGGGATGGGGTGGCGGCGGTGCAGCCCAAGATCCTGTTACGGGTGAGAGATACCGATGGCGCGGAGCGCGATGAGTTTTGCGGCAACCGGTGGTCTGAGCCTGTGAGTGACCGACCGCTGAGGCATGAGCCGATCGAACGGTGGACGCTGATCGGCGCTCATGCAAGAGCACCCTGAGGGCGTTGGGCCCGTGCCGGGACTGGCCCGGCTTGGGACGAAACACATGGAGGCATGGGGATGCGGAAGTTGATTCTGGGCTTTTACGTCTCGCTCGACGGTAAGAGCGCTGACGGGGACAACGGGATCCGGGACGTCATGATGAGCATCGACGACCCCCAGCAGGAGCGGTATTTCGTCAGCCGGCTGTGGGAGGCCGGGGCCTTCCTCATGGGTCGCAACACCTACGAGATCATGGCCGGATACTGGCCCAGCTCCGACCACCCGTCCGCCAAGGCCATGAACGAGATCCCCAAGGTCGTCTTCTCCCGCACCCTGCAGGCCGCTGACGACTGGCCCGAGACTCGGATCGCCGGCGGTGACACGGCGGAGGAGATCGCCAAGCTCAAGGCCGAGCCCGGCAAGGACCTGGTCGCCGCCGGCGGCACTGCGTTCATGCATTCCCTGATCAAGCTCGGCGTGGTCGACGAGTACCGGCTGTGGGTGCTGCCCGCCGTCACCGGCAAGGGCGCGCCGCTGTTCCCCGAACTGGACCAGGCCGTGAAGCTGCGCCTGGTGAAAAGCACGGCCTTCCCGTCCGGGGTCCTCGAGCTGGTGTACGTGCCGGCCGACAAGCAGGACCCGGCAAGCGACACCCGGTGACGACGGCACCGGGGGCCGGCGCCTGCCCGTCCCCGGGCCGTCCAATTCTCGGACCAGGTTGCGCGTGCCGCTTGGCGCCAGCGGGGCAGCGGCGCTTGATCGGCAAGCAGCCGGCCAAGCTCGGCCACGTTGACCGCAGGCCTGGTGACGGCCTCCAAGGTGAATCGCCTGTCAACTCTCGGGTGGACGCTCGTAGCGGGTGGCGAGCGCGGCGGCGCGCTTGCGCAGGGCGGTGCGCAACCACTCCGGGGCCAGGGCTTCCGCGTCCATGGCGAGCTGCCAGAGCGCCCACACGGCGTGTCGTGAATCCTGGAAGGTCACCTCCAGTCGGAGCCGGCCGTCCGGCTCGGGTTCCTCGGCGAGTACGGCCAGCGCGGTGCCCAGCAGCTCCTCGCGCCGCTTCGGGTTCATCCGTACCAGCACCGAGACCTGGTCGCCGCCGGTCCGGAACCGCGTGCTGCGTTCCTGCCAGGCTCGGCCCAGATCGACCCGGTCCGGTCGCTGTGCGGGTTCGGGGAGTTCCTTGGCGGCCAGGATCCGGGACAGCCGGTACGTGCGGTCCGCGCCGGATCTCGTGGCCAGCAGGTAGCCCCGGTCTCGAATGGTGACCAGGCCGATCGGGTCCACCGTCCGCCACTTCGGGGTCTGGTCCACGGCCGCGTAGTGGATCTGCAGCTTGCGCCCGGCGAACACGGCGCGCAGGACCTCGGCCGCTATGGCGTCAGGCACCTCCTCGGCGACCAGCCGACGCGAGAGGAGGTCGGTCTCCGGGTCGATGAGCAATCGCTCGGCCGCGCCGGCCGCGGTGTCCCGATAGCTCTCGGGTAGCGCGTCAACCACCTTGAGCATCGCCGAAGCGAGCGCCGAGCCGAGGCCGAATGCCTGCGCGCCGCGCCGCGATCCGGCGACCAGCAGGGCAAGGGCCTCGTCGGGATTCAGGCCGGTGAGCTCGGTACGGAAACCGGGCAGCAACGCGAAACCGCCGTGCCGGCCGCGTTCGGCGTAGACCGGGACGCCGGCTGCGGACAGCGCCTCGATGTCGCGCAGCACGGTGCGGGTGGACACCTCCAGCTCGCGGGCGAGCGCGGCCGCGGACAGCCGGCCGTGCTGCCGCAGCAGCAGGACCAGCGAGACCAACCGGTCGGCACGCACGCGAAAACATTACCGAAATACACGACACAGGATGTCGTGATTTGTTGGGAGGCTCATCCACGCGACCAGGCGGCTGCCGAGCCGATGGGCGTACTTGATCTCGATCAATCGAATGGAGCTGATATGGCAATGGAGCGAACGGCGGTCAACCCGTGGGCGTGGTCGGTGGAGATGGGCTACAACCAGGGTGAGCTCGTCTCCGGGCACACCCGGACCCTGTACGTGTCCGGCCAGACCGCGATGAGTGGCGAAGGCAAGCCCCAGCATGCCGATGACATGGCGGCGCAGTTGGCGCTGAGCCTCAACAACCTGGAGGCCGTGCTCGGCGAGGCCGGCATGTCCCTCGCGAACCTCGTCCGGCTCAACGTCTACACCACCGACGTCGATCGGCTCTTCCAGCACTACGGCGTGCTGGCGGCGCGGTTGGGCGCCGCCGGCGTGGCACCGTCCACCACGATGCTCGGGGTGACCCGGCTGGCGATCCCCGACCTGATGGTCGAGCTCGAGGGGACCGCCGTGGCGTGATGCACCTCGCCGCCTCCGGCAAAGCTGCCGGAGGCGGCACGAGTAGTCCTGTCCCCGGACTCAAGATCGAGCGGAGCTCTAACATGGGGAAATGAAGGAAATAGTGACATATGTCGAGATGACCGCAGCAGAGCAGCTGAATCCGAGCGCGGTCGTGCCGGGCCTCGCCCTGGAGCCGCTGGACCACGACTCGCCGCTGGTCATCGACCTGCAGGCCAGAATCGGCGCACCGTACGGCTGGTCGAGCGCGCGGCGAAGCGACCAGGAATGGTCCACGCTGTTCGCCCGGCACCCCGCCCGGATGTTCTGCCTGCTCTCCCTCGATGGCGAACCGGTGGGCATCGCCGCCTACGACGTCCACTCCGAAGAGGAGGTCGAGATCGAGACCTTCGGGCTCCTCCCCGACTTCACCGGCAAGAACCTGGGCGGATACGCGCTGACGCTGACCGTGGAGCGCGCATGGCGGTTGACCCCCTCGGTGAGGCGGGTCTGGCTGCACACCTCCAGCCTGGATCACCCCCACGCGCTGCCCAACTACCATCGGCGAGGTTTTCGTTCCTACAAGACCGAGATCGGCGAACGCGGCGAAACGGCTAGGGGCTTGGACAGGGTCTGACCATGTCGATCTTCGGCCCGGCCGTCGATGTCCGGCCCCTGTTCCCGCGCGAGCGGCAGGCCATGCTCGACCTGCTGGGTGCCCTGTCCCCGGCCGACTGGGCCAGGGCGACGGTCTGTCCGGGCTGGGACGTGCACGACGTCGCCGCGCACGTGCTCAACGACTACATGCGGCGCCTGTCCGGCGCCCGCGACGGGCATGCCGGTGCCGTCTTCGCCGATGACGAGACGCTGCCCGCCTACCTCTCCCGTACCAACGAGGAGTTCGTCAGGGCGGCCCGCCAGCTCAGCCCGCGGCTGCTGGTCGAGCTGCTGGAGCAGCTGGGGCCTCAGCTGGACGCGGTCTGGGCGGCGTACGACCTGGAGGCCCCGGCCGGCTTGAACGTGTCCTGGGCCGCCACCGACGTCGACAGCCCCGGCTGGCTCGACGTCGGCCGCGAGTACACCGAGTTCTGGGTCCACCAGCAGCAGGTGCGGAACGCGGTCGCCCGGCCGGGGGCGACGGAGCCCGAGCTCATGGCGCCGGTGCTGGACATCTTCGCCCGAGCCCTGCCCTTCACCCTGCGGGCGCACGACCGTCCCGAGGGCACGGTGGCCGACCTGGAGGTGCTCGGGCCGGCCGGCGGCCGGTGGAGCGCGGCGTGGCGTGCGGGCCGGTGGCGGATGGAGGCGCCGGGCGGCGAGGCCGCCGCGCACGTCTCGATGGAGCAGGACACGTTCTGGCGGCTCGCGACCAGGGGCATCGGCGTCGCGGAGGCCCGTGCGCGGGTCAAGGCGAGCGGCGACCCGGAGCTCACCGCCGCGATGACGACCTTGCTGGCCGTCGTGGCCTAGACGCCCGAAAGCCGGCAAAGTCAAGACGTAGAACTTCCTGGTCGGAGGTGATACGACGCAGTCATCCCTGTGTGCTGAGACATCGGAGGCAACGTGACGCCTGAGGACGCGTTACGCGCGCTGGCTGACGGCTTCGACGGCGAGGTGATCCGGCCTGAGGACGCCGGTTACGAGTCGGCCCGCCACGTGTGGAACCAACTGATCGACCGCAAACCCGCCGCCATCGCACGCTGCCGCACCCGAAAGGACGCGGTCTCGGCGCTGGCGGTCGCGCGTGACACCGGCCTCGAGCTCGCCGTACGCGGCGGCGGGCACAGCTTTCCCGGCTTCTCGACGACAGAGGGTGGCTTGGTCCTGGACCTGGGCCCGATGAAGCAGATCGTCGTCGACGTGGAGCGGCGGACGGCCGACGTCGGGCCCGGTGTGCGGTGGGGTGAGCTCACCGCGGCCGCCGCACGGCACGGCCTCGCGCCGGTCGGCGGGCACGTCGCCGATGTGGGCGTCGCCGGGTTGACACTCGGCGGGGGCAACGGGTGGTTCGCGCGGGTCTTCGGGCTCGCCTGCGACAACCTGGTCGCGGCCGACGTTCTGACCGCTTCGGGAGAGATCGTCCGCGCGAGCGCCGACGAGAATCAGGACCTCTACTGGGGCCTGCGGGGCGGCGGCGGCAATCTCGGGATCGTCCTCCAGTTCACCCTGCGCCTGCACCCGGTCGACCGGCTGCTCGGCGGGCTGGTCCTGCACCGGTTGGAGGAGGCCGCCGACGTGCTGCGCTTCCTCGCCGGGTACGGCCGGAGCGCCCCCGACGAGGTCAACGTGGCGGCGGCGATCCTCGGCGGTCCGCCGGCGCCGTTCGTTCCTCAGGAGCTGCACGGGAAGCCGGTGCTCGCGCTGGCGATGTGTCACGTCGGGCCCGTCGCCGATGGAGAGCGCGAGCTCGCGCCGGTGCGCGGGTTCGGCCGGCCGTTCGCCGACCTGGTCGAACCGACGACGTTCGAGACGCTGCAGCACATCTTCGACCCGCAGGGCCGGCCCACGCCCTATCACATGCGCTCCCACCTGGGCGGTGCGATAACCGAGGAGCTCATCGCCGCGATGATCGAGCGCGGCGGCGAGCTGAGCTCGCCGGGCAACGGTGTGCTGCTGCTGCCGATGGGCGGCGCGGCGGCGCGGGTCGCGGCCGACGCCACCGCCTTCCGGCACCGGGAGGCGTCCTACTGCATGGAGATCGGGGCGGCCTGGTCGGCGGATGACGAGAACCCGCAGAGGCACATCGAGTGGGCCGACCGCTTGTGGGCGGAGACCCGGTCCTGGGCCATCGGGGTGGAGGTCAACCACCTCGCCGACGAGGGTCCTGAGGGGGTTCGCCGGGCCTACGGCGACAACTTCCAGCGGCTCGCCCACATCAAGCGGACCTGGGATCCCGACAACCTTTTCCGGCTCAACCAGAACGTCCCGCCCGCCGCTGCCGACGATCCCGGCCTGAGGTAGCCGCCCGGTGCCTGCCCCGCAGGGCCCCGGCCGTGCTGAAGACGGCCGGGGCAACCTGGCGCTCATGTGGCCGGCGAGTGCGGACGGGCGAGGTCATCCCCGACCGCGGTTGACGCCGCATGCACGTTCGCTGCCACCGGCAACGGATATCGCCTATGGACCGATCAGCTCTGTGCGGTTATGTTGCGAGGGCGCTAGGCAAACTGTCAGGCCGACGCCAGGGAGCACCAGGACATCGTCTGAGAGGACCCACGCATGTGCGGCATCGCCGGATGGGTGGACTTCGACCGCGATCTGACCGACGAGCGCGCCACCGCCCTCGCCATGACCGAGACCATGAGCTGCCGCGGCCCCGACGACCAGGGCCTCCACCTCGGCCGGCACGCCGCGCTCGGCAACCGCAGGCTGGCCGTCATCGACATCGAGGGCGGCCACATGCCCATGACGGCCGAGGGGCTGGCCGTCATCACCTACAGCGGTGAGGTCTACAACTTCGGCGAGCTCCGCGCCGAGCTGGTCGCCAAAGGCCACCGCTTCCGCACCCGGAGCGACACCGAGGTGGTGCTGCACGGCTACCTGGAGTGGGGCGAGGCCGTCGCCGACCGGCTCAACGGCATGTACGCCTTCGCTCTCTGGGACGAGCGCACCCAGGAACTCCTCCTGATCCGCGACCGGATGGGCATCAAGCCTCTCTACTACTATCCCCTCCCCCACGGCGCGCTCTTCGGCTCCGAGCCCAAGGCGATCCTGGCGAATCCGCTGGCCCCGCCCGTGGTGGACATCGAGGGCCTGCGCCAGCTCCTCAGCCTGGCCACTCTCCGGCAACGGCCGGTCTACAAGGGCATGTACGAGCTGCCTCCGGGCCACCTGCTGCGCGTCAGCAGGCAGGGCACCCAGCTGCGCCGCTACTGGGCGCTGGACGCCCGCGAGCACACCGACGACCTCGACACCACCGTACGCACGGTGCGCGAGCTGCTCGAGGACATCGTCAGCAGGCAGCTCGTCTCCGACGTCCCGCTCTGCAGCCTGCTCTCCGGCGGCCTCGACTCCAGCATCGTCACCGCGCTGGCCAGCAAGCACGGGCGCATCCGCTCGTTCGCCGTGGACTACGCGGGTTACGCGGAGAACTTCCAGGCCGACGAGCTGCGCGGCGACCCGGACGCGCCGTTCGTGCGGATGCTGGCCGAGCACGTCGGCTCCGACCACACCGACATCGTCCTCGGGCCGGACGAGCTGGCCGACCCGAGGCTGCGCGCCGCCGTCGTGCGGGCCTGGGACGTGCCCCACTTCGTCGGCGACATGAACTCCTCGCTCTACATGCTGTTCCGCGCGATCCGCGAACACTCCACGGTGGCGCTGTCGGGTGAGTCCGCCGACGAGGTGTTCGGCGGGTACGCCTGGTTCCATCTGCCGGAGGCGGTCCAGGCCGACACCTTCCCGTGGCTGGCCATGGTGATGCGCGAGCATCAGCCGACCGACATCCTGGACAAGTCGCTGATACGGCGGCTCGACATGGACACCTACACGGCTGATGGCTACCGTACGGCGCTGGCCGAGGTGCCCCACCTGGACGTGCAGGACGAGCGCGAGCGGCGCATGCGCGAGATCTGCTACCTGCACCTCACCCGCTTCCTGCCCTTCCTGCTCGACCGCAAGGACCGGATGAGCATGGCCGTCGGGCTGGAGGTGCGGGTCCCGTTCTGCGACCACCGCCTGGTCGAGTACGTCTTCAACACCCCGTGGTCCATGAAGACGTTCGACGGCAGGGAGAAGAGCTTGCTGCGCGCGGCCGGGGCCGACCTGCTGCCCGAGCCGATCCTGCGCCGCGTCAAGGCCCCGTACCCGGTGACCCAGGACGTGGGCTACGAGCAGGCGCTCCGCGCCGCGCTGCGCGAGGTCGCCGGCGACAAGGAGGCCCCGGTGCTGCCGCTGCTCGACCCGGCGGCCGTCCGCGAGGCCGTCACGGACCCGCCCGACAAGGTGACCACCACGATGACCCGGTTCGGCCTGGAGCTGGCGCTGGACCTGAACGTCTGGCTGACCGAGTACGGCGTCCGCCTGGATCTGTAGCTCATGCACCGATGGAGATGCCGAACGACACCGCCTACCGGCGGGGCGCCGGCCTGACACCACACGAGGCCGCCGGCCACCTGACAAAGCTACGCGTATGAGGGCACAGTCACTGGCTGCACAGGAGAGCAGCGCGATCATGCGGGCTGCAGCCGCCATGCAAGCGGCATCTGCTCAACTACCGGCATCGGAACGGAGCAGGCCGGCCCACCAGCGTGAGGAAGAACGATGCCATCGATCGTCTTCGGGACATTCGCCGTCATTGCCGTGATCGTGGCCGTGGTGCTGTTCCTCGTGTTGCGGCGGAAGCCGCACACCCGGGTCGGGGCGTACGTCAGCGCGACGTTCGTCCTCCTGGCCGCGGGGTTGCTCGCCATGGGCTCCATCTCGTTCGCGAGCCTGGAATCCGCCGCGCTGGAGACCTTCACGGCGCAGGAGCGCGCCGCCGCGGTGCCGTGCAACGCGGCGGTCCTGGGAGCCGAGGAGACGGGCAACAAGCTCAACGGACGCTACATCTGGCTGCTGCGGCTCCGCGTCACCCCTCAGGCGGGCAGCCCGTACGAGATCGAGCGCACGGCCCGGCTCACCTCGTCCATGGGGGAACGCCTGGAGCGGGGGAACGTCGTGCTCTCCTGCCTGGTGTCCCCCGCCGACCACACCCGGATCGAGATCTCGGCCCTGGCCTGAGCCTCCCGGGCCGCCCGGACGAATCCGGGCGACCCGGGAGGCGGCGGCTCAACCAGGTATACGCGTGATGGAGCCGGTCCAGCGGTGGGCGGCGTCCCGGTAGACCAGGAAGAGCTCGGTGTCGAAGTACGGCGAGATGCCGGTGTCGTACCGATGGTCGCCGTCGGTGTCGGCGACGCTGATCGTGAGGCCGTTGAGATAGCCGGTACGAGTGTCGTTCGCGTACCCGGTCATCCACGCCGACCCCAGCGAGCCTTCACCGGTGAACGGCGAGTCCACGCCGACGAGCCGGTCGGCGGGCAGGCCCGTCGCCTTCACCGCGAACGTCGCTCCGGTCGAGCGTTCGAGCGTCTGACCTGTGTAAGGGGCGGTGCCGTCAGGGTGCGTTCCGGCGGGGTAGCCGAAGACGTCGGCCGTGGGCGGTAGCGGCTGGTTGACCGCGAGGCCCTGACAGCCGACGTTGTCGCACAGCCTGCCGAGGTTGGTCAGCACGTCCGGAGAGGAGAGGACGACCCCGTTGTAGACGGTGACGAAGGCGTAGTCGCGGTCGTAATCCCGGATGTCGTCGAAGTCGGGGTGGGCGATGCCCTGCTTGCCGACGTACAGGCCGAACGGAGCCGTGCCCTCGGAGTACGCCGGGACGAAGACCCACTTCCCGAGCCCGCCGGCCGGAGCCTCGGTGTCGAGCATGCAGTGACCCGCGGTGGCGACGAGGTTGCGGTACTGCGACTGCACAGATGTGCCGGTGCACCAGTGTGGCCGGCCGTCGCCGCCGATGAAGAAGACCTTGCCGGACGTCGCGGGCAGGTCTCCGGCCACCGGGTTCTCCGCCTCGAACGGCGGGACGCTCTGCGGAGGGCCGTCCGGGACGATCTCGGTGGACAGGCGTTCGCCGCCCGCCACGGTCCGCAGGGTGTACGGCGTGGCGTTCCGCAGGTTGGCGGCGTCGTCGGCGAGCCAGAACCTGGCCACCTCCTGAGCCGTCGCCACGACGGGGGCCAGCGGGACCAGCGTCACGGTCACGGCCTGCGCGGGACCGGCGATGACAGTCGAGCTCAGCACGCTCAGGCCGACGCCTAACGCGATCATTGCACGCTTCAAGGGCATTCTCCGTCCGGTACGGCTACCTGACCCCTACGGCCAGCGAGTACCAAGATCGTAACCACGACCCGGGGTCCAAGGCCACGATTTATAGATCACATGTTCGATACGAACTCTCCACGGCACGCTCCCCTACGCGGCCAGCGCGCCGAGGTGGGTGCGCACGACCTCCAGGCAGTGGCCTCCGCTCACCAGCTCGGGATGCAGTACGGCGTTCATGGCGAGGCCGTCGACGAGCGCCGACAGCCGCTCGGTCTCCACGTCGAGCCGCAGCCCCGGCCGCAGGGCGCCCCCCGCCTCCAGGCGTTCGAGCACGCGGCCGACGAACCCGCGCGTGCCCACCGCGACCTGCGAGGCCAGGTCCCGCAGTGCGGGGTCGGTCCTGGAGGCGGCGGCGAAGTCGAGGAACACCGCGACTTCGGCGCGACGCCGTTCGTCGAGCGGCAGCAGCTCGCCCAGCAACCGCGCGGACAGCTCCAGCCGCTCCCGCGTGGACAGCACCGCCAGGTCGCCCGCCTCCTCGACCGCCGCCCGCAACCGCTCGGCCACCCGTTCGATCATCGAGGTCATCGCGAAGCGCATCAGCTCCTCCTGCGTGGCGAAGTAGTGGCGCAGGGAGCCGATGTTGAGCCGGGCCTCGGCGGCGACAGTGCGCAGGGACGCGCGTTGCAGGCCGTCACGCACGACCACCCTGAAGAGCGCGTCCACCACCTCGCGACGGCGTTCGACGGGATCGACGATTTTCGGCATGGCGTTTTTATATCACAGCCGTGATACCTTGGATTTATCACACCTGTGATAGGTCCTTTCGAGCAGAGCGAGGAAGCCCAGATGCCTGCGAGAACGATCACCGCTGCCTGCGCGGTAGTGGCCACGCTCACCGGAGCCTGGCCGCTCACCGCCCCTGTCTCCGCCGAGCCGGTCCCGGGCTCCTCCGCACCGGTGCTGCTGGCCGACACCGACCACGACGGCGAGATCGATACTGCGCCCGCAGGCGCAGGTGCCGGGGAGGCGATCTTCCTGCCCAACCTCGACGACAGCGAGCGCCGCTGCCGGGTGGCCGACGCCGACCTGGACGCTCCCGGTGGCGCGGCCGACGCTCGGCTGGCCGCCTGCAACGACGCCGCGGACGCCCGGGTGAACGGCGAGCCCGACGCGGCCGACCTGGCGCGGCTGCGGCTGCCCGCCATGCCCGGCCTCGGCGACGCGGCCACCGGGCTGCTCAGCGTCGACGCCCCGGACAAGGCGCGGATCTTCGTCCGGCGCGACGGCGACCGTCGGGCCGACGGCTTCAGGCCCGCACTGCCCGAGGGTGGCGGCCTGCTCACCGCCGCCGATCTGCGCGCCGGCCTGGAGTTCGGCGTCGAGGGACGCGACATCGTACGTGACGGGGCCCGATGGGACGGCCGGCTGACGATCACCCTCACCGTGACCGACCGCGGCCGGCGCCACACCGTCCGCACCCGCATGCGCGAGGCCCCCCTGCTCCTCCAGAACGACCTGCAACCGGCCGTCGAGGTGCTGGCCGGCAAGCCGGGCACGGGCCCTGGCTCACCGCCCGCGCTGCCCTTCCCCGACGGCCTGCCCGGAGGGTGGCAAGAGTTCGCCCGCGATCTGCGCGGCGCCACGCGCGCCGCCGGGCTGCGCTCGCCCAGATTCGTCGCGGGCACGTCGCAGTGGTGGAAGGACACCTGGTGGCAGGACACCTTCGAGCCGACCACCGCCTCCATGCCCGTGCCCGGCGGCGTCCGGACCATGCGCGTACTGGTCAGGTCGGGCAATGTGCTGGACCTGGGCGATGCCAGTGCGCCCACGCCCCGGCCCCTGGCCAGGCTGCTCTTCCGCGACCTGCGCGGGCCGGGGGTCGCCGTCGTGCAGCAGCTCACCCTCACCCGCCGCGACCACCTGACCGATTTGCGCAACTCCACGGGCAACGTCGAATCGCTCCCGCCGTACGCCGGCCACCCGCAGGGACGGCTGGTGTACGGCACCGGCCGGACCCGGCGTCCCGATCCCGCCTTCGTCCGCCTGCTGACCGGCATGGGGCAGGGCCTCCAGCCGCCCGTGGTGCTCGACACCGGCTGGTTGATGGTCGGCCACGTGGACGAGACCATGCATGTCGTACGCGCACGCAACGCGCGCGGATGGACCCTCGTGGTCGCCGACCCGCGCATGGCCGCGCGGCTGCTGCGCCGGGCCCAGGCCGCCGGCGCCGGCGGCACCCGGCTCTTCCCCGGCTCCCCCACGGTCGCCGGGCTGCTGGGCGACCAGGCGCTGATGGCCGCCAACGACAGGGCCGCGAGGCACATCGACACCCAGGTCGACACCATGCTGGCCGCGACGGGCCTGCGGCGCTCGGAGATCGTGGGGGTGCCCGTGCTGTTCGGCGCGAGTGAGGCCGATCCGTCACTGCTGAAGGCGTACACGCCCGGCATCCCCAACGGGCTGTCACTGACGGCCGACGAGTTCGCCGCACCCGCCCCGTACGGCCCGGTCGTCGGCGGGCACGATCTGTTCCGGCAGGCCGCGCGGAGCGCGCTGGAGGCGCAGGGCGTGCACGTCCGCTGGGTGGCGGACCTGTCGTGGGCGCACCTGCTCGGCGGGGAGGTCCACTGCGCCACCAACGCCCTGCGCGACACCCGCTCGACCGCCCGCTGGTGGACGCGGTAGCGCCGACTCCCCCACCGGAGAAACGATCACCCTTGGCCTCCGCGGTGGGCGGGGACAGGGAGGCGCGAACTTCGGGGTGGCGGCAGACCTTGGGGCCGGGCGGTGCTCGTGCTGTCGACTTGAGAAGTGGGCATGCGCCCATTAAGGTGGGCGCATGCCCACTCTGCTGGCGGGCAGCGCCTCGACCAGAGGTACGGAACGCGGTACACCGACACGAAAGACAGCCATCCCATGATGACGACACACACCATCACCGTGCCCGGGGCCCGGATCGCCTACGACGTGCGGGGCAGCGGACCCGTGCTGGTGCTGGCGGGCTTCCCGATGACCGCGGGACCCTTCGCCGCGATGGCCGAGACGCTCGCCGAGCACCACACCGTGATCACCTTCGACCCCCGCGGCATGGGCCGCAGCCCCGTCGACGACCCGGACAAGGGCTCCACCCCCGAACGGCGGGCGGACGATGTGGCGGCCATCCTGGACGCGATCGGCGCCGACAAGGCAGATCTGCTGGGCAGCAGCGGCGGCGGGGTCACCGGGCTGGCCCTGGCCGCGAGGCGCCCGGAGCGGGTCGGCGTCCTCGTCGCGCACGAGCCGCCGCTGTTCGAGCTGCTGCCGGACGCGGCCGAGCGGCACGCGGCGACCGAGGACGTCATCGCGACCTGTCGGAGTGAGGGCGTGCGCGCGGCGCTGGCGAAATTCATGGTCGGCGTCGTCGGATACGACGCGAGGATGGGCGAGAACGCCGTCCGGCACTCATCCGAGCAGGACCTCGCCGACTTCGCCCGGCTCTTCGCTCACGAGCTGCGCAGCACCACCCGGCACGTTCCCGACCTCGCCGCGCTCGCGGGCACCCGCGTCGTGGTCGGCGTCGGGATCGACTCCACGCCCTTGGTCACCTCCCGCACCTCACGGGCCCTGGCCGCGCGCATGGGCGTCGAGCCGGTCGAGTTCCCCGGCGGCCACGGCGGTTTCCGTACCCATCCTGCGGAGTTCGCCGAGGTCCTCCACCGAACGCTCACCGCCCGCCCGGCCTCCACGGAGCCCGGCGGATCAAGGTGAGAAGCGGGCGGTTGCAGAGCATCGATGATCTCCGGGCACCAGGTGCAGCCCCCCTTCCGCTTCTCACGGACCCCGCGGAGCGCGGTTCGCGGGCTGAGCGGATCGCTGTCATCGACCGCGGACGAGGGCGAGCATCTCTTCCACCGAGCCGGCCGGATCGCTGATCGGAAACTGCACCGCCCGGATGATCGCGTCGGGGTCGACCAGCAGGGTGAGGCGCTTGAAACGGTCGACGCCAGCCGCTCGGAAGGTCGGCAGCAGCAGCCCGGCCGCGAGCTTGCTGTCCTGGTCGGACAGCAGGGGGTAGGGCAACCTCGCGTGCGCGACGAAGGCGGCCAGCTGGTCGGGGCGCTGGGTGCTGACGCCACGGATCGTGGCGCCGGACGCCTCGAAGTCGGCATGCCGTGAGGCGTAGGTGAGGGACTCCAAGGTGCAGCCGGCGGCGCCCGGGATGTCGGCCCAGCCGGGCGGGTAGTCCTGGGTGCCGGGGGCGAAGGCGCCGGGGAAGAAGTAGAGGACGGTCCAGACGCCGCCCGGCGCGGTGGGCGCGACCGGCTCACCGTCGTGCCGTTCCAGGACGACGTCCGGCATCTTCCGATTGACCAGCTCATGTACCCGGCGGGTCTCGGCGGACCCGTCCTCGCTGGTGGCGGTCAGCGCCCCATCCCCCATTACATGTCTGGTGCCCCAATCCTGGAGCGCGATGAGCGCCGGCAGCAGGCCCTCACCCTTCGGGGTCAGCAGGTAGTCGTAGCGCGGCGGGCGATCGGAATAGGCCCGCTTCTCCAGCACCCCGTGTGCGACCAGGCCGGCCAGGCGCTCGGCCAGAGCGCGCCGGCTGACGCCGAGCGCACGCTGGAGGCCGTCGAAGCGGGTGGTGCCGCCGGCGATGTCCCGCACCACCAGGAACGTCCACCAGTCGCCGATCACTCCGAGCGCTTGCGCGATCCCGCAGTCGGCGTCGGGCAGATCAGCTCGTTTCACACCTCGAGTATAGTGCGTTCCATTCTGAAACTCACTGGGAGCGCAGGTATGACAGTCGAGAGTGCGCGTGGTGCGAGCGTCTTCTGGCGGTGGTGGACGGCCGGCACGATCAGTGCGGTCGGTTCGGCGGTGGGCGCGGTGGCGCTGCCGCTGACGGCGTTGACGATCGTCGACGCCTCCCCGTTCGAGATGGGCATGATCGTCGCCGCCAGCTACGTCGCCTGGATCGTGATCGGCCTGCCCGCCGGGGTGATGGTGCAGCGGCTACCCATGCGAAGGGTGCAGATCAGCGCTGACCTGGCGCGCGCCGCGGCGGTCATCTCGATCCCGCTGGCATGGTGGCTGGACTGTCTGACGGTCGCCCAGCTGGTGATCGTGGCCCTGGTGATCAGCTTCGCGAACGTCATCTTCGACGTCGCGAACTCGACCTTCCTGCCGTCGATCGTGAGCAAGGAGCAGCTGCAGTCCCGTAACAGCCTGACCTCCGGCACCCACGCCACCACTCAGCTCGGCGGACCATCCATCGGCGGTCTCATCGTCCAGCTCCTCGGGGCGGTGCCCACCCTGCTCGTCGACGCGGTCAGCTACCTTGTCTCAGCCCTGTTCCTCCGTACCCTGCCCGAACGCCGCGCCGAGGCCCCCGACCGCTGGCCGCCGGTCCGCGCGATGATCCGCGAAGGCTGGCGTTTCGTCGTGCACCACCCGGTGATGGGCCCCTGCATGTGGGCCGCCACCGCGGCGAACACGGTCTGTGGGGCACAGCACGCGCTCTACGCGCTGTACCTCGTACGCGAGCTGCACGCCGCGCCCGGCCTCGTCGGCCTGCTGTTGGCGGCGGACGGGGTCGGCACGCTGATCGGCGCGGCTCTGACGAGCAGGATCACGGCCAGGCTCGGGACGGCCCGCGCCCTGATCGTCGCCGGCTTCGTCTCGCTCGCGGGGGCGCTGGTCGTTCCTCTGGGCACCGGCTGGGAGGCCTTTGTCGCCTTCGCCGCCGGCAACGTGGTTTTCTCCGCCGGTGTGGTGGTGCTCAGCGTGGTGACCCGCACCTACCGGCAGATGGCGAGCCCGCCCGAACTGCTGCCCCGGGTGATGGCGACGGTCCGCTTCGTCTCCTGGGGCGCGATCCCGATCGGCGGCTTGATCGCCGGGGTGATCGCCGGGGTCGTCAGCAGTCGGGTCACGTTGATGACTTTTGTCGTCGCGGCCGCCTGCATTCCGCTGGTCCTGCTGGCCTCACCGATCCGGCACCTGCGCGATCTCAGCGATTATCCCCAGGGCGACTGAACGCGAACGCCACCCGATGGCCCCGGCGCCCGTGAAGGTGGTCATCGGCTCCGCGCTCGTCGACACAGCACGTCATCTGGACGCGTTGACAGTCGACATCGGAGAGCACGGGATCCTGGTCAGACGGTGAAGACGCGCTCGGCCTCGTCGCGGCGGGTGTGCAGGTCCCAGTAGACGGGGGCGATCTCCTCGGGCGTGGCGGTCGGCGTTTATGGCGGTGGTGGCGGCCTCGGGCAGGTCCCTGCGGGTGTGGAGGTGCCAGTAGCCCTGGGCGTGGCCGTCGGACGAGCTGGGCCGCCGCGACCGCGGCGGTCGTCGACGCCTGGCTCGTCGGCCCGTCATGGCCTCCGGTCCGGCTCGGTCTGTTCGAGGGTGGAGGCCCAGGTGGCGAGGAGGGTGATCGCGTCGTGGGCTGCGGTGCCGGGTTCGGCGCTGAAGGCGGTGAGGGTCAGGCCGGGGTCGGCGGGCAGGGGCATGGCTTCGAAGGGGAGGCTGAGGTCGCCGACGACGGGGTGGTGGAAGTTCTTGACGCCGGTGTGGTGCAGGCGGACGTTGTGGGCGGCCCACAGGGCGCGGAACTCTTCGCTGCGGGTGGCGAGTTCGCCGACGAGGTCGGTCAGGGCGCGGTCGTACGGGTCACGGCCGGCTTCGGTGCGCAGCAGGGCCACGGTGGTGTGGGCGGATTCGTCCCAGTCGGGATAGAAGTCCTTGGCACGAGGGTTGAGGAAGCGGAAGCGGGCGAGGTTGACGGGCCGGACCGGGTCGTCGAAGACGGGCGCGTACAGGGCCCGGCCGAGCCGGTTGGAGGCGATGATGTCCAGGCGCCCGTTGCGTACGTAGGCGGCCGAGCCGGTCATCGAGTCGAGCAGGTGCTGGATCGCCGGCCGGATCTGCTGCTGGGTGGGGCGGCGGCGGGCGCGGGGGCCGGCGTTGGCGGTTCGGGCCAGGTCGTACAGGTGGGCGCGTTCGGCTTCGTCCAGCTTCAGGGCGCGGGAGAGGGATTCGAGGACGCTTTCGGAGACGCCGCTGAGGTTGCCTCGTTCCAGGCGGGCATAGTATTCGGCGCTTACGCCGGCGAGCATGGCGACCTCTTCGCGGCGCAACCCGGGCACGCGCCGGTTGCCGCCGTAGGCGGGCAGCCCGGCCTGCCGCGGGGTGATCCTGGCTCGCCGCGAGATCAGGAACTCGCGGACCTCACTGCGGTTGTCCATGTCCTCCCAGCGTAGGCCCGGTCCTGGTGCCGTGGGGTGTTCTGCCAGTACAGGGAAGAGCAGGGACTCCCTGATCCGTCTCATCGGCGCTTTGCTGGCTGGTGCCGGGGTGTCCGGCGTCCGCGCGGCGGCACACCATGACAGGAGTTCAGATGGAGATCGTGAAACGGCACGAGGTCGACTGGCTGGAGCACGTCACCGACGCCGAGTACAACGGCCCCCGTACCCGTCCCTGATCCCGGGCGGATCCTGACGACCGAGCGGGCGAGCAAGGCCAGTACGGGCATGGCGACCAGGCCACCCCCATCATCTCCCAGACCCGTAGCCGGGGCCGGTGACCAGGGCGACTTGGTCGGTGAAGTCGTAAGTCGGGTTCACTGAGATTCTCCTGTCGTGCGTGGTGGCACGGGCGTGCTCGGACCGTGGCGTGCTCGGATCGTGGCGTGCACCGGCTGCTTGCCAGGGCACGTCCCGAGAGCCTCGTTGCGTGGACACGGGCCGGGTGGTCCTGCGCTCCGGGCGCACTCCCATACGGGTGCCGGGGATGATCGTCAGGGAGTCAGCAGGGCCTTGATGGCGCGGCGCTCGTCCATCGCCCGGTAGGCGTCCGCGGCCTGCTCCAGCGGGAGCGTGAGGTCGAAGACCTTGCCAGGATCGATCTCCCGGTCCCAGATCAGGTCGATCAGCTGCGGCAGGTACTGGCGCACCGGCGCGGGCCCGCCGTGCAGGTGCACGAGGGAGAAGAACAGCTCGTCGCCGGGCAGCGCGACGTCGTGGGCGAGGCCGACGAATCCGACATGGCCGCCGGGGCGGGTGGAGCGGATGGCCTGCAGCATCGACTCCTGGGTGCCGACCGCCTCGATGACCGAGTGCGCACCCAGCCCGCCGGCCAGCTCCTTGATCTTGGCCACGCCGTCGTCGCCGCGCTCGGTGACGATGTCGGTCGCGCCGAACTCGCGCGCGAGCCTCTGCCGCGGCTCGTGCCGGCTCATGGCGATGATCCGCTCGGCGCCGAGCTGCTTGGCGGCCAGGACCCCGCACAGACCCACCGCGCCGTCACCGACGACGGCGACGGTCTTGCCCGGCCCCACGTCGGCCGAGACGGCGCCGAACCAGCCGGTGCCCAGCACGTCGGAGGCGGCCAGCAGGCTCGGGATCAGGTCGGCGTCCGGCATGTCCGGGGTGACCACCAGCGTGCCGTCGGCGAGCGGCACCCGCGCCAGCTCGGCCTGCGTTCCGAGGGTGCCCATGAGCACGCGGTGGACGCACGCGCTCTGGTAGCCCGCCCTGCAGAGCTCGCAGGTGTTGTCCGTGGCCCAGAAGGAGCCGACCACGAACTGGCCCGGCCGGATGGTCGTGACCTGGCCGCCGACCTCCTCCACGACCCCGACGTACTCGTGTCCCATCGGAGCCGGCCCGTCGAGTGCTTCAACACCGCGGTAGGGCCACAGATCGGATCCGCAGATGCACGTCGCCGAGAGGCGAATGATCGCGTCGGTCGGCTCGATGATGGCAGGGTCCGGGCGCTGCTCGACGCGGACGTCACCCGGGGCGTACAGCACTGCTCCACGCATGGTGAAATCACCCCATTGTTGCTGAGTGTAAGCATATATAACTAACTGTGCACCATGGCGGCTCGGCGGATCGCTTCGGGGCGGGTGAGATGCTCCCCCGACCGTGACACCGCCGATCGCATGGCAGCAATCAGGAAACCGGCTCCATCGCGCGGGTGGGAGGTCGCATTTATCGGGGGGTCCGCCACCGGCCGCTTCCGCGAGGCAGGGGTACGCAGCACGCGATTGATCCGCCAGAACCGGCGCTCCACACCCGCAGCGATCAGTTGCCTGTCACAGCTTACGAACACTGCGTATGAGTAGGGGCTACTCATGCGGTCTGGTGGCCGGACGATGAACCCTGGCTGTGGGAGGCATCGGCAGAGGGGGCCGGATATGGGTAGGCGAATGACCGCGGCGCTGGTGGTGCTGGCAGTTGTCGGTAGCTCGGCGGAGAGCTGCGATCCGGCTCCAGGAACATCCGGGCCGTCATCGGGGTACTACGAATCTCAGGAGACGGCGGTGGGGATTCACTACCTGAACCACCGCTTGGCGCGACACTGTCCCACACAGCAGGCGAACACCGGCCTTCGCGACCTGGCACGGGCGCACAGTAAGGACCTGGCGGAGCACCACGCCGCGCTGATCGACAAGTATGACCAGAACGACAACCGCCGAGGCCACATCGGCTCGGACGGCACCTTGCCATGGGGCCAGGATGGCAGGATCAAGACGGCGCTCGGCTTCGGCACCCAGGCCGAGAACGCTTACTGGTACCAGGGCAAACCCGCCGATGCCGTCGGACCCGCCTGGCAGTTCTGGAGCACCAGCCCCACCCACCTCGCCAACCTGAACAACTGCGCCCTCACAAATCACGGCGTAGGTGTCTACTACAACGCCGCAACCGGCTGGACCTACCTCACCCACGACTTCGGCGGCTGAGAAGCAGACCAGAGGAACGAAGCTCACCAGGTCGCGGGGAGGTCTGCAAGTCGCGGCCAGAGGAGCGGACGGCCATGACACAGCACTCAGCAACACCAATCCGGAACTGGAGCCAACCTGCTTGAAGAGGCCCGCCGCATTGTCGGCGGGCTTCGCTGCGGAAGTGGCGCCTTTTCCGTGACCCATTCCCTCCATCTCAGCGGCAGCCGCCGCCGTCGCCCTGGCGCTCGCCTGCACCAGCCCCGCCTCCGCCGCGCCCGGCGTCGTGCGCCTCATCTCGCAAGACGGTCAGAGCAGGACCGTCACTGACCCGCAGCCCAGAGAATGCCACCCCGCCTTCGGCCCCAACAGCACCCTGCTGAACGGCACCCACGGCACCATCTTGGTCTTCCCGGACTCGTCCTGCAGGATCAAGGTCTTTGACCCCGTACCGCCCGGCGAAGACAAGCAGGGCTACATCGGAAGCTTCTTCGCCCTGGACTAATGCGGCACAGGTGGTGCAGGGTTCCCCGCGGTGGTGCGCCGGTGGACGAGTCCCGGGGGACCCTGCACGATCAGTGGCCCTCGCCCATGAACGAGGGCGGCGGGAATCACGCCGCGCCTCCGGCCGCGCCGGCGGGCGTGGGGCGGGCGTGGGGCGGTGGTCGCCGCCGCGGTGCCGCAGCTCGGCGCCCGCCTCCTCGAGGAGCGCGTGGCTGAACCCGTACGAGCGGCGGATCGACTCGGCCAGCGCGCGGATCGACTCGGCGAGCGCGCGGATCGACTCGCCCGCGCGGTAGCGGCCGGCGATGTGCTGGGCGCGACACCCCCTCCCACGACTCCCTGCGCCTGCTCGCGGGCTGGGCCGCCACCCTCGACGCCGCCCCGGGCCCCATGCGGGACGATCGACGCCACCACGGCCCGGTCCAGCAGGAACGGCCTCGCTGACCGCAAGGATCACGCCGTCCGACGGCCGGAGAACAACGTCTTCTCACCAACGAGCCTGCGCACGCCGGTGACCGCTGCCCGCCGATCGACTTGAGTTCGCCTATAGGCGAATACCTAGCGTCGATGCCATGACAGAAGAGAACGTCAATGGCCGGCTCCGGATCGCTGTGATCATCGGGAGCGTGCGCAGGCCCCGAATGGCTGATCCCCTCGCCGCGTGGTTGGAGCGCGAGCTCACCGCGATCGACTGGCTCGACCTCGACATGATCGACCTGGCCTCGGTCTCGCTGCCGATGCACGAAATGCAGCCGGTCGGGGCGGCCGCGTCCCCGATCGCGGGCCGGCTCGCGGATGCCGACGGATTCGTGTTCCTCACACCGGAGTACAACCACAGCTTCCCGGCGTCGGTGAAGAACGCGATCGACTGGCACTTCACCGAGTGGGCGTACAAGCCGGTCGCTTTCGTCGCATACGGCTTTTCCGGCGGCATCCGGGCCGTCGAGCAGCTACGGACGATCTTCCCGGAACTGCGGGCCACAACCGTCCGGGAGTCGGTCCTGCTGCCGATGCCCTGGGAGCACCTTGACGCCGAGGGCCGATTTCTCCCTCCGCCGGACACCGTGCAGGCGCTGCACACGACGATGAACGAGTTGCGTACGTGGGCGCGCGCGTTGCGCTCCCATCGGGTCACCGATCTGGCCGGTCGGGCATGACCAGGCTGACAGGACCGGAACTGCGCGCCGGCACCGTGCTGGCGTGCGGCGGATTGATGGCGGTGCTGGACGCCACGATCGTCGCGGTGGCGCTGCCGCAACTGATGACGACGTTCGGTGCGTCGTTGACCGCCGCTCAATGGATCATCACCGCGTACACGCTGGCGATGGTCGCGACGATGCCGCTCGCCGCCGGTCTTGCCGCACGGTGGGGAGCCCGTCGCGTGTACCTGGCAGCGCTGGCCGGTTTCGCGGTCGCCTCCGCCGCCGCCGGCGCGGCCGACGGCCTGGGCTGGCTGATCGCCGCGCGAGCGGCGCAGGGCCTCAGCGGCGGCCTGATGACACCCCTCGGGATGGCGATCGGGTTCGGCGCGGTGGCGCCCGAACGCCGCGGCCGGATGATGGCGATCACCGGCCTGCCGATGCTCATCGGACCGATCCTCGGCCCGGTACTCGGCGCGCTGCTCCTGGACACCGGGTCGTGGCGGGCGCTGTTCTTCATCACCGTGCCGCTGGCGCTGCTGGGCACCGCGGGCACGCTGGCCTGGCTGCCGGCCGATGCCGCACCCGCACGGCGGGTCCGGCTTGACCTGGCCGGAGCGATGCTGCTGGTCCCGGGCATTGTCGCCGTGGCCTACGGCGTCAGTGCCCAGGACGGCCCGGCCTGGGTGCGGATCGCCACGGCCGCCATCGGTGCGGTGGCGGTCGCGGTGTTCTCGGCCCGGGCGCTGACTCATCCGGAACCGCTGTTGCGGATCGGTCTCCTGCGGAATCCGACGTTCGGCCGGAGCGCCGCGGTCCTCGCCCTGTACGCGGCTCCCTACTTCGGCTCAGCTCTGCTGATGCCCGCCTACGTGCAGGTGCTCCGCGCCGACAGCGCCTCGGTCACGGCCGCGTTGACGGTTCCCGGTGCGATCGGCATGGGCATCAGCCTGCAGATCGCTGCCCGGCTCCTGGACCGGCTCGGTCCCCGGCTGGTCGTCGGCACCGGGCTCGGCCTCGCGATCGGCTCCGGACTTGCCCAGGTGGTCATCCTCCGGCCGGACACCCCGTACCTGCTGCTCGGCCTGCTCGGCTTCCTCCAAGGAGCCGCCACCGGCGCGATCATGATGCCGACGATGACCAGTTCCAGCCGTGATCTGAACGGCCCCGACCTGGCCTCCGGCTCCGCGCTCCTGTCGCTGGTGACCACGATCGCCAACGGCATGGGCACCGTGGCGGTCAGCGCGCTGTTCACCGTCGTGACCGCCGTGATGACCGGCGGCGGCTCGCTCGCGGCGGCGGCCGGCCTGGGAACGGCGGCAAGAGCCGCCGGCGTGGCCGCCATCGTGGACGCCCAGCGGCTGACCCAGGCGGCGGCCCTCGTCGTGATGGCGCTCGCCCTGGTCGTGCGCTTGCGCTCCCCCCGCCGAGCCCCTGTGATACTGGACCGGCAAGAGTCGTCAGTGAACGCGGGACGTGTGCCATGACCATCACCGAGCACCCCGGCCACGAAGCGGGCCAGGCCTCACTCACGGTCGGCCAGGTGGCCAGGGCCGCTGGGGTGACGGCCAACGCCGTCCGCTTCTACGAGCGCTACGGTGTGATCAACGGCTACCGGAGCAGCGGCAACGCCCGCCGCTTCACCGTCGACGCGATCTGCCGGATCCGGCTCGCACTCGCCGCGCAGCGCGTGGGAATCACCCTCAAGGAGAGCGCCGACATCCTCGCCGGCATCCCGCCCCTCTCGCGCGATCTCGACCAGTGGGTCGCCGCGGGTGAGGAGCTCGTCCGGATCGGCAACGACCGCATCAGCCAGCTTCAGTCGACCGTGAACGAACTGGCCACCTTCGACTTCCTTCAGTCGGAAGCCCCGGAAGGCCGGTCCCGGACCTGACCTCCCCTCGGGCGCCGATCGGCGCGCCCGACACTCACCATGATCGAGGTGGCCCCCGGCGCACCTGTTGGGCGCTGGGTCCTCAGACCCCGCCCGCCCATTGTGGCTGTGGGCGCTTCGACATGCCATTCCTACCTCATCTGACACAGCAGGAAGACACCATGCATTCTCTCCACGGCAAGACCGCCCTCGTCACCGGCGCGAGCAGAGGAATCGGCCGGGCCATCGCCCTGCGCCTGGCCCATGACGGCGCCCGCGTCGCCGTCCACTACGGCGGCAACGAGCAAGCCGCCAAGGAGACCGTCGCCGCGATCGAGGCGGCCGGCGGGCAGGCCTTCAGCCTGCAGGCCGAACTGGGCACCCCCGGCGACGCCGAACGCCTGTGGGCCGCCTTCGACGCGGGTGCCGGCGGACTGGACATCCTGGTCAACAACGCGGGCATCCTCAACGACGAACCCGGCATCGAGCACGTGACCAGGCAGCAGTTCGAGCGGATCTTCGCGGTCAACGCCACCGCCCCGTTCTTCATCACCCAGCTCGCGCTGCCCCGGCTGCGCGACGGCGGCCGGATCATCAACATCTCCACGATGCTGACCCGCGGCTCGGCCATGCCCCAGTCCATCAGCTACGCCATGTCCAAGGGCGCGCTCGACGTGCTCACCTCGACGCTGGCCAAGCAGCTCGGCCCACGCGCGATCACCGTCAACACCGTGGCGCCCGGCGTCATCGATACCGACATGCACGAGGGCAGGCTCGTCGGGGACGCGCTGGCCTGGGTGTCGTCGCTGTCACCCATGGGCCGCGTGGGCACCCCCGAGGACGTCGCCGGCGTGGTGGCTTTCCTGGCCTCCGACGACGGCCGCTGGGTGACCGGCCACTGGCTGGACGCCTCAGGAGGAACCCTGCTGTGACGACCCAGAACTCCCGAACCCTCGGCGACGCCGCCGCAGGACACCGCTCGCGATCGGGTCAGTGCGGCAGGCGCAGTCCTGCGATGAGGAGTTCGACCAGCCGGCGTGCGTTGTAGCGCGGATCGCTCTCCGCGCCTATGCAGAGGTTCCCGACGCCGCGCATGAGCTCGTAGGCCTCCAGGCCGGGGCGGATCTCCCCCGCCCCGGCCGCCGCGTCGAGCAGTTGGGAGCAGACGGGTACGAGGCGGTCGAGGAAGTAGGCGTGCAGCGCGTCGAAGCCGGCGTCCTTGGACTGGAGCACGGCGGCGAGTCCGTGTTTGGTGACCAGGAAGTCGACGAACTGGTTGATCCACTGCTGGAGCGCGGCGTAAGGGGTCGCGCCGCCGGCCAGCAGGGCCGGGCCGGCCTCGGCGCAGGCCTCGACCTGGTGCCGGTAGACGGCGATGATGAGATCCGCTCGAGTCGGGAAATGGCGGTAGATCGTGGCCGTCCCGACTCCGGCCTTGGCGGCGATGTCACGGATCGGCGCTTCCACGCCTGAGGCGACGAAGATCGCGGCGGCCGCGTCGAGCAGAGTCTCCTTGTTGCGCCGGGCGTCCGCCCGTCTGGGCTGGGCCACGTGCCCTGCGTCGTTCATCGTCCTCCCCCTGCCGGGATTGCTAAACGGGACAACGTCCCGTATCGTCAAACGGGACACGGTCCCGTTTATCCATCATGCCAGATCACGGGGCCGATGACCATGCCGCGCAGCTTCACCCGCACTGCGCGCCGAAGAACCCGAAACGAAGGCATTTCCATGTCCAACTCGCCCACCGCGCATGCACCCACCACGGTCGTCTCCGCGAAGCCGGTCCTCCTGCCCGCCCCCGGGCGCGGCGAGGACCTCCAGGTCCGCGTGTCCGCCCCCGCGACCGGCGGCGACCTGCCCGTCATCGTCTTCTCCCACGGCTTCGGCTGGTCGATGGACGGCTACGCCCCTCTGGCCGACTTCTGGGCCGCCCACGGCTTCGTGGTCGTGCAGCCCACCCACCTCGACTCCAGGACGCTCAGCCTGCCCGCCGACGACCCCCGTACGCCGGGCATCTGGCGCTTCCGCGTCGAGGACCTCAAGCGCGTCCTCGACGAGCTCGACCGGCTGGAAGCCGCCGTGCCGGACCTCAAGGGGCGCCTCGATCGCGGCCGCATCGCCGTGGCCGGCCACTCGTGGGGAGCCCAGACGGCGAGCACGCTGCTGGGCGCCCGCGTCCTCGGCTCCGACGGCGTTCCCGGCGAAGACCTGTCCGACCCACGGGTCAAGGCCGGGGTGCTGCTCGCCCTGCCCGGCCGGGGCGACGACCTGACTCCGTTCGCGGCCGAGCACTTCCCCTTCATGAGGCCGTCCTTCGAGCACATGACCACGCCGGCTCTCATCGTCGCCGGGGACCGCGACCAGTCCGCGCTGTCCACCCGGGGGCCGGACTGGTTCACCGACCCCTACTTCCTCAGCCCGGGAAGCAAGAGCCTGCTCACGCTGTTCGACGCGGAGCACTCGCTCGGCGGCATCCCCGGGTACGAGGTCGCGGAGACGACCGACGAGAGCCCCGAACGCGTCGCTCTGATCCAGCAGTTCACCTGGGCGTACCTGCGCAGTGCCCTCTACCCCGAGGACACCGTCTGGCAGGCGGCGCGCTCCGCGCTGGAGCAGGACCCCCGGCCGCTGGGGAAGCTGCAGAACAAGTAGGCCAGCCCGCGGTGCCATTCGCGGTCATGGCTCGACCCGGCCGGCCGCACGATCCTGCTCGGTCAGGTGGTCGAGCAGGACCTGGCTGATGTCGGCGAGTTGCCGCAGTTGTTCCGGCGTGAGCAGGTCGATCAGGTGCTCGCGAACGCCGGCCACGTGCCGCGGGGCGGCGGCGCGGAGCGCGGCGAGTCCGTCGTCGGTGAGCACGGCCAGCCAGCCGCGCCGGTCGTCGGCGTAGTGCTCCCGGCGCACCCAGCCCTTCTGTTCGAGCTTGTTGACGGCGTGTGAGATGCGACTGGGCTTGGAGTTGGTCCAGTGGGCCAGTTCGCTCATGCGCATGGTGCGCCGGGGCGCCTCCGACAGGAGGACGAGCAGCTCGTAGTAGGTGGGCGGCATGTCGGCCGCGGCGAGCAGGTCGCGTTCGAGGCGGTCGGTGAGCAGGCGGGTGGCCAGCCCGAAGGTGCGCCAGGCGTGCTGTTCGTCGTCGGTGAGCCATCGCGTCATGAAAGCGATCGTACTTGATAGTTGCGCACTGAAATAAACCTATGTACTGTCGTGCCGAATCTTCCAGTGCTGAACTAATTGGAACGGGAGCACGACCATGTACCCCAGCGAGCTCGACGGCGCCTACACCATCGACCCGGCACACAGCCGCTTCGGCTTCGTGGCCCGCCACGCGATGGTGACCAAGGTGCGCGGCAGCATCCCCGTCCGCGAGGCCACCGCCCACCTGGACGCCGCCGACCCCGCCGCCTCCACCGTCCACGTGGTGCTGGACGTGGCCGGCATCCAGACCGGCAACCAGCTCCGCGACGACCATCTGCGCACCGGCGACTTCCTCGACGCCGCCACCCACCCGACGATCACCTTCACCTCGACCGAGATCAAGCACCGCGACGGCGACAGCTTCGACGTCACCGGACAGCTCACCATCCGCGGCGTCACCCGCCGGATCACCGTCCCCCTCGACTACACCGGCACCGCGGTCGACGCCCAGGGCCTGACCCGGGTCGGCTTCGAGGGCGGCACCGCGATCAACCGCAAGGACTTCGGCATCACCTACAACGCCGTCCTGGAGACCGGCGGCGTGATGATCTCCGAAAAGATCACGCTCGAGTTCGACCTGTCCGCCGTCAAGACCACCTGACCCAGCTGAAGCGGGGGCCTCGGTGATGCTGACGTGCAACCTCGTGGCGAACTTCCTCGTCGCCCAGTTCTTCCTCAGCGCGCTGGAGTCGCTCGGCGCGTCGAGGACGTTCGCAGTGCTGCTGGGCTTCGCGGCGCCGGCGTGGGTGTTCCTGTGGCGCCGCGCCGGAGACGCGCGAGCGGCCGCTGGAGTCGGTGCGGGCCTTCTGGGAGAACGGCGGGCGCCGGCCCGACCGAGCTCTCCTTGCGTTTGAAACCGGGCGCTGCGTTCAGAGGACATGACGGCGAATGCGAAACGATCACAAGGAGGGGCGTTCCGTTGGTCGATCAGGACAACAGGCCCAGGTTGTGCCAGGTGGTGCTGGACTGCACCGATGCCAGGGCCCTGGCGGAGTTCTACCGTTCCCTGCTGGGCCTGGTCTACCGACCCGGCGATGAGCCGCCCGAGGCGGGAGGCGACGACGAGCGGGGCCGCGACTGGCTGGTGCTGAGGACCCCGGACGGGGCTCCGCAGCTGGCCTTCCAGCAGGTCGACCGGCTCACTGAAGCGACCTGGCCGGACGACCGGGTGCCCCAGCAGTTGCACCTGGACCTGACCGTGACGTCGGTCGAGAACTTGCGGGCACAGCATGACCGCGTCCTGCGCCTCGGCGGCCGGCTGCTGCTGGACCGCATAGACGACGCCGAGGAGCCCCTGCGTGTGTACGCCGACCCGGCCGGACACCCGTTCTGCCTCTTCGTCTCCAGACGCGGCGCCATAGAAGATCGTTGAGCGTCGAAGGGGCGGGGAGACCCCGCCCGCGTCAGCGGGTGAAAAGGGCGCGGTGCAGCATGTCCCGCACGCGTTTGTGGCGGCTGTCGCGCTGAGCGGTGTCCTTGGTGTTGACGGCGGCCTCGCCCATGGAGATGGCGAGCATCAGGTCGTCGACCTCGACGACGGGGTGGACGATGCCGGCCGCGCGGCCGTGATCGAGGAGGGGTTCGAAGCAGGCCGCGATGCGGCGGGAATGCTCCATATCCAGCTCCAGAAGATGTTCCTGGAGCACGTCCCCACCACCCGGCTGGGCCGCCCGAGCGACCTGGCTGCGGCCGTGGCCTTCCTGCTCTCCGACGACGCCGAATGGATCAACGGCCAGGTGTGGGCCATCGACGGCGGCGCCAACATGCGCGCCTGACCGGGACGGCCAGAACCGCCGTCGCCACAGCCGCCGTGGCCGGGGCCACCGTCGCAAGGGCCACCGTCGCCGGGGCCGCCGTCGCCGGGGCCGCCGCGACCGAGCGGCAACGGATCACGAGGTGCCGACGCGTACGGCGGTGACCGCCAGAGTGGTGTAGTGCATCGTGAAGCCGCCACCCAGAGCGTCGATGGCGCCCCCGACCGCGCCCAGGATCTCGGCCAGCTGGTCGGGACGGAGCCGGGTGAGGCCGCCGGTGGTGGGCAGCAGGTCCAGCCACTGGTCGCGCGTGTAGAACCGCTCCCAGTCGAATCGCCACTGCTCCGGCTCGGCGAACTGCCGGGTCTCGCGGATCGTGTCGGCCACCTTGGCATACCCCGCCTGGTACATCTCCAGCGGACGCCGAGCCGGCTGACCGGCGAACGGCGAGTCGGGCGCCACCCGCCGGTAAGCGGCGGCGAACGGCTCGGCCACCTCGGCAGGCGGCTCGAAGACGTGCCCGAAAATCGCCAGGCGGCCGTCCGGGCGCAGCACCTGGGCCGCCTTCGCCGCGCCAGCGACCGGATCCACCCAGTGCCACGACTGGGCGGCGATCACCGCGTCGAACCTCCGCCCGTCCGGCTCCCAGGCCTCGAACGTGGCCACCTCGACCTGCAGGCCGCGGGCCCCCGCGAACTCGGCCATCCGGGCATCCGGCTCGACGCCGAGCACGGCGCAGCCGGCGGCCTGGAACTGGCGGGCCGCGATGCCGGTGCCGCAGCCGACGTCGAGCACGTCAGGGCCGGGACTCCCGGCGACGATCCGCGCCACCAGGGCATCGGGGTAGCCGGGCCGGGCCTGGTCGTAGCGCTGCGCGTCCGTGCCGAACGACTCGGCCATCCGCCGGGACTGATGCAACTGCGCGGGTTCGGGCTGCTCTCGCGGTAGAGTGGGCATGCGTTCACCTTAATGGGCAAGCGCCCACTAAGCAACGGGTGCGGGCCGACTGACGTACGAGAGGATCTGCGAGTGCCGACTGGAGTGCACCTTCGCGACGCGCGGCAGCAACTGTTCGACGCCGCCGAACGCGTGCTGCTGCGCGACGGCCCCAACGGGCTGACCAGCCGGGCCGTCACCGACGAGGCCGGCTGCGCCAAAGGCGTCCTGCACCGGCACTTCGCCGACTTCGACGCCTTCCTCACCGACCTCGTGCTCGACCGGGCCGCCCAGCTCGAGGCCCAGGCACGTGCGCTGCTCGAGGCCGCCGGCACCGGCACGGTGGCCGACAACATCACCGGCGCGCTGACCACCCTGTTCGGGCCGGTTCCCGTGGCGATCATCCCGCTCATCACGTTCCGCGACGAGCTACGCGCACGGCTGCGGCAAGCCAGGCCCGGAGGCGGCATCGCGATCCTCGCCCAGGTCGCGACCGCCATCTCCACCTACCTGGCCGACGAGCGCGAACTGGGCCGCATCGCGGCCGACGCCGACATCGAGTCGCTCACCCTCTCCCTGGTCGGAGGCGGGCATCTGCTGTTCGCGGACCGCGACCCTGGCCCGCCTGCCACAGCGACCGTCCACAAGCTCGTGACCACGGTGCTCGCCGACGTCGTGCAACGGCGGCTGCTCTGAAGGACACTCCGCACCGCCCTTAGCGCTCATGGCGGATTCCGCGGCAGGGTGAGGGTCAGGACGGCCCCGCCTCGGGCGGCGTTGGCCGCGGTGAGAGTGCCGCCGTGCAGGCGCGCGTTCTCCCCGGCGATGGCCAGGCCCAGGCCGCTGGAGTCGGTACGGGCACGGGCGGCGTCACCTTTGGTGAAGCGGTCGAACACGTGGGGCAGCAGGTCGGCGGGGATGCCGGGCCCGTCGTCGGAGACGGTGACAGTGATCCGGTCGGCATCGGCCCGAACCTGGACGAGCACCGATACCGCCGTGCCGCCGTGCCGCAGCGCGTTGCCGACGAGGTTGGCCAGGATGACATCGACCCGGCGCGGGTCGAGCCGGGCGCGCAGCCCGGGGGGAACATCGGTGCGGACCCGGTCGCGCCAGTGCCGCAGCGCCAGCGTCTTGCCGATGACCTCGCCCACGTCGACGTCGTCGAGGTTCAGTACGGCGACGCCGGCGTCGAAGCGCGACACCTCGATCAGATCCTCCACCAGGCGGCTGAGCTTGCGGGTCTCGTCGGAGACGAGTTGCAGCGCCTCCGCGGTGAGTGGCGCGAGGCGGCCGGAGGCGGCGTCGGCGTCGAGGACTTCGGTCACGGCGGACATGGCCGCCAGCGGGGTGCGCAACTCGTGGGAGACGTCGGCGGCGAACCGGCGTGCCCGCGCCTCCATGTCGCGCAGCGCGGCCGCGTCGGACTGCAGCGTGGCCGCCATGGAGTTGAAGGTACGGCCGAGGTCGGCGAGTTCGTCGTTGCCGCTGACGCGTACGCGGGTGTCGAGGCTGCCGCCCGCCATCCGCTCGGCGGCCGTCCGCAGCCGCCGTACCGGTCGCAGCAGTCTGCGCGCGGCCAGCAGCGCGGGGACGATGGAGACCAGGGCGACGGGCAGGGCTCCGGCGCGGGCGGCGGCCGCCAGGGTCTCCACATCCCGCTGCTGGGAGGCCAGCGAGAAGGAGGCGTAGACGACCAGGGGCGGGGGGCCGTGCGGGCGGGCGGCGGTGGTGACCGGAAGGGCCAGGGCCAGCCAGGGCGCCTGGCCGCGATGGAAACGCTGGGCCAGCGCGGTGGTCGCGGTGGCCGCCCGGGTACGCAACCGCGCGGGCAGCGGCGGCTGCGCTCCGGTGGCGATGAGCGGGCCGCCGCGATAGGACAGGGCGGTGCGCCAGCCGCGGCTGCCCGCCGCGCGGTCCAGTTGCAGCGCCAGCGTACGCAGGTCCGCCTCGGTGGGGTCGGCGGGCAGGTCAGGCGCCCGGGAGGCGAGGTGGGCACGCAGGTCCTGCAGGGCGTCGGCCTGGGCGCGCGCCACGATCGCGGTGCGGCCCTGACGGAAGGTGATGGTGGCGGCGATCAGCGCGCTGAGCACGGAGACCAGCAGGAACACCAGGACCAGCTGAGCCCGCAGGCCGCGGGCGAGGGACAGGCGGATCACAGCGGCCCGAAGCGGTAGCCGAAGCCGCGTACGGTCTGGATGTAGCGGGGGTTGCGGGGGTCGTCCTCGATCTTGGCCCGCAGCCGCATCACGCACGCGTCGACCAGCCGGTAGTCGCCGTAGAAGGTGTGCTCCCACACCTGCTCCAGGAGTTGCTGGCGGCTGAAGGTCTGATCGGGCGCCGCCGACAGGAACAGCAGCAGCCTCAGCTCCGTCGGCGCCAGCGCGAGTTGCGTGCCGTGCTTGAGCGCGCGCAGGGCGACCCGGTCGATGAGCAGGTCGCCGTGGGTGGTGCGGGTCTGGTCGGAGGAGGCGGGCGTGGTACGGCGCAGCACCGCGCGCATGCGTGCCTCGATCACCTCGCTGCTGGCAGGCTTGATCACGTAGTCGTCGGCGCCTGCCTCCAGACCGACCACAATGTCCACGTCATCGTCGCGCGCGGACAGGATCACGATGGGCACCTGGCTGAAGGCGCGGATGCGGCGGCAGGTCTCCAGACCGCTCATGCCGGGCAGCATCAGGTCGAGCAGCACGACCTCGGGGGCGCTCGCGACGAGTTCGGCCAGCCCCTCTTCACCGGTCGCGACCAGCACGGTTTCATGGCCCCGGTGGCGCAGGCCGACGCTCACGCCCCGGCGCACGGCCGGATCGTCTTCTATCACGAGCACGCGCGTCATGAGAAAGCTCCTTGGTCGGCGGGGACGGCCGATCCGTTCTCGTCGCATCTGACCCGCCAGGGCTGGTCCATGGCGGGCTCGACCACCTCGACGACGGGGTCGTCGCCGGTGTCCGCAGCGGCGGCCGTGCACACGAGCTGGCTCACCGCCACCGGCCGCAGGTTCCATACCTGCCAGGGCAGACGCAGTTCCACCCGCCCTCTGGTCGTCGTGGCCCGGACCGGCTGGGTGGAAGGGGGAAGCTGGGTGATGAGCCCTCGCGCCCGCTCCCCCGCGGTGGGGCCGGCGAGCAGCGCGTCCATGGCCTGTTGCAGCCGGTTTCCGTCCGCTGCCGGCCGCGAGACGGGCCATGTGCCCTCTTGCGTGACGAAGTAGATCCGCAGGAGCTGTCTGCTCTTCTCGGTCAGGCCGCCCTGGACCGGCTGGCCGGCGGGCAGCGCATCGGAGTCGGTGATCCCGCAGCCCGCCAGCGCCGCCGCCGCGACCAGGACGGCCGCCACGCGGCACAGCACCCCCGGCATGTGTGGTGTCCTTCCTCTTCGACGCGATGTCACCGGTGTGACGCGGCTAGAGCCGTTCGAGCCTGCTCACATCGACCGTCCCGGCGCCCGGCTGCGGCCGCGGTATCACCGCCCACAGTCCCGCCGCCATCGCTCCCGCGACGGCCAGCGCCACCCATCCACGGCGTCCGGTGGCCCATCGGGCGCGCAGCCGTACCGGGTCCTCGACGGCGGCCTTCGACACTACCGCAGCCACCAGCGACAGGCCGATCACGGTGACCGTCCAGCCCCAGCCGCCGAGCCCGCCGAGCGGCCGGGGCACCAGCAGATAGACCGGCCAGTGCCACAGGTACAGGCCGTAGGACAGCTCGCCCAGCCGGCGCGGTACGGCGCTGCCCACCGCCCGGCCCACCCGGCCGTCCGGCGCGTGGGCGAGGAGCGCGATCAGCCCGGCGGCCGCCAGGGCGTGCGCGAACATCCCGCCCTGGAACAGGCCCGGGGTCGCTTCCCCGCCGGTCAGCACCCATGACGCGAGCAGCCCGCCCAGCAGCGGGAGGCAGATCGCGTCCACGGCCGTGCGGGACAGGCCGGCCACGGCGCGGCGGACGGGCGCGGTGGCCGCGGCCGCGCCGAGGAGCAGGGAGAAGGCCCGCGTGTCGGTGCCCTCGTAGGCGCGGGTGGTGTCCACGGCCGCCCCGAGCCTGATCATGAGCAGGAGCGAGACGAACGCGCCGGCGACCGCGACGAGCGCGACCCGCCGCTGCCCGCCGCGCCCCTTCCCGACCAGCGCCACCACCAGGGGCCAGGCCAGGTAGAACTGCCACTCGACGCCGATGCTCCACAGGTGGGCGAACAGACGGGTGCCGGAGGCGTTCCAGTATCCGATCTGCTCGCCGATGAAATGCCAGTTCAGGATCTGGGCGGCCGCCCATGGCGCGTCCCGCAGGGCCGCCCCCAGCACGTCCGGCCCGGCGAACGCCCAGGCCAGCAGCAACGTCGCCGCGACCATGACGGCCAGCGCGGGCAGGAGCCTGCGGGTCCTGCGCCCCCAGAAGGCCACCAGGTCGATACGGCCGCGCGAGGCGAGCTCCTCCAGCAGCAGACCGGTGATCAGGAAGCCGGACAGGACGAAGAACAGGTCGACGCCCAGAAACCCGCCGCGCATCCGCCCGGCGTGGAACAGCAGCACCGCGGCGACGGCGAGCCCGCGCAGCCCGTCGAGCGCGCCGATATGCGCGCGGCGGGAGAGTGAAACCATCAGCCGCAGCCGAGCTTGACGAAGCGCTCGTCGGCGGTCCACCGCCCGGTGGCCCAGACGCCGGGGGCGGCCGGAGCGAAGCCGGCCAGCTCGCCGAGCCGCCTGGCGAACCAGGTGGCGAAGGCCGCCGACCCCTGCTGACAGGAGTGGATGCCGTCCTTGGCACGCTGCGCCTGGCCGGCGGCGTAGTCGTCCCCCCACAGCTCAGAGGCGTCCAGGTAGCGGACGTCCGCGACCTTGGCGGCCATCGCGGGCGCGCTCCTGATCGCGTCCTCGTGGGGCTTGTAGAATTCGTCGATCCTGAACGGCGGGGCGGACACCAGGACGAGCCGGGCACCGGCCTCCTTCGCCGTCCGGGAGAGCTTCTGGTAGGCCGCCAGCTGCTGGCGGGGCGTGCCCCAGTCGTAGGTGGTGATCTGGTACGCGATCACCGTCGGCCTGAAGGAGGCGAGGTCCTCCTTCAGCCTCTTCCAGGTGTCCTTGGCCGCCATGGCCGTCACCGGGTGATCACCGGCGACGACGTTGCCGCCGCCGTCAGAGGTGGCGTTCTTGAACCGCACACCACTGGCCGTCAGCGCGGCCTCCACGGCCGGGGCCTCCGCGCCCGCGATGGAATCGCCCATCCACAGCACCCTGACGCTCGTCGCGGCCTGACCGGCGGGCCGGGCCGTCGCGTCCGCCGCGTCCGATCCGTCGCCGGGGGCCGCGCCGCAGGCCGCCAGCGTGGCACCGACCGCGACGGCCACGGCCGCCAGCACTCCGGCACGACGGCGGCCGGCGGCCCCTTGGGAGAACGGGGAGTCAGGAGAGGGGTTCGTCGGTTGCATGATCCGTACGCAATCAGACGAATCCGGCGATCAACGGCCTTGTCATCGTTTCATCACACAATGAGGGATCAGCCATCACAGAGCTTCGCCTCCGGCGGCCGCCTCTCACCGAGGCCGGCGGGTGTCCACGGAACCGAGCCAGGTGGCGGAGCGGCGGAGCCTAGGGCCGCACGTGCAGCCCGAAACCCGAGCGGCCCGCGGGCTCCAACCCCTCCTTCAGCTGCAGCGACGGGATCTCGTAGTCGCCGAAGTTCTGCCGCCGGAACGCGATCGGCTCGGTCGTCTCCAACGTCAGCAGCCGATGCTCCCAGGCCTTGGCGATGTCCGGGAAGTCCTCGTCAGTGGTCCGGTCCGTGCCGTACAGCACGAACGGCGGCAGCACCTCGATCCCCGGGTAGTACAGGATCCCGTGGTGGATCGGGAACAGCAGATCGTCGATCGGGCCGTTGATCCCGCGCTCGGCGTAGTGCGACTCCGGGCCGCCGACGGTCACCGACAGCAGCGCCCGCCGGCCCGCGAGGGTCCCCTCGCCGAAACGCTCCCCGTACTTGACGTCGCTGTGCTCGCCGACGCCGTACGCGAAGTGGTACGTGAAGACCCGGTCCACCCAGCCCTTGAGAATCGCCGGCATGGTGTACCACCACAGCGGGAACTGAAAGATGATCGTGTCCGCCCACAGCAGCTTCTCCTGCTCGGCGCGGACGTCCGGGGTGAGGGTGCCGGCGTCGAAGGCCCGCCCCGAGTCCGCGGCGACCTTCAACCGGCTCGAGGCGGCCGGGCCGAAGTCCCCTGCGTCCACGACCGCCTTCCAGCGCATCGCGTACAGGTCACTGACCCGCACCTCGTGCCCCGCCTTCTCCAGCGTGGCCACCGCCAGGTCCTTCAGCGAGCCGTTGAGCGACCTCGGCTCCGGGTGGGCGTAGACGATCAGCGTCTTCATGTGAACTCCTTCGAATCGGGTGCCTTCGATCCTTCACGCCCGGGCGGCGGCCGTTCAGGGACGCCGTTTCCGTCGGACCCGACTTCCTGGTAACGGCAGGGCCACCCTCACCACCGGCACCCGCGAGATACTTGACCTATGGACGATCTCGCGAGCTTCCTGCGCACCCGCCGCTCCCGCGTCGACCCCGCCGGGGCGGGCATCCCGGTCGACAGCCGCCGGCGGGTCCAAGGGCTGCGCCGCGAAGAGGTCGCGCACCTGTCCGGGGTGAGCGTCGACTACTACGTACGCCTCGAGCAGGGCCGCGCCACGCAGCCCTCCGAGCAGGTGCTCGACGCGCTCGCGCGGGTCCTCGAGCTCGACGACACCGAGCGCGGGCACCTGCACCGGCTGGCCCGGCAGCGACGCCGCAAGGCGAAGGCGCCCACCGGGCGGCTGCGCCCCGAACTGCGGCGGGTCCTGGACCTGATCACCGACGCGCCCGCGCTCATCGTCGACCACCGCCTTGACGCCGCCGCCGGCAACCGCCTCGCCGAACTGCTCTACGGCCGCCCTGTGAAAGGCCTGAACACCGCCCGGCACATCTTCCTGGAGGAGACCGAGCGCGGCCTGTACGCCGACTGGGACCAGTGCACCCTCGACGTGGTCGGGCACCTGCGCCTGGCGGCCGGCAAGTACCCCGAGGATCCGCGCCTGGCCTCGTTGATAGGCGAGCTGGCGATGGGCAGCGAGCGCTTCCGGCGCCTGTGGGCCCGCGCGGACGTGCGCGCGCGAACGTACGGACGCAAGGCCTACCGGCACCCCCTGGTCGGGGAACTCGAACTGCATCAGGAGAACTTCGCGCTGCCGGACGAATCCGGCATGGAGCTGCTGATACTCACGGCGGCCCCCGGCAGCCCCTCCGCGGACGCCCTGCGGCTCCTGGCCGGCCTGGACGCCGACGGCAGCGTACGTCCCACAGCCAAAGCACAGCTGAGCAGGTGACGCAGGCGCTGTGCACCGCTCCCCTGCCCTCGTTCAGATTCTGAGCTCAGCATCCGGCACAGCGCCAGAGCCGGAACCGCGGCCATTGACAAGTGCTCCGGCTGGTGTGGAAGGGTTGAGCGTCATGACGACGCTGCTGTCTGCCACAGTCACCGCCCCGGGCACCTTGTGGGCGCACGACGCACGGCCGGAAGATGCCGTCGCCGCCCTGAGCGCGTCCCGGCTTTGACGGCGGCCAAGCGCGCCGCGCGGGCCGCGCAGTCGATCGACGTGAGCAGGCTTCCCGAGGACATCTTGGCGCTCATCGACGCCCTCGAACCCGGGGAAGAGCTGGTCATCACGCGGGACGGCGAGTCGATCGCGGCGATCTCCAGCCGCCTCCGCGTGCTCCACGGCACCATCGTCGACACCGGCGCTCCGGAGGAGGAGCCCGACGAACAACCGCCGATCGACTACGACAACGTGACAGTCGTCGCCACCGCGATGAAGCTGTCGCGGTCGGCTCGAGTGTCGCTGTCCACCCAACTCGGCCCTGACTACGTCGTGCTCGACATGCACGCCGCTCCCACGACAGCCGACGTGCTGCTGACGCCGCCGGTCAGCCCCCAGTTGATCGCAAGCCTCCGGTCGATGTTCCCGAAAGCCCGGGTCATCATCACCGAAATCGAAGACCACGAGCTCGGAGTCGACTACTCCGGCCCGGTCCGGCGCCTGCTCGAAGCCGGCGCGGAGGCGTACCTGCCGCCGGCCACCATCCCCCGCCTGGCGATGCAGCTGACCCACACCCTCGTACAACTGCGCCAGATCACCGACGACACCACCACACCACCGGAGATCGAATCCACCCCGAGATCACCAGGTGCCAACGGAGACGCGGTGTAGATCCCGCTGTCAGTCGCGGGCAGTCTGGCCCGCGACGTGCGCGCGGAGCCGGTCGAGCATGTCCAGCAGGGCACTGCGTTCGGCGTCGCCGAGGATGGCGAAGGTGAGCTCGGCGTGCGAGGCGTGCAGTGCCTTGATCTCGCCGAGGTGTTCATGGCCCTTGGCGGTGATCTCGAGCCGGGTGGACCTGCGGTCGTCGGGATCGTCGCGCCGACGCAGCAGGCCCTCGTCCTCCAGACCGTCCACCAGGGACGTGATCGACCTGCCGGTGATGCCCAGCCGGTCCTTGAGCTCGCCCATCCGCGGCGTGCCCGCTTCGTCGACGGCGAGCATCAGCAGAACCCGGGACGTGGACCAGCCGCGCTGCAGGTAAGGCTGCCCGGCGAACCGCCGCAGCGCATGTGTGGTGCGCATGAGCGCATCGGCCAGTTCCGCTCCTGACGGGGGTGCCTCCTGCCGGGGAGGTGCCGACGCTTTCTCGCTTGACACCGTCCCAGGATACAGACAATCCTGATAGAGGAAATTGACACTATCCGGGATGTAACTATTTCAGCTCAGGAGACTGAATGGACGCGAGCGGAACAAGCACGGGCCCGCCGAGCACCGCCTCGACGGCGAAGGCCGGGCCGTGGCAGAGCCGCACCTACCGCTTACAGATCGCCGGCGCGGTCACATCGGCGCTGGGCACGGCCGCCGCACCGGTCGCGACGGCGTTCGCGATCCTCGACACCAGCGGCTCCGGCACCGCGGTCGGCTTGGTGTCCGCGGCGGGCACGGTGCCCGCGGTGCTGTTCTTCGCGATCGGGGGCGTCGTCGCCGACCGGCTGCCACGACACCTGGTCATCGTCGTCACGAACCTGGTCAGCGCGCTCGCACAATCGCTGTTCGCGCTGGTGGTGCTCACACATACGGTCAAACTCTGGCAGCTGGTGATCTTCGCCGCCGCCAACGGGCTCGCCATCGCCTTCCGCATGCCCGCCACCGAGGGACTGCTGATGCGCAGCGTCGACCGGGCCTATGCGAGCAAAGCCTTCGCCATCTTCCGGACCAGCCTCAACGGCGCCCAGGTCGCCGGCGCCGCGCTCGGCGGCGTTCTGGTCGCGAGCTTCGGTCCAGGCTGGGTGCTCGCCCTCGACGCGGCCACCTTCCTGCTCTCATCCGGGCTCGGCCTGCGGATGCACGTCGAAGGGCGGCTGCGTAAACGTACAGGTCTGCTCACCGAGCTGCGCGAAGGCTGGACCGAGTTCGCCGGGCGACAGTGGCTGTGGAGCGTGGTGGCGCAGTTCGCCGTCGTCAACGCGGTCGGCGTCGGGGCCTTCGCGGTGCTCGGCGCGCTGGCCGCCGACCGGCAGTTCGACGGGGCACGCGACTGGGGATTCATCCTCTCCTCCGACGCGATCGGCATGATCCTCGGCGGCCTGCTGATGGTGCGGCTGAGGCCGCGGCGGCTGCTGGTCTCCGGCACCTCCGGGGCCCTGCTGCTCGCGCTGCCGCTCGCAGCGTTCGCGGCCGGAGCGCCGCTCCTGGTGGTCTGCGCGGCGTCTCTGCTCGCCGGGATCGGGGTGGAGATCTTCGGCGTCAACTGGATGACCACACTCAGGCAAGAAGTGCCGCACGAGAAGTTCTCCCGCATCGCGGCCTACGAGGCACTCGGCTCCTTCGGGCTGACCCCGCTGGGGGCAGCCGTCGCCGGCCCGGCCGCGGACCGACTCGGCCTCGATCGAACGCTGTGGCTGGCCACTGGCGCCATCGTGGCCGCGACCGCTTTGGTCCTTGCCGTCCCTGATGTACGGAGTATGGAACGTGAATTTGAATAACGCCAACCGCCTTTACATTGTAGATCAACAACTGACTGCAGGTAGTCGAGGGCGGCGGCGAGATGGCCCGCGGTCGGGGATCTGCTCATCGGGCGGTCCGGCACGCTGTCCGCGCTCTCGAGCAGGGACAGTGCCTCCTCCGCCCACTTCAGCGCCACATCCAGCAGTCGTAGGCGGCAACGCCGGCGAGGAAGACACCGACGCCCTCGAGCACCGCAACAAGACGGTGGAGCAGATCCACCGTGGCTTCTCGCTGGGTGCTCAGACGGTGCGAAGGACTGAGACCACGATGCCCAGCACCACGGCGTCGTCGCCGTCGATGATGTCGTAGGCGGGGTTGCGCGGCTCGAGACGGACGTGCCCGTTGCGCCGGCGGTACACCTTGACCGTGGCCTCACCGTCGATCATCGCGGCGACGATCTGACCCGAGTGCGCCTCGGGCTGCTGCCGTACCACGACGATGTCGCCGTCGCAGATCGCGGCGTCGATCATGGAATCGCCCCGCACGCGCAGGCCGAACACGGTGCCGCGCCCGGTGAGGCCGCGGGGCAGGGTCAGCGTGTCGTCCGCGTGCTCGTCGGCTGGGATGGGAGTGCCCGCGGCGATGTCTCCGACCACGGGCACGTTCACCACGTCGCCGGCCGGTTTCGCCGAGGCTCGCAGGAACAGGCGCACATCGATCGGCCGGGTCATCGTCGTGCCCCGGCGCAGGAACCCCTTCTCCTCCAGGCTCTTCAGGTGCTTCGACACCGACGAGGACGACCGCAGCCCGACCGCGTGGCCGATCTCCCGCGTGCTCGGAGGGTACCCGTATCTGACCACCCAGTCCCGGATCGTGGCCAGGATCCGCTGCTGGCGCTGCGGCAAGGCCGAGAAGTCCAGGTACTCGGACGCGTCATGATCATCGTAGGTGGTCACGTCCGCCATGCTAAAGGCCGGCACGGGCCGTGAAACCACCGGTCCGGCAGAACCATCCGCCGTGTTCGTCATAGAGCGTGGACGGCGACGGCGCGCGTGTCGAGCAACTTCCGGACACCGGTGCGCGAGCCGTCCTGCCGACGCCCGCGCACATCACGACCACGCTCGCCGAACGCGCTCCGCACATCACCGTCAGCGGCATCGCCGCGGGCCTGCACGCCGTCCTCGACCTTCCCTCGGGCACCGAGCAAGCGGCACTCCGCGCCGCCCGCCGCCTCGGCCTCGCCCTGGACGGCCTGAGCCCCTATCGGCACCCCGACAGCACGATGCCCGCGCGACGGCCTGGTCATCGGCTACGGCACCCCACCCGAGCATGCGATCGCAGCCGCCCTGGACGCCCTCTGCCTCGCCTTGCCCGACCCATCGTGGAAGCCACCAGGAGACACCCAGGCGTGCAGATAACGCGGGATGCCTGACCAGGCCATCGCCGACCTGTGGCAGCGGCTGGCCACCTAGATCAACTGGTGCCGGTGGGCGGCCGTGGCGGCTTGCACGCGGCTGCGTACGCCGAGCTTGGCGAGGATGTTGCTCACGTGCGCGCCCGCCGTCTTGACCGAGATGAACAGCTCCTCGGCGATCTGCCGGTTGGTGCGGCCCTCGGCGAGCAGGCGCAGCACGTCCCGCTCACGCGGCGTGAGGCCGAACGCGCGCTCCTCGGCCGGGTCGGTCTCGCCCTGCGCGACGAGGGGGATCCGCGCCAGGCGCGCCAGCCGTTCGATCCGGGCACGCAGGGGCTCCGCTCGAAGGCGGTCCGCGTCCCGGGCGGCGTCGGTCAGATGGGAGGAGGCCGCGGAGCGGTCTCCCGCTTCCGCGGCGTGTTCCGCGGCCCGCAGCAGGGCCAGAGCCCGAGGGTACGGCTGGCGAAGATCCGTCCACGCGGCCGCGACGCGCGGCCAGAGGTCCGGCTGTCCGGTCTCGGCGGTGCAGGCGAGGCGGTGGGCTTCCTGGACGGGGCCGATCACCGGCAGCTCGGCCGCGGCGGCGGGCAGGCCGGGCACGGGCAGGGACGCGCCGGCTTCGATCACGGGCCACAGGTAGCGGGGGCTCGTTCTTCCGCTGCTCAGCGCCTCCCCCACGAGGCGTGCGGCGTCGGCCGTGCGCCCCTGCGCCTTGCGGAGATCCACCTCCATGCGCACCAGCAAGAGGTGGTCCTGGGCATAGGACGTGCCTCTGGTGAAGACTTCGCGGGCGTGCGCCGCGGCGTTCTCGGCGGCCCCGAGGTCGCCTCTGGCCAGCGCGATCGTGCCGGCCAGCACCATCAGGTACGCGCTGAGGCTGGGCGTCGGGGTGACACGCAGGGCGTGCTCGACGATCTCGGCGGCCTCCTCCCACCGGCCCAGCGCGATCAGCGCTTCGGCGAGGTTGCCCGCGTGAATCGGACCCGCCGTCCGGGCCAGACCCGCCCGCGTGGCGGCGGTGAGCCCGTGGCGGGCCGCCTCGGCCGCCTCGGCGTACCTGCCGGCGCCCTGCAGGACGTCCGCCTCGCAGCGATAGGCGTGCAGGAGCGCGCCCTGGTCGCCGACGCGGCGGGCCGTCGCCTGGGCGTCGATCAGGTGCGGCAGCTGGGCGTCGAGGTCGCCGGCCCGCGCCAGCGCGTACGTCAGGTTGACGGTGGCGATGACCTCGGCCTTGGCGTCGCCCGCCGCCTGCGCCGCTTCCAGCGCCTCGCGGGCGGCGACGCGGCCTTCGGCTTCCAGAGGGACCGTGAGGAGGCGATTGGCGAGCAGGTTGAGTACGGTCGCGCGGGCCGGATGCTCGCGCGGTGTGAGTCGAGCGGCTTCGCGTAGATCGTCCAGGTCTCCCGGCATGCCAAGGAGGTGGCGCAGTTCGCCGCGGTGGGCGATCAGCCAGCCGGCCCGCGCGGGATCGAGCTCGGCCGAAAGCGCCGTCTCGACCAGCTGGACGGCGGTCGCGTTCTCGCCCGCGGCGATGGCGGCGCGTACCGCTTCGTCGAGCACATCGGCCCTGGACGCCGCCGGATCGGGCACCTGATCCCACAGCTCCAGCACGCGAAGCAGCATATGCAGCTGTTCCGCGTGCGCCAGGGACGCCGCGGCCTCGGCGGCGGCGCGGCGCGCGGCGGCCAGTGTCCTGGCCGGATGCCGCTTGGCGGCGTGCCAGTGCAGGGCGGACTCGTACGCCGCCCGGCCCAACGGCGCGAGCTCCGGCTCCGCCTCCAGGGCTTCGGCATACCGTACGTGAAGGCGCCCTCGTTCTCCGGGAAGCACGTCGTCGTAGAGCACCTCCTGGATCAGCGCGTGACGGAACGCGTACACCTCCTCCTCGATCAGCAGGAGGTTCGCGCTCACCGCCGGGCTGAGCGCGTCGGTGAGGCAGGTGTCGTCCAGCCCGGTGACGGCGCGCAGCAGCGCGTGGCCGACCCGGGCTCCGCCGACGGCCACGGCCTGGACAACCCGCCGCGTTTCCGGCGGCAGCCGGTCGAGCGAGGCGATCAGCAGGTCGCGGATGGACGCGGGCACCGGCGCGCCTACCCGCGCCGACAGCGCCTCGACGAACAGCGGGTTGCCCTCGCTGCGCCGTAGGACGTCCTCGACGACCGCCGGGGCCGGCTCGCCGCCGAGCAGGCCGCGAAGCTGACGGACCACCTCGCCCCTGCCGAGCCGCCCGAGCTCCATCCGGGACGTCCACGGCCGGCGATCCCATTCGGCCAGCACCGGGCGGAGCGGATGCGTCCGGTGCAGGTGGTCACTCCGGTAGGTCACGACCAGGAGGAAGGCGGCGGCCGCCTGCTGGTTCCTGATGAGGAAGTCGAGCAGCTCCCGGCTGGACCGATCGCTCCAGTGCACGTCCTCGGCCACGATCACCAAGGGCCGGTCCTCGGCGAGGTTCTCGAAGACGGTGAGGATCTCCTCGAAGAGCCGGGCCTGCGTGAGGGCGGGATCATCGTCGCCGGCGGGCCGGCCCAGGAGCGGCAGCAACCTGCCCAGCTCACCGGGCTCACCGCGGGGCAGGAGCCGGAGGAAGCCGTCCGTGCCGATCTCGCGCAGCAGTCGGCGCAGCATGGCGGTGAACGGCGCGAACGCCAGGCCGTTCTCCCCCACCTGCGGGCAGTCACCCCAGAGCAGCCACGCCCCTTCCCTGAGCGGCGCCGTGAACTCGGCGATCAGCCGGGTCTTGCCCACCCCGGCTTCGCCGCCGAGCAGCACGGTGGAAGGAGAGCCTTCCCGGGCATGTTCGTAGGCCTCACCCAGGGCGGCCAGCTCCGAGTCCCTCCCTACGAAGACCATGGACACAGGCTCTCAGATCCGGACGAGAACTAGGGATGCCGGATAGGGCATTCGCCCGATGCGTCCGGTCGCCGGTCCGGCGAAGCTGGCCCAGTGCTTCAAACCGGTACGCAACCGCTGATCAGCCGCCCGATGGTCGTCCTGGGGATGACCTCGCTCGCCTCGATGACGAGCTTCTACCTGCTGGTTCCGATCGTCCCGCTGTATGCGGCGTCAGGTGGTTCCGGGGACATGGGTGCAGGACTGTCCACCGGCGTCACCATGCTGGCGACCGTGCTCATGGAGCTCGTCATGCCGAGGTTGCTGGCCTGGTGCGGCTACCGCGCCGGCATGGCGCTGGGCGTCCTGCTGCTCGGTGTTCCCTCGGCCCTGCTGGTCCTGTCCCCTGCGTTGCCGATGGTGCTGGCCACGAGCCTGGCACGTGGGGCCGGCCTGGCCATCGTGGTCGTGGTGGGCCCCGCCATGGTGGCCGAACTGGCCCCGCCCCAGCGTCGGGGCGAGGCCCTGGGCATGTACGGCGTGGCCGTCGGGATCCCCGCGATCCTGGGGCTGCCGATCGGGCTCTGGCTGGTTCCGCTCATCGGCCACGGACCCGTCTTCCTCGCGGGTACGGGGCTGGCGCTGCTCGCGCTCATCGGGATTCCCTGGCTGCCCGCGGGGGCGGCGCCGCTCGAGCAGCACGGGGGTGTCCTGCACGCGCTGCGCCGGGCCGGTCTCGCCCGGCTCGTCGTCGTCTTCGCGGCGATCACGCTGGCCGCCGGCGTGCTGATGACGTTCCTGCCGCTGGCGGTCCCCGCCGGATCATCGGGGACGGCCGCGGCGGCGCTGCTCGCGCACTCCTGCGCGATGCCGCTCGCACGGTGGGCGGCCGGCCGGTACGGCGACCGCCACGGCCAGTCCGTCCTGCTGGTGCCGGCGGTCATCGCCGCGGCCGTCGGGATGGCCGGGATCGTCTGCCTAGACAACCCCTACGCGGTGATCGCGGGGGCGGCGCTCTTCGGCGCCGGATTCGGCGCCGCCCAGAACGTCACCCTGGTGCTGATGCTCGCGCGCTCCCCCTCTTCCGCGTTCGGCCAGGTGAGCGCGCTGTGGAACCTCGCCTACGACGGCGGGATGGGGATCGGCGCCGTCGGGTTCGGGCTCGTGGCCGGGCCCGCAGGGTATCCGGCGGGGTTCGCGTCGATCGTCGCCGTGCTGGCTCTCGCCCTTCTCCCCTCCTGGCTCGACACACGATCGGAAAGGAAGCTCAACCATGAGCGATGACCTGCGGCGCGCCGTACAGAAGGTGCTGCCCGGCGTGCGAACCGACCTCGAGGCCCTCATCCGCATCCCGTCGGTGAGCGCCGACCCCGCCGCGGCCGAGGACCTGCGCCGCTGCGCGGAGCTGACGGCGGAGCTCTTCCGCGCCGGCGCCGCCCAGGAGGTGGAGATCCTGGACGACATTCCCGGCGGCCGGCCGGTGGTCCTCGCCGGCTGTCCCGCACCGCCCGGCCGTCCCACCGTCCTGCTGTACGCCCACTACGACGTCCAGCCCGCAGGCGACCCGGCCACGTGGTCGAGCGAGCCGTTCGAACCGCGTGAAAAGGGTGGGCGACTGTACGGCCGCGGATCCGCCGACGACAAGGCGGGAATCGCCACCCATCTCGCCGCACTGCGCGCGCACAACGGGCGTCCACCGGTCGGAGTCGTCGTCATCGTCGAAGGAGAGGAAGAGATCGGCTCCCCGACGCTCGGCGCCTTCCTCGACCGGCACCGTGACAGGCTCGCCGCCGACGTGATCGTGCTCGCCGACTCGGAGAACATCGAACCCGGGATCCCTTCGTTCACCACCACGTTGCGCGGCATGGCCAACTGCGTCGTCGAGGTACGAACGCTGGCGGACAACGTACATTCCGGCACGTACGGCGGCGCCGCCCCCGACGCCCTCACCACGCTCTGCCGCCTGCTCGCCACCCTCCACGACCAGGACGGCCACGTCGCGGTGGACGGCCTCGCCAGCGGTCGCCCGTCCCAGGCGGACTATCCCGTGGAACGGTTCCGGGCCGAGGCGGGCGTGCTCGACGGCGTCAGTCTGCTCGGCTCAGGGGGCATCGCCGAACGCGTCTGGTCCGGCCCTGCCGCGACCGTCCTGGCCATCGACGCACCGTCCGTCTCCGAAGCCGCCAACGCCCTCACCGCGTCCGCCCGAGCCAAAGTGAGCCTGCGCATCGCGCCGGGCGACAACGCGACACGGGCCCGCGCCGCCCTGGCCAGGCACCTCCGCGAGCACGCCCCCTGGGGCGCGCAGGTGGAGGTCGTCGAGGCGGAGGTCGCGCAGCCGTACGCGGTCGACACCCGAGGTCCCGCCTTCGACGCGGCACGCCGCGCCTACCAGCGGGCCTACGGCCGCGACGTGGTCGACATGGGAGGCGGCGGCGCCATCCCCTTCGTAGCGGAATTCGCCGACGCGTACCCCCAGGCCGCCGTCCTCATCACCAGCCCCGGAGGCGACCCGGCCAGCCGCGCCCACAGCACCGACGAGAACCTGCACCTGGCCGACTTCGAACGCGCCTGCCTCGCCGAGGCACTCCTGCTCGCCGAACTCGCGGACCAGCCGAGGACGTGACGTGTCTTTACGCTACTTATAATGAATATATGATGCGTAAAACCGCGACGTCGCGGCGCATGCCACAGGAGGAAAGCACGTGAAGCTCGTGATCTTCGGAGCCAACGGTCCGACCGGGCGGCTCGCCACCGCCCAGGCGCTCGCCGAGGGCCACACCGTCACCGCGGTCACCCGGCATCCGGAGTCGTTCCCCCTCAGCGATCCCGCGCTGGACGTGGCGAAGGCGGACGCCTTGGACCCCGAGGCGGTGGACCGGGTGGTGAGCGGGCACGAGGCGGTGATCTCGACCCTCCGCGTCCCCTACGGCTCCGAGGTGCCCGCCATGTTCTCCCGATCCGCCGGGAACATCGTCGCGGCCATGGCCGCGCACGGCGTCCGGCGCCTGGTCTGCGTGACCTCGACCGGCGTTCCCATGAAACCCCCGCCCGGCGAGACCCTCGTCTACCGCAAGGTGATCGTGCCCATGCTCCTCAGAATGGGACGCCCGCTGTACGAGGACGCCGCCCGGATGGAAGACCTCATTGCCCGAACCGACCTCGCCTGGACCGTCATCCGCCCCTCCGGCCTGTTCGACGGCGACGTGGTCACCGACTACACCGTCGGGCCGCCGCAGATGGTCGGCCGGTTCACCTCACGCCGCGACCTGGCCGACGCGCTCATCCGCGAGGCCGTCGAGGACCGCAACCTCCGCTCCATCGTCGAAGTCCTCACCACCGACGGCACACCGAGCGTCTACAGGGTGTTCCTGAAGGAAGCGCTCGGCCATCGGCAGGGGCAGCGCCTGACCGCCTGGGCGCGACTCAGCCCCTGCGCCGTCCCGCGGCTCTGCCGGCGACCACGGCGCTAATGGCGGCGGCCCGGAGCCGGCGGGGCGGACGGGCCCCCGGGCACCCCCAGCAGCGGCAGCCACACCTCGTCCACGATCTCGACGATCGACTCGTCCGGCACCGCACGCATCGTCATGAACATGTCGTGGCGCAACAGGTCCAGCGGCAGGTTCACCACGCGGGACGAACGCCGCACGTCGGGCAGCTCGCCGCGCTCGACCGCGCGGGCGACGATCATCTCGAAGGCGGTCGCCTGGCCCGGCGCGACGAGGCTGTCGCGTAGCTCGCCAAGGCTGGTGCCGGTGTCGCGGAAGTACCCCACCAGCTGCACGCTCATCAATGTGATCATGCCCGCGCGGTCGGCGTCGGCGTTGCGCAGGAAGCCGATCGCGTCATCCCGCAGGCTCCCGGTGTCGGGCACCGCGATCGGCTGCCAGAACTTGGCGAGAGTGGCCAGCAGCAGGTCGTCGCGCTGCGGCCAGCGCCGGTAGAGCACCGGACGGCTCGTGCCGGCGCGGGCGGCGACCGCTTCGAAGGTGAAGCCGTGGTATCCGTGCTCGACCAGCACCTCCCACGCGGCGTCGAGGATCGCGTCCTCAAGCTTGGGGCCGCGCCGGCGGGACGCGCCGCCGTCGCGGGTCGTGCCGCCGGCGGCACGACGCTCCGTCGCCCGCCCCCCGATCGCTCGGCCCTCACCCGCGCTCCGCTCGTGCTTACGATCCACTTGCGTATCTTATCGCGGCCACCTACGGTGTCCCCCATTAGATACAGTTGCGTACCCTAAGGGAGCGTCAGTGATGTTCGACGTCATCATCGTCGGAGGCGGACCCACCGGACTCTTCCTCGCCTGCGAGCTCCGCCTCGCGGGGATCCGGCCTCTGGTGCTGGAACGACGGCCGGAACCGGACCTGGCGGACAAGGCACACGGCCTCGCCGGCCAGGTCGTGCGACTGCTGGACAACCGCGGCCTCTTCGAACGCTGCGGGGGCCGAGGAGCACCGGCGCCCGCGCCCGGGTTCTTCTTCGGCGGGATGCCGCTGCCGCTGCACGCGCTCGGCCAGGAGAACCCGATGTATCTCCTGCCGGTCAACCAGCGGGACCTGGAACGGGTGCTCAACGGGCGCGCGGCGGAGCTCGGCGCGGAGGTCCGGCGAGGTTGGGACGTGCTCTCCTTCAGCCAGACCGCTGACCAGGTCGCAGTCGTGGCACGCGCTCCGGACGGAGCCGAGACGACCTTGACCGGCCGGTACCTCGTCGGCTGCGACGGCGGCCACAGCCTGGTCCGCAAGCAGGCGGGGATCGCCTTCCCCGGCATCAGCGACGACAACGTCGTCGACCGGTCGGCCCTGATCGGGCCGAGCGACCGCTTCCGCTTCCTGCCGGGGGGACGTGTCGCGATCGACGGCCTCGGCGAGATCCCGGCGCACTTCCACCGCACCGACCGGGGCGTGTTCACCCTCCTCGCGCACGATCCGGAACGGCCGCTGGTCAACACGGCCGAATGGGAAGATCACCCGGCAGGCACCTCCCCCGGGCCGGGCGCGCCGATGACGATGGCCGAGATGGAGGAGAGCGTCGAACGGGTCCTCGGGGTGCGCCTGCCCCTGGCTCCGCCTCCCGAGGGCGCGCCCACCATGCTCCGCCGCCTGTGCGGCCGGAACTCCCGGCTCGCCGACCGCTACCGCGACGGCCGGGTCTTCATCGCCGGCGACGCCGCACAGGTGAGCCACGGACCGACCTTGAACCTGGCTCTGCAGGACGCGGCCAACCTGGCCTGGAAGCTCGCCGCCACGCTGCAGGGATGGGCCCCGGAAGACCTGCTGGACAGCTACGGAACCGAACGCCGCGCATGTGGCGAACGCGTGCTCATGCACACCCGGGCCGCGACCGCTCTGATGGCGCCCGGTGGCGATGTCACCGCACTACGCCTGCTCTTCGCGGAACTCCTCAACCGCCCCGAGAACCTGCGCATGGTCGCCGCCCTGATGGCGGGCGCCGATGTCCGCTACGACATGGGCGAGGAACACCCCGCCGCGCCCACCGGCTGGTTCGTGCCACCCATCCGCCTGACCACCGGCGACGGGCACGAACGGCGCCTCGCCGAGCTCCTGGGCGACGCCCGCCCCCTGCTGCTCGACCTCACCGGCGGGAACGACCTCGCCGCCACCGCGGAGCCCTGGAGAGACCGAGTGCACCGGGTGACCGCGACCGCCGACGACGCTCCGGCACCCGCGCTGCTCGTCCGGCCCGACGGCTACGTCGCCTGGGCGGGCGCGGACCCCGACGGCCTCAAGACCGCTCTCACCCGCTGGTTCAGCCCCGGCTGAGGTCCTCCCTGAGCGGCGAACTGTCAGAGGAACGGGCTCAGTGCCAGGTCTGCCCGGTGCCGAAAGTGGTGACCAGCGGGGCGAGGATGCCGGAGGCGGTGACCGTGGCGACGGTCGCCGAGCCGGTGGCGATCTCTTCCGGCCGCTTTGTGACACCCACGGGCGGTGGCGCAGGTCACATCTCCACGCTGTCACAGGGACGGGGTCGCCGGCATCTCCATGTTCGTCCGGACGCCGCGCGAACGATCCGCGGCGCACGCAACTCCACTGATGAGGACGAAGTCATGGAACCCCGTATGAACCTGTACACGAACGAGCTCGGCGCCAAGATCAGCAAGCGGTTCTACAACGTCAGCCTGGCGATCGAGCAGTCGACGCTGCCCAAGGCCACCCAGAACCTGGTGATGCTGCGTGTCAGCCAGATCAACGGCTGCGGCTTCTGCGTCGACTACCACTCCAAGGACGCCGCTGCCGCCGGGGAAAGCGCGGTCCGGCTCAACCTGGTCGCCGCCTGGCGGGAGTCCACCGTGTTCACCGAGGCCGAGCGGGCCGCGCTGGCGCTCGCCGAGGAGGGCACCCGGCTCGCCGACGCGCACCGCGGCGTGTCCGACGAGACCTGGGACCAGGCGCGCAAGCACTATGACGAGGACCAGACCGTCGCGCTGGTCTACCTGGTCGCCATGATCAATGCGGCGAACCGGCTGGGCGTGATCGTGCGCACGCAGGGGGGCTCGTACGAGCCGGGAATGCTCGCCGGCACGTCGAGCTGACCGACCGGCCGACCCGGCCGGGCCCCGGGCCGGGATCGGCCCATGGGACGCGACTGTGCCTGTGATGACATCTACCGGAGCGGTGGCCTCGACGATCTCAGCTCGCCGCCCGCTTCACGAGCGCGGCGATCCTCGCCTCGTCCTCGGCGGTCAACGCCGTCAGCGCGAAGGCGGTCGCCCTCATGGTGCCGTCGTCGAGGTTCGCCGGGTCGTTGCAGCCGAGGGTCGCTTCCTGGTGCGGGCGATGAGGCCGGCGGTCCCGGGCCACGTTGCCCGGGACCGCGCGGCGCTCATCCCCACGCGCCGGCGATCTGCCGGGTCGTGGCGTTGAGCCGGTTGAACAGGTTGGTGACGCCGATCATCAGAACGATCGCGGCCAGCTGCTTCTCGTCGAAATGGGTGGCGGCCCTGTCCCAGATCTCGTCGCTCACCGCGTCGGCCCGGTCGGCCAGCCGGGTCGCGGCCTCGGCCAGCTCGAGCGCGGCCCGCTCCTCCTCGGTGAAGTACGGTGTCTCCCGCCAGGCGGCGACCGTGGCCAGCCGCTCGTCGCTCACCCCGGCCTTACGAGCGGTCTTGGCCCCCGCGTCGACGCAGGCACTGCAGCCGTTGATCTGGCTGACCCGCAGATGCACCAGCTCCAGCGTCTGGCCGTCCACCCCACCGGCGTGCACGGCCGTGAAGAGCTCCTGGATGGGCTTCATCGCGTCGGGCAGGATCATGGCCGGGTTCTGCATACGGGACTGCATCGTGGTTCTCCTCTTCCGGATCGGCGCCCCGTCCCTCGGGGCGTGACTCCATGACAGCCGGAAGGGCTCGCCATGACGACGGCGGTGGGACACCGTGGGACACGTGAAACGGCTCTGGCCTGCGGCGATACGTCCCGTCGAGTTTCTGCCGCGGCGGGACAGCGGGGCGGGCCATCCCGGCAGGAGCTCGATCCGGAGGAGCTGACGGCCGCTACCCGGCGGCCGCCCGGCGGAGGCCGGCAAGGGCCCGTACCGCGTCCGCGGCCGCCAGATCGCTGTCACCGGCGAGTACGGTGTTGCCTTCGTACGTGACGCCGGCGGGCGGTGCGTCGGCGCCGATCGGGTCGGCGTCCCAGAAGTTGCCCCGGTAGACGACGTTGTCCAGCGGCGGCGACACGTGCAGGATGGCCGTGCTGTCGGCGCGGACGACCACGTTCTCCTCGATCGTCACCCATGCCGCGCCGTAGTCGGTGTAGAGGCCGAAGTTGTACGGCGTGCGCGTGTCCTCGATGACGTTGCCCCGGACGATCGCGCCCGAGTCGTGGGAATCGCCCTGCGCACCGGCCAGGTAGACGCCTCCGCCGTCGGCCAGCACCTGCATCGTGCCCGTCGTGAGGTTGCGCAGGATCCGGGTGCCCCGGCCGGGACCGGCGACGATGCCGCAGTGGGGCACGTCGGCGACGTGGTTCTGCGCGACGGTGCATCCGGTCGTGCCGGTCAGCGAGATGCCGGGCGAGCCGGAGAACTCCAGGCCGACGTGGTGGATCCAGTTCCCCTCCACAGAGGCGGACGAGCTGCCGTTGAGCACGACGGCTCCGGCCGAGAGCGTGTCGAAGTCGCATCCGCGTACCGTGATGTCCGCGCCGCCGTGCACGCCGAGCCCGGTGGCGCCCAGCCGGGTGAAGCGGCAGCCCTCGACCCGCACGCCGGAGGCGTCCGTCAGCGTCACGCAGGCGGGGATCGTGGCGGACTCCCCGGGCACGGTGACCGAGCCGACGCCCTCGCCGAGCGAGACCGTGTGGATGGGGCCGCCGACGTAGAAGCCGCTCCCGTGGTAGTGCAGGAACCCTTCGGGACCGCTCGGCCGGAGCCAGGTGGCGTCGGCGAACGTCAGCCCCCTGAACGTCACCCCGCTCACGCCGGTGGCGCGCAGCAGCGTCTCCAGTACGGGCGCGACCACCCGCGTGCGTTCCGGGTGCTCGCCGGGACGGGGCAGGTAGCGCAGGACGTGGTGTCCGGGCCGTGAGCGGTCCAGGACGAACGTGCCCGGTTCGGTGAGGAAGGCGGCGTCGTTCTCGACCCTGGTCGGGAGGCCGGGCCCCCGTGAGGTCTGCCCTTCCCAGGTGGAGTTGTACAGCTCGAGAGCGCGCCCGAAGGCGGGCTGCGCCATGGTGATCACGGCGCCCTCTCCCCCGGCCGACACCGCGGCGACGCCGCAGCGGGCCTCCGTCCACGGGTAGACGCCCCGATGGACGAACTCCACGTCGCCCGGGCTCCGCCAGGCCAGCGGCGCCGTGCTGTCGGTGGTGTAGCCGGTCTCGGTCATGGCGACCTGGCCGGGCAGACCGTCGATGCCCGCGCGATCGGCCCGGCGGCCGTCCACGTACAGCTGCCGGGTGTCCAGGTCACCCACCTCTGCCAGCCACACGCCGTCCTGTTCCCGCCAGCCGGTGATGAGGCGGCCGCCGCTGACGACGACCTCCTCCTGGCCGGCGGTGCCGTACCCGTGGGCCTGGTAGACGACGTGGTGACCGTCGCGGCCCGAGTCGGCCTCGGTGAGCTCCAGGGGCTCGGCCAGCACGTGCGTGCCGGCCCTGAGCTGGACGACGATCTCGCCGGTGAGGGTGCGGGCCGCGTCGCGGGCACGGGTGAGGGTGGCGAACGGGCGCGTGGGCGTGCCCGGCGCGGAGTCGTCCCCGTGGGGGTCGACGAACAATTCGATCATGGGGATGCCGCCTCCAAGTTCTGTTTATGGCGTACACAGGGTGTATATCATAAACAGAGGAGGGGAGCATGACGCGAGGCAGAGCGGGAGATCCCGACCATGTGGTGGAGCTGCTGTGGCGCGAGGGCGGCGCGGAGCCGCGGCCGGGGCTGAGCCTCGACCGGATCGTGCGCGCGGGCGTCGAGCTGGCCGACGCCGAGGGCCTGGCAGGGCTGTCGATGCGGAAGGTGGCCGAGCGGCTGGGCTTCACCACCATGTCGCTCTACCGGCACGTGCCCGGCCGCGAGCAGCTCATCGACCTCATGTGTGACGAGGTGGCGGGTGAGACGGCGGGCGGGGCCGCGGCGGCGGGTGACGGGTGGCGGGCGCAGCTGGAGGCGTGCGCCCGGGCGGGCTGGGAGCTGCGCCGCCGCCATCCCTGGCTGGCGGAGGTGCGGGGCGGCCGGCACGTGCCCGGTCCGAACACCATCGCGCGCTACGAGCAGATGCTGAGCACGGTGGCCGACACCGGCCTGACCCCCGCCGAGGTGATTGCCGTGGTCGGCCTCGTGGGCAGGTTCGTCGACTCCGAGGCGCTGCTGCTGGTGGAGGCGGCGGAGACCGAGCGGCGCAGCGGCGTGAGCGAGGAGGAGTGGTGGGGAGGCCGCGAGACGCTGTTCGAGCGGCTGTACGGCTACCCCACGCTCACCCGGCTGTGGGAGCAGGGCGGCTTCGACCGGCCGGAGGACCCCTTCGAGTTCGGCCTCGCGCGACTGCTGGACGGCATCGAGCTGCTGGTTCAGAAGCGTTACGAATCACGTGACGAAATTAAGGAATGCGTCGTGTGCGGCGCGCCCGTGGACCAGCCCGCGGCCGGCCGCCCCAGGGCGTACTGCTCGGCCTCGTGCCGTCAGCGGGCCTATCGCAGGCGTACCGCCGGCCAGGATTGACCGGGTCACGGGCGGCGTGATGCCGTCCGCTTATCCAACTATTCATTCAATGTATAGTCCTGATTATGTCGACCGGACATGTGCTGCTCGGCCTCCTCGCCGAGCGCCCGAAGCACGGCTACGAGCTCAAGAAGGAGCACGATGACCGCCTGGCCGGCGCCAAGCCGCTGGCCTACGGGCAGGTCTACGCCACGCTCCAGCGGCTGGAACGTGACGGCTTCGCGGAGGTGGCGGAGACGCAGCAGGAGGGCGGTCCCGAGCGGACGATGTACGCGATCACCGGCAGCGGCCGGGCGGAGCTGGACCGGTGGCTGAACACGGTGGAGCCACCGGCCCCGTACGTTGCCAGCTCGCTGTTCACCCGCGTCGCCGTCGCGGGAAAGGCCGCCGATGCCTACCTCGTACGGCAGCGGGAGGCGCATCTGACCCGGATGCGGGAGCTGACCGCCGCGAAGACATCCGGCGCGCCCGCCCAGGTGCTGGCCGCCGACTACGCGCTGCAGCACCTCGACGCCGACCTGCGCTGGATCGAGACCGCCCTGTCGCGGCTGAAGGAGGAGAACGGTGCTTGAGGCCAGAGACCTGGTGAAGTCGTACGGCAGGACCAGAGCGCTGACGGGCGTCTCCCTCGACGTCGCGGAGGGCGAGATCGTCGCGATCACCGGGCCGAGCGGGTCGGGCAAGTCGACGCTGCTGCACTGCCTGGCCGGGATCGTCCGGCCCGAGTCCGGCGAGGTCGTGCTGGACGGCAGGCGGATCGACACGCTGGCCGAGGCCGAGCTGACCAGGCTGCGCCGGGAGAGCTTCGGCGTGATCTTCCAGTTCGGCGAGCTGGTGCCCGAGCTCACCGCGGCGGAGAACGTCGCGCTGCCGATGCTGTTCAACCGGCGCGGCAGGCGGGAGTCGATAAACGTGGCGGCGGACTGGCTGGACCGGCTGGGGGTGTCCGACTGCGCCGATCAGCGGCCCGGTGAGCTGTCCGGGGGCCAGCTGCAGCGGGTGGCTCTCGCGCGTGCGCTGGCGACCGGTCCGCGCGTGGTCTTCGCCGACGAGCCCACCGGAGCGCTGGACACGCTCGGGGGCGAGCAGGTGATGAGCGCGCTGATCGGGGCGGCCCGCGCCAGCCGTACCACCGTGGTCGTGGTCACCCATGACAACCGGGTGGCCGCCTACGCCGACCGGGAGATCGCCCTGCGTGACGGGGCCGTGCTGGCGGGGGCCAACCAGTGATCACTGTCCTGCGGATGCTGAACAGGGGACGGTCGCGGACCGAGCGGGTACGCGCCTGGCTGGTCGCCACCGGGTCGGGCGTGGCGACGTTCCTGGTCTGCACGGCCGTCAGCCTGGCCGACTTCAAGGACGAGGGCGGCTCGCTGACCGGGCTCGCCCTGGCCCTGCTGACCGTGCCGGTCGCCGGCCTGGTCCACCAGGCCAACCGGCTGGCCTCGGCCACCAGGGAGCGACGGCTGGCGGGCCTGCGGCTGGCCGGGGCCACGCCGGGCGAGGTACGCCTGCTCGGCGCGCTGGAGGGCGGTCTGCTGGCGCTGCTCGGCTCGGCGGGCGGCGCCGTGGTCTACGTGGTCACCCATCTGGCCGGGCCGCTGGTCCAGGTGCCGGTGGTCATGGCCTTGGTGGTGCTCGGCGGGGTGCTGTCAGGGGTACGCGCCGGCCGGCATGTCGTCGCCTCACCGCTGGGCGTGGTCCGCCGTTCGCGCCTGCGGGGGCCGCGAGCGCGCGACTTGCTCCTCGTCGTGGCGGGGGTCGGTCTCTACACTTTCGGAGTAGTGGTGAAGGCCCGCTTCCCGATCGCCGGGGTGTACGGGCTGACTGTGACCATGACCGTCGGGATGGTGCTCCTGCTGTTCGGCACGACCCTGGCCGCGACCTGGCTGATCAGGGCGTACGCCCGCCTGGCCGGTCGACGGGCGGGGTCCCCGGAGATGCTGCTGGCCGCGCGACTGGTCGAGGCGGATCCGAGGGCGTGGGCCAGAGCTCTGTCCGTGGTGAGCCTGACGGTGTTCTTCGGAGGGGCCGCCGGAGCCCAGCAGGCGGGCGCCGGTTACCACCATGCCCACGCGCTCGTGGATGCCGCGCTCCTGGTGGCTCTGGTCACCTCGGCGGTCGCCCTGGTGGTGCACCAGGCGGAGGAACTGCTCGACCGGAACCGCTCGTTCGCCGCGCTGGCCGCCTCCGGGGTCCCGGAAGGGGCGCTGGGCGGGGTGCTCGTCCGGCAGGCGATCATCGCCGCGCTGCCGGTCTGCGCCGTGGCGGCCCTGTCGGGAACCGCGGTGATCGTCCTGTCGCTGCTGGACATCTACCAGGTCCGATGGCTCGGCTGGGCGATCACCAGGGCCGTGGCCATGGCAGGCATCGGGGTGCTCGCCGCGGTGCTCGTGGCCCTGGCGGCCCGTCCGCTGCTGCGCGGTACGCTCCGCCTCGAGAACCTTCGCGCCTGAGCACGGGTCGCCCTGATCGCGGCCCGCGCGACCTCAGGCTGGATGCGAACTCGCTACTTCCGAGCTGCTCCTGATGAGGTTGTGGCCGCCAGGGCTGAGCGAGTTGACGAACATCCTGCTCACTCCGGGCAGGGCGGCCAGACGGAGCATCCAGTCGCGGGCGGTGATCTGCCAGCGGCCGGCCGGGGCCATCCACCGGATGAAGCGGCGGCCGAAGCGCTGGACTTCGGCGATCGTGGGCTGGATGCGCTGCTGGTATCGGAGGGCTGCGGCGACGGGGTCGTCGCGGGTGGCGAGCTCGTCGGCGAGGACCCAGGCCGCGGCCATGGCCATGGAGGCGCCGTGCCCGGCGAACAGGGAGACGGCCTGGCAGGCGTCGCCGAGCAGGACCACCCGCCCTCGGCTCCAGCGTTCCATCTCGACCTGGGTGACCTGGTCGTAGTACAGCTCGGGCGGGTTGGGGCAGCGGGCCAGCACCTCGGGCAGGATCCAGCCCAGCTCACGGTAGTGCCGGCGGAGCGAGGCGGCGGGATCGCCGGGGATGCGCGGGTCCGGCTCACGCCGCAGGAACAGCAGCGCGAGCTGGTCGCCGCGGAGCGCGTACGCGCCCGCCATCAGCCCCGGCACGGTGAGCATCTGGTAGCGCATGCCGATCCGCTCGCTCAGCCGCCGGTCCTCCACGGTGTAGGCGGCCACCTGGTGGCCGAGGTAGCGCAGGTGGCTGCGCTCCTCGCCGAACGCCAGCTCGCGGACGCGTGAATGGGCGCCGTCCGCGCCGACCAGCAGGTCCGCTCGGTGCCGGGTGCCGTCGGTCAGCTGTACGGTGACGCCGCCGGAATCCTGCTGCACGGAATCGATGCTGGTGGCGTGGCGAACCGGGGAGCGGATGTCGTCCTGCAGCGTGCGGGCCAGGTCGCCGCGGAGCACGCTGATGACCTCCTGCATGCCGGGCGGCATGGTCAGGTGGCTGGTCTGCCGCCCGTCGCGGTCGACGTAGCTGAGCTCGTCGACCGGGTAGCGGAGTGCGCGGAGCCGTTCGCCCAGGCCCATACGGTCGGCGACCTGGAGGCCAGGGCCATAGAAGTCGATCATGTAGCCGCCGTCGCGGAAGGCGGGCGCGCGTTCGATCAGCTCGACGTCCCAACCGGAGCGCTCGAGGTGCCAGGCCAGGGTGAGCCCGGCGATGCCGGCGCCACAGATGATGGCTTTCACGGTGTTTCCTCCTGTCCGAGCAGCATGGCTCGCAGCGGCGCGGCCAGGGCCATGAGGTCGAGGCCGGGGTCGAGGGCGTGGTGCAGGATCAGGCCGTCGATGGCCGCGGCGAGCACGGTGGCCGCGGCCTGGCCGTCGGGTTGTCGGCCGTGCACACGCAGCCAGGCGGCGACCTGCGAGCGGAACTCGCCGACCAGCTCGTTGAGCTGCGTACGTAGCTCGGGTAGCCGGGTCGAGGCCAGGAACATCTCCGTGACCAGCAGGGAGACGGGATCTGAGCCGGTGTAGCCGGACAACTGGCTCAGCAGCCAGTCGATCCCCTCATCGATGCCGGGTTGCTCGGCAAGCTCTTGGGCGAACCGGTCGAGCATGGCGCGGGTGAAGCCGATACTTGCCGTGACGAGCAGGCCGGTCACCGAATCGAAGTGGTAGTGCACCACGCCGGGGGCGACCCCGGCCCGCTCGGCCACCATCCGGGTGGTCACGCCGCCCCATCCCACCTCGCCGATGAGCGGGACCGCCGCCTCCAGCAGCCGCTGCCGGGTGGCCTGACCCCGTTCCGCTGAAACCATGGACACTTCCTTGGGCAAGTGTTTTGGTCAAACATTTTGGGCACTTGACCAAATAGTACGTCATGTCGATGGCAAAGGGGGACAAGGGGGTCAGCAAGGCAAGTCACGCCGACCGGCGTCTGCGAGCCGGCTACCGCGACCTTCCGGCCCGATCCTGGGGTCAGCGGGGTTATGCGTGGCGGGGTGGGCAAGCTGACCTGCTACCGCCGCAGGCCGAGTTCGAGACCTTCCGGACGCCGGCCGAACAGGGACTGAGCGCGGTGGGCGACGACCCCGCTCGTCGGCGACGCCTGGAGCTCATGCGCGACATGTACGCGTTCATGATGGACCGCTTCCCCGGCCTGTTGGACGAGTGACCGGGCACAGGGTGGAGTTCGCGCCGCTCAACGGCGAGAGGTGCTGGTGTGGGGAGGCGACTGTCACTTGAGAGGATCGTGGCCCCAGTTCATCAGCGAATAGCGCCACCTTGTCTCGCGGACGTCGCCGGAGGGCCGTTGGGCCAGGTGCCGGTGTATGTAGCCGATCACCTTGCGCATGTGCGCGTAGTCCGGTTCGGTGAGGGACGACTTCTTCGCGTGGAGCAGGTCGACGATCTTGCGGCCGGATTCGTGCCCGGTCGATTCGCCGCCGTCGCTCTTCTGTCCCACCGCCTTGGACTCGTCGGTGGCCAGCCAGCGCTCCAGCTCCTTGGCGGTCATGTTCACCACCCGGCCGAACTCGGCGACCGTCGCCCGGTCCTCCTCGGTCATCGCGAACCTTTGTCCTTACGCAGGGCCGACGGCTTGTGCACGGCCTTCTTGCCGCTCTTCTCGCTGCGCACCACGTACTGAGGGTCGTCGGGAGAGGCGGCCACGGTGCGCCCGGCCTCCTCCCGCCTGTCGGTGATCTTTTTCTCGACCTTGCCACGGGCGGTGGATCCATGGCTCGACCAGGTGACCTCGTCGCCTACCGACGGGTCATCCTTCCGCTTCTTCGTCATGAGCTGCGCACTACCCGGTCCTGCGCCGGCACGCTTGCCTGCGGTCATCGATATGCCCATCTTCGAGTCAAGGCACAGCGGCGTCGCACGGTCAACGTGGTCGCCGCGGCGCTGCCCAGGGAGCGATTCTTGTCCTGATGCTCGTACGGCCATGGTGATCGCTTGGCGGGCGGCTGGGCACGTGCATCCGTGTGTGCGGGCGCTCCGAGAGACAGGGTGTGGAACAGCCACCGGGCGAACGGGTGACCCGTCTGGCCCTGGGTTCGGCACGCGCGCTGGGCGTGCTGTTCCTGCTGGCGATGACGGGCTGGCAGGTGGCGTCGGGGCTGGATGCGCGGCCGGAACGGTTCGCCGGGCTGATCGTGGTGCTGCTGGCCGCGTGTGCGGTGGCTTTCGCGGCGGACGCGTGGGGCGCGCGTAGGGCGGTGGCCGCGTTCGGCGCGGCGGTGCTGACCGGGTATGTGGCCGAGATGATCGGGGTGCTGACGGGGTTCCCGTTCGGGGCGTACAGCTACAGCGACGTGCTGTGGCCGCAGGCGGGCGGCGTTCCTGTGGTGGTGGCGCTGGCCTGGGGTGGCATGGGGCTGGCGGCGTACGCGGTGGCGGCCGCCGTCGCGCCGGGCGGCGGGTGGGCGCGAGTGTGCGTAGGGGCGGGCGCGCTGACGGCGTGGGACCTGTTCCTCGATCCGCAGATGGTCCGGCTGGGGTTGTGGACGTGGACGCAGGCCGGCTTCTACCGGGGGATTCCGCTGAGCAACTTCGCGGGCTGGCTGCTGGTGTCGGTGCTGGTCATGCTGGTCGTCGGACGTGTCTGCGGCGACACGGGGCCGGGGCGGGGGCTGCTCGTGCTGTACACGGTCATGGCGGTCATGGAGACGGTCGCCTTCGCCGCGGTGTTCGACCCGCCCGACCCGCTGGTGGCGGTAGCCGGGGGGATCGCGATGGGCGCGTTCGCGGCGCCGGCCTGGAGGCGCTCATGGCAGAGGTGACGGTGATCGGCGGCGGCGTGGGCGGCATGGTATGCGCGCTGCTGCTGGCCCGGCATGGGCACGAGGTACGGCTGTATGAGCAGTTGCCGCGGCTGGGCGGCAAGCTGGCCGAGCATCGCCGGGACGGGTTCTCCTTCTCCCTGGGGCCCTCGCTGGTCACCATGCCGGACCTGTTCCGCGAGCTGGGACTGGAGCGCGAGCTGGTCGAGCCCGAGTTGCTCTGCCGCTATCGGTTCTCCGACGGCTCGGTGCTGGACGCCCGGCGGGACCCGGAGCGGATGGCCGCCGAGGTGGAGCGGCTGGCCCCGGGTGAGGGACGGGCCTGGCGCTCCTTCCACGGCTGGGCCCGGGGCTGTCTGGAGGCGGCGCACCGGACCGTGTTCGCCGGGCCGCTGGTCCGGCAGCCCGGCGAGGCCAGGCTGTCGGACCTGCTGGCGGTCGCGCCCGCGCGTACGCTCGACGGACTGGCCCGCCGCTACTTTCGGGACGTCCGGCTGCGGCAGTACGTCGGCCGTTACGCCACTTACGCCGGGTCGAGCCCGTATCGAGCGCCGGCCGCGCTGGGCTGCGTTCCGGCGTTGGAGCATGGGCAGGGGGTTTGGTACGTGCCGGGTGGCTTGCCCCGGCTGGCCGACGACCTGGCGCTGCTGCTGAAGGCCGGCGGGGTGCAGGTGTTCCTGTCCGAGCCGGTCGCCGCCGTCGAGGCGAGCAACTCGCGGGTGACGGGGGTGCGGCTGGCGAGTGGCGAACGTGTCCGGGCCGACGCCGTGGTGGCCAACATCGATGCCACCGCGCTGTACGGCCGCCTGCTGCCGCATCGCCGCCGGCTGCGCAGGATCGCGCGGTTGGGGCCTTCGTCGTCGGCTCTGCTGATCCTGGCGGGGGTGGAGGGGCGCACGCCTGGGCTGCCGCATCACTCGGTGCTGTTCTCGGCCGACTATGAGCGGGAGTTCGGCGACATCTTCGGCCGCGGGAGCCCACCGCAAGATCCGACCGTTTACCTCGGGTGCTCGGCCGTGGACGACTCCTCCCAGGCTCCGGCGGGGGCGGAGAACTGGACGATGCTCGTCAACGTGCCCGCGCGCGATCCGGGCCGGTGGCCGATCGGGGCGGAGGCGTACCGGGATCTGGTCCTGGAACGGCTGGCCGAGCGTGGCCACGACCTGGCCGGCCGATTGCGTTTCGCCGACGTGTTCACCCCGGCCGACTTGCGCGACCGCTACGGGGCCTGGGGCGGCGCCATCTACGGCAGCGCCTACCACGGCAGGCTCGCGTCCTTCCTGCGTCCCGGCAACCGGGGCCCGCGGCGCGGCCTGTACCTGGTCGGCGGCTCGGTGCACCCGGGCGGCGGACTCCCGATGGTGGCGCTGGGCGCGCGAATCGTGGCCGGGCTGGTCGGCAAGGACTTCCCCGGCACAGGCGCCGCGGGCGTTCCGGGTGGGACGAGATGAGGCCGCTCACCGCCGCGCAGACGGTCGCGGCCGCCGCCGTGCTCGCCAGGCTGGCGCGCGGTCGGCGTCGGCTGCCGCCGCTGCGGGCCCTGCCGGACGCCGGCGTCACCGTCTCCGTGGTGATCCCCGCACGCGACGAGGCGGCCAGGATCGTGCCGTGCCTGCGTGCCGTGCTCGCGGCCCCCGCCGTCAGCGAGGTGATCGTGGTAGACGACGGCTCCCGCGACGGTACGGCTGAGGTGGCGGCCTCGCTGGGTGCCAAGGTCGTCACCGCCGGGCCGTTGCCGGGCGGTTGGGTGGGCAAGCAGTGGGCGCTGCACCAAGGGGTGGCGGTGGCGGGTGGCGAGGTCGTGGTCACCCTGGACGCCGATGCCCGGCCCGAGCCGGGCCTGTTCGGCGCGCTCGCGCAGGCCCTGCAGCGGTACGACCTGGTGAGCGCGGCCCCGCGGTTCGTCTGCGACGGCGTGCTGGAGCAGGCGCTGCATGCCTCCATGCTCACGACGCTGGTCTACCGGTTCGGGCCCGTCGGCCCGGCGAGCCCGCCGCCGCCGCACCGGGTCGTCGCCAACGGCCAGTGCCTGGCCTTCCGCAGAGAACAGATGACTGAGGTGGACGGGTTCGCGTTGGTCCGGGATCGGATGACCGACGACGTGGCGCTGGCCCGGCGCCTGGCCGCGCGGGGCTGGGCGGTGGGCTTCCTGGACGCCTCCGCTCTGCTGGAGGTCGACATGCACGACTCGGCAGGCGAGCTGTGGCGCGAGTGGGGACGTTCGCTGCCGCTGCGCGACGTGACCGGGTGCGGTTGGCAGGCGGCCGATTTGGCCGTCATCTGGCTGACCGGGGCGCTGCCCATGCTCCGCCTGGCCGCCGGCCGGCCCACCGGCCTGGACGCGGCGTTGCTGACAGTGCGGCTGCTGCTGGCAGGTGCGCTGCGCGGCAGCTATCGCGAGCCCGGCGTCGGCCTGCTGCTGTCGCCGCTGCTCGACCCGGCGTCCGCGTTCCGGCTGACGCAGGCCACGCTACGTCCCGTACGGACCTGGCGCGGTCGTACCTATCCGGACACCGCAGGGGCGCGGAACGTCAGCGGCGGCGCGCGGCGAGCGCAGCCTGGCCGAACCGCAGCCCGATGATGCACATCAGCCCGCCGGTGGCCGCCACCAGCTCCGCGGGCGCGAACAGCAACTGCAGCACCGGCACCCCGAACACCGCCAGGCGCGCCCCCACCGCGAACGAGCGCAGCGCCAGCGCCGTCCCCGCCAGCGCGGCCACCGCCAGCACGAACGCCGGCGGGCAGATGACCGCGATGCCGCCCGCGAAGGTCAGAACGGACCGGCCACCCCGGAAGCCGGCGAAGAGCGGCCATGCGTGCCCTGCCATGGCCGCCGCCACGGCCAGATACACCGGCACCACACTGACCTCGGCCACCACGCCCAGCGCGGTGGTGTGGGCACCACTGACCAGCAGCCCTACCAGGGCGGCCAACGCGCCCTTCAGCGTGTCGCCGGCGAACACCGGCACGGCCGCGCGCCGGCCGAGCTGCTCCTTGACGTTCCAGTACCCGGGGTTGCAGTCGCCGACGTCGCGCGGATCGACGCCGTGCACGCGGGCCACCAGGACCGCGACCGGCACCGAGCCGAGCAGGTAGCCGGCGATGACCGCCACCAGCACCTCAACCATCGCGTCGTTCCACCTCGTCCGGTACGACAGCGCCCGCGCGATGAAGCACATGGCCTTCGACCGGCCACTGCTGCGGCGCGCCGGCGGGCTGCTGTTCTGGAGGCTGCTCGGCACCGGCCGGGGCCGGGCCATGTCGCTGGGCGCCGACCTGCGCCGGTGGGCGCTGTTCGCGGTCTGGCGCGACGCGAGCGATCTGGAGGAGTTCCTGAGCAGCTCGTCGATCGCCGCCCGCTGGCGTACGGAGGCGGCCGAGAGCTGGCAGGTGCGGCTGACCCCGGTGGCCTCGCACGGCGCCTGGGCGGGACGCGACCCCTTCGACGGCCGGATCGCCCGGCACGGCGGTGAAGGGCCGGTAGCGGTGCTCACCAGGGCATCGATCCGGCTCAGCCGCCTGGCCGCCTTCTACCGGTCGGTGCCGCCGGTCGACGAGTTGCTGGTGCGGCAGGACGGCTGCCTGGCCTCGATCGGCATGGGCGAGTGGCCGCTGGCCCGGCAGGCGACCTTCTCGCTGTGGCGCGACCGCGAGGCGGTGCGCGCGTTCGCCTACCGCGGCGAGGCGCACCGGCGGGTCATCGAGCGGGTGCGGGCACACGACTGGTACGCCGAGGAACTGTTCGCTCGCTTCATCCCGCATGCCAGCCAGGGCACCTGGGACGGGACCGACCCGCTGCGCTGAGTCGGTCACGGCACCGGCTCCGTCGCCACGACCCCGGCTCCGGCTGCGGTGCCGACTGCGGTGCCGACTGCGGTGCCGACTGCGGTGCCGACTGCGGTGCCGGCCGCCGGGTCCTGCCCCGCCAGCGCGGACGCCACCACGCACGCCCGGGCGATCGTGGCCGCCCGGGAGGAGCCGTGCGCTACGACGACGGTGCCGCCCAAGCCGAGCAGGGCGGCGCCGCCGTGCGTTTCCGGATCGTAGCGGCGGGCGACCTCGGCGAGCCGGACCGGGGAGGCGATGCCGGCCTCGGCGACCATGGCCAGCGCCGTGCGGACGCAGCCCTCGACGTTCTTCAGCACCACGTTGCCCGTGAATCCGTCGGTGACGATCACATCCACCGTGCCGGCCAGCACGTCATGGCCCTCGATGTTGCCATGGAAGCGCACCGGCAGCTCGGCGAGCAGTTCCTCGGCCTTGCGGGTCAGCCGGTTGCCCTTGCCCGGCTCGACGCCGATCGACAACAAGCCCACCACCGGGTCGGGCCGGCCGAGCACGGCGCGCGCGTAGCCCACGCCCAGCAGGGCGAACTGGGCTAGCATGGCTGGGCTCGGATCAGCTGTCGCGCCCGCGTCCACCAGCACGCTCGCGCCGCCCCGCAGCGAAGGCAGGGCCACGGCCAAAGCGGGCCGCAGCACGCCGCCTGACCGGCCGATGCCGCGCACCGCGCACGAGACCACCGCGCCGGTGGATCCGGCCGACACGAACGCCCCGCCTGCGCCGCTGCTGACCAGCCGGCAGCCGATCGCGAGGCTGGAGGCCGCCCGGGCCGCGGCGGCGGGTCCGCGCTCGGCCATCGGCACGGCGTCGTCGGCGTGCACCACCGCGATCTCGCCTGTGGCATCGTGCCCGCGCAGTTCGCCGGTCAGCTGTGGTCCGTCGCCGACCAGGATGACCGGCACATGGTGCGTCCGCTGCGCCAGCACCGCACCGGCGACCGTTTCGGCAGGCCCGTGATCTCCGCCCATGGCGTCCAGGACCACGGGCGGTCCGGCGGTCACGGAAGCTCCACGCGGACACGGCGCTCGGCCCTGCCCGCCTCGGCGGAGGCCAGCAGGTGCCGGGCGAACACGGCCGCCTTGCGCCGGCGCGGCACCCGTACCCGATCGGCCAGGACCTCGAACCCGCGGCGCTCGATCTCGCCGAGAATGCCGCCGTACAGATCGAAGGCGGCGCGCACGCACGGCCGCGACGAGGCGACGAGCATGCCGATACCGCTCACGGCGGCACGGTAGTGGTCACGCGCGCGCCCGGCCTCGAAGGCGAGCAGGTCCCGCAGCGCGGTCCTGGTACGGCGGGCGCCCAGATCTCCCGCCCGCACCCCGAACTTGCCCAGGTCCTCCATCGGCAGGTAGACGCGGCCCCGGGCGAAATCCTCCCCGACGTCCCGCAGGAAGTTGGTGAGCTGGAAGGCCAGGCCGAGCTGGCGGGCCGGCTCGCGGGCCGCCTGCTCGCAGCCGGGCGCCGGCTCCAGCACCGGCAGCATCATCGTGCCGATGGCGGCGGCCGAACCGGCCATGTAACCAAGCAGGTCGTCATAGGTCGCGTACCGGGTCACCGACAGGTCGGCGCGCATCGACGCCAAGAAGGCGCCGATGTCGTCGTGGTCGATAGCGAAGGAGTGCACCGTGTGCAGGAACGCGGGCAGCACCGGATCGTCCGGCTTCGCCCCCGCCAGCCCGGCCTCGACCCGGGCTGCCAGGGCGTCGAGGGCGCGACCTCGGTCGGCGGTCATCGTGAAGGAGTCGACGATCTCGTCGGCGTAGCGCGCGAAACCGTACAGAGCGTGCACGTGCCGCCGCTTCCACTGCGGCAGCAGCCGGGTGGCCAGATAGTAGGAACGGCCGTAGCGGGCGTGGAGCCGCCGGCAGCGTTCGTAGCTGGCGGTGAGCGTCAACGGACCTCCTTGAGGATACGTTCGGCGGCGAGCCGGCCGGAGATCAACACGGGAGGCACCCCGACCCCGGGCGCGGTGTACATGCCGGCGAAGTGCAGCCCCGGCACCCGCCGGGCGACGCCGGAAGGGCGCAGCCACGCCGTCTGCGTGAAGCGGTGGTCGAGCGCGAACGGGGTGCCCGCGCTGTGCCCACGCGCCGCCCACGCGGGCGGGTCGAGCACCAGCCGGGGCGCGCCCGCGAGGTCGCCGTAGCCGAGTTCGGCCATGCGTCCGAGCAGCCGCGCCTCCAGCTTGGGGCGCAGCCGGCTCCAGTCGGCACGCCGCAGGTTGGGCGCCGGTTCGAGGACGCTGAGCGTAACGTGCCCGTCCGGCGCGGCCTCGCCGTCCGGCTCGGGGCAGGTGACCAGCAGGCTCGGGTCCGGCTGCGGCCGCCCCGCCGCCAGCGCGGTGAACGTCTCCCGCCAGGTCCGACCGAAATGCAGCGTGTGGTGCGCCTGACCGGCCAAGGAGCGGTCCAGGCCGACGTGCATCACCAGACAGGAAGGGGAATGGCGGGGGCGGCGCAGCCGCCAGTCGTCCGCCAGGTCCGGCAGCAGCCGCCGGGCCGCCAGCCGGTCACACGCGACGACCACGTGCCCGGCCGGCAGCCGTTCGCCGTCCTCCAGCAGGACGCCGGTGACGCCGTCGCCGTCGGTCTCTACCCTCTTCGCTCGTAGGCCGTATCGGATGCTTGCGCCCAGCTTCTCCAGCAGCGCCGCCATGGCCACCGGGATGGCGTGCATGCCGCCACGCTCGGGAAAGTACACGCCGCCGATGGTGTCCATGTGCGCGATGACGGCGTAGACGCCCAGCGCACGCTGCGGCGACAGCCCCACGTACAGGGCCTGGAAGGTGTGCGCCTTGATCAGGCGCGGGTCCGTCAGGTGACGGGCCGCCAAGCGGTCCAGCCGCCGGAAGCCGCCCAGCGCGGCCAGCCGCAACAGCGCGGCCGGCCGAAACAGCGCGCGCAGCCTGGTCATGTCCGCGTCGATGAACGCCGGCCACTCCACCCGGAACAGCTCGTCGAGCAGCCGCCGGTACCGCTCGTAGCGCGCCGCCTCCGCAGGCCCGCACACCGTGCGCACCTGCTCGGCCATCGCCTCGCGTTCTGGCAGCATGTCCAGCCGCGATCCGTCGTCGAAGACCATCCGGTACGACGGATCCAAACGGCGCAACGGCAGCCAGTGCCGCAGTTCCTGGCCGGCCGCGCCGAAGACCTCGGCCAGGAGGCCGGGCATGGTCAGCACGGACGGACCGATGTCGAAGCGGTACGCGCCGAGGCGCGCGGTGCCGCAGCAGCCGCCGGGTTCGTCACGTGCTTCCACCACGCTGACCTGCCGACCGGCCGCGGCCAGGTGCACGGCCGCCGCCAGACCACCCAGACCCGCCCCGATCACCACCACAGGGCTCATCAGAAGTCCCTCGTGGTGCACAGGACTGCCAGCTCCGTCAACGCCTGTCTGGCTTCCGGCGAGATGCCGGGCGGCGCGTCCAGCATCGTGACCGCCTCATCGACCAGAGTGGCGATGCGTCGCTCCACCGCCTCCAGCGCGCCGCAGTCCCTGATCAACTCTCGCGCCGCCGCCACCCCGAGCTGATCGGTGATGTCCGCCAGAAGCGCGCTACCCGTCCGCCGGCGGGCCTCGGCGAGCAGGTAGGTCGCCTTGCCCTGGAGCAGGTCCGCGCCGGCGGGCTTGCCGGTACATGCAGGGTCACCGAACACGCCGTTGACGTCGTCCCTGAGCTGGAACGCCTCGCCCAGCGGCAGCGCGTACGCGCTCAACGTCCGCCGGAGGCGTGGGCTGCCGCCGGCTATGGCATGGCCGAGGTGCAAGGGCCGCTCGACGGTGTACTTGCCGGACTTGTAGAGCGAGATGGTGCTTGTGCGCTCGTCGCCCGCTCGGGCGGCCGCCGTGCAGGCAAGGTCGAGATACTGCCCGCCGATCGCCTCCACCCGTAGCCGGGTGAGGATCTCAAGCGCGGGGCCCAGGCGCGGGCCGGTCTTCAGCAACGCCGCATCGGCCCAGCCCCAGGCGAGCAGCGCGAGCAGCGTCGCCGCTGACTCGCCGAACCGGTCGGCATCACCCCGCCAGCCCGACCTGCGATGCAGGGCGGCCAGCGCGACGTGCGCCGACGGCCGGCCACGACGCGAGTCCGCCTCGTCCATCACGTCGTCCAGCAGCAGCGCCGCCGCGTGCACCAGCTCCACGGCGCAGGCCGCGGGCAGCACCTCGGCCGGGCGTTCGCCGCCGGCCGCCCGGTAGCCCCAGTAGGCGAACGCGGGCCGCACCCTTTTGCCGCCGTTCAGCACGAAGTCCACCAGGAACTCGCGCACCAGCTCGACGTCCGGGCCGTCCAGGAAGCCGAGCCGCCCCAGCCGTTCGTCCAGCAGGCGCGCCAAGTGCCGGTCGACCAGCTCGCGCACCCGGCCGATCTGCGAGGTCACCGTGTCCATGCACGCAGCTCCTTCTGTCGCTGGAGAAAGCCTTCGCAGGAGGAGCGGACCTTGTTGCACACGATCCGAAACGCATCTTCACGGTAGCCATCGGACGCCGGATCCCAAACGGGACACGCCCGCGCGTGCATCCGAGGAACCCCGCAACCGCGAAAAGATGGTCGGACCCATCGAGCCGCAGCGGGAACACCATGGGCGAGGACAGACCGGTCAGCGTGGAAGACGCGAGCTACGGCATCGGAGCCGTCTCCCGGCGGCTGGGCGTTGGTCGCCGCGGAGCCCGGTGAGCTGACCGGCTGGATCTCCCCCGTGCTCCAGCGTCATCTCACCGGCCAGGCCCCCACTCAGGCGCGTACGAATCAAGAGAAAAGCTGAAGAATCCGTCACATGACCGGCCCGTGGCAGGTTCAGAGACGGTCGAGGTCACCGGTGAGATGCCGCTGCACCATGGGCGCTAGGAGGGCGATCAGGTCCTCGCGTTCGAGTGACGCGAGCGGCTCGACGCGCAGGACGTACCTGGCGGTGGCGACGCCCAGCAGATGCGCGCCGGTGAGGTTGGCCCGGAGTTCGGCGCGGTCGGCGCCGATGGCGCGGGCGAGAGGCAGCATCACCTCGTCGGCCATGAACGCGGCCACCATCGCTGACGCGCTGGGCGAGGCCGACGCCCCGCGCACCACCGCGAGCAGCCGGGCTCCCGTCACGGGGGCTTCCCAGAGCTCCAGGTAGCGGCGCAGGAGCCGTTCCCCGAGATCGTCGACGTCCCCCTCGCCTACCAGCGACGCCAGGTGGCGGGTGGGCGGGTCGGCCCGCAACGCGGCGTCGAAGAGCCCGTCCTTGCTGCCGAAGAACTGCAGGACGAGCGCGGGATCCACGCCGGCGGCCGAGGCGACGCCCCGGATGGTGGTCGCCAGGTAGCCGTGCTCGGCGAAGCTCCGCTGGGCCGCGCCCAGGATCGCCTCGCGCGTCCCCGACACTCCCGGTCGGCGTCCGCCTGCTCTTTTCTGACGCGTATCAGTCACCCGACCAGGTTAACTCACCCGTGTTGAGTTCGGATTGGGCGTCATCTATGTTGATCTCATCATCGTTGAGTTATCTCGCGGAAGGATGCCACGATGCCACGTACCGTAGTGATCACAGGGACATCGTCGGGCATCGGCAGGGCCTCGGCCCTGGCGCTGGCCGAGCGGGGCTTCACCGTGTTCGCCGGGGTTCGCAAGGAGGCCGACGGCGAGGCGCTGCGCGCCGCGTCCGGAGGCGGGATCGTCCCGCTGCACCTCGACGTCACCGACGAGACGTCCATCGCCGAGGCCGCCGTCCAGGTGGAACGGGCCACCGGCGCGTCCGGGCTGACCGGGCTGGTCAACAACGCGGGAACGGGGTCGCCGTGGCCCATGGAGCTGATCCCCCTGGACGAGTTCAGGTACCACCTCGAGGTCAACCTGATCGGCCAGCTCGCCGTCACCCAGGCGTTCCTGCCGCTGGTCAAGCGGGCCAGAGGGCGGATCGTCAACGTCGGCTCCGAGGGTGGTCGCGTCACGCTGCCGTTCCTGGGGCCCATCACGAGTGCCAAGCACGGGCTGGTCTCGGTGACCGACGCGCTGCGCATGGAGCTGCGGCCCTGGGGCGTACAGGTGAGCATCGTGGAACCGGGCGCCACGCGGAGCAGCGCCCCCGCCAAGCTGGTGGAGAACGGGCGCCGCGCGGTCGCGGAGCTCTTCTCCCTCCAGGGGCGTGCCGACTACGGCGCGACGTTCACGCACGTCATCGAGAAGATCGCCGCGGGCCACCAGCGCACCGGCAGCCCGCCCGAAGTGATCGCCGACGCCGTGGTGCGGGCGATGACCGTCCCGCGGCCGCGCACGCGCTATCCGATCGGCGGCCACGCCAAACTGCTGACGCGGCTGCGACGCGTCCTGCCGGACCGCGCGATGGAGGCGCTGGTCATGAAGATGCTCAACCTGGCCGAAGCCTCCACCACTGCAGGGTCGTGAACGCGATGTCGGTGGCCCCCGTCAGGAGGCGGGGCCGCACCACTCTGTCAGCACCCGGGCGAGGTCGCTGTGGTCGGGCCGGTCGCCGGCCCAGGCGAGGTAGCCGTCGGGGCGGATGAGCAGGCTCCGCGCGTCCGCCTTCTCGGGGACCACGTGGACGACCCGGTCCTCCCAGCCCTTCGGCGGGCTGATCCGGGTGCTGAGCACGAACCGGCCGCCACGGAGCGCCTCGTACAACCGGCTCGGCTCCTTGCCCTCGAGCGGCAGATCCGGCACCCGCCTGCCCACCCACTTGTGCGCGCCGTCCGGCGCGGGATAGCGGATGGCGATGCCGGAGAGCATGTTGAGTGCCACCGCCCGGCGCAGCGGCTTGACCCGCATGGCCACGCCGCTGACCTGGTTGCGCAGCGTACGCAGGAGGGGCGAGCGCAGCAGCGCCAGCCGGGTGAGGAGCCCGCTGGTACGCAGGACCGTCCTGCCCACCGGGTGTCGCTCGCTCTCGTACGTGTCCAGCAGGCCGGGCCGGGCCCAGCCGCGCACGGCCGCCACCAGTTTCCAGCTCAGGTTGGCCGCGTCCTGCAGGCCGGTGTTCATGCCCTGGCCGCCGGCGGGCGCGTGCACGTGGGCGGCGTCGCCGACGACGAAGACCCGGCCCATCCGGTAGTGGACGGCCTGCCGCTCCTCACTGTGGAAGCGGGACATCCAGCGCGGATCGTGCATGCCGAAGTCGGTGCCGTAACACTTGCGGGTCAGCCACTTCAGCTCCTCGAAGTCGACCGGCACGTCGTCGGGCAGATCGCCGTTGTCGTGGTTGCGCCCGATGACGCGGTACCAGCCGTCGCCGAACGGGGCGATGAAGACGAAGCCTTCGCGAACGCCGTTGACCGACAGCAGTCTCTCCGGCCGCTCCGTCAGCTTGACGTCCGCCAGCATCACCGACTGGGCGACGGCGTGCCCGGGGAAGTCGATGCCGGCGGCCTCGCGCACGGCGCTGTGCCGGCCGTCCGCGCCCACCACGTACGACGCGCGCACCGTCCGGGCGTCGCCGTCGAGCGTCCGCACGTGCACGTCCACCCCGTCGCCGTCCTGATCCAGGCCGGTGACCTCGTGCCCGGACAGCAGCTCGGCGCCGCTGTCGAGTGCCCGTTTCAGCAGTAACCGCTCGATCTCGTACTGCGGCGTGATGAGCATGTACGGATGACGGCCCGGCAGCTCGGCCATCCCGATCGTGACCTGGTCCCAGATCAACAGGCCGGGCACCGTGATGCCGGTGGCCAGGGCCTGGTCGGCCAGGCCGCGCATGTCCAGCATCTCCAGCGTGCGGGCGTGCACGGCGAAGGCCCGCGACAGCGGGGACTCTCCCGTGCGCCGCTCGATCACCGCGACCCGGACCCCGGCGCCTGCCAGGTCACCCGCGAGCAGCAGCCCGGTGGGCCCGGCGCCGACAATGATGACATCCGCGTTCATGATGCGTCCTCCTTGAAGGGAACCGTCCTGAGAAACAGGGCGACGTACGAGCCGACGTCCATGGCCTTGGGGGCTTGCCCGGCCGAGGGCGCCACGAGCAGCACGTTCAGCAGGGCATGGGTCACCAGCGGGGAGACGAGCATGAGGGCGGCGCTGTCCAGATCCATGTCCTCGATCAGCTCCGCGTCCCGGGCGGCCGCCAGCAGACCGCGCGCCCGGGCCAGCGCCCGTTCGGGAACGGCGTGCCGGAAGGTCTCACCGACATGCGGCAACCGCGGTGTCTCCGCGATGACGATCCGCGCCAGCTCCATGTACTCGCGGTCCATGAGCCCGGCCAGGAGCCGATCCGCGAACGCGCGCAGCGCGCCCAGCAGGTCCGCCCTGGAGGTCATGACGGGCGCAGCCTCATGCGCCTCTTCCGCGGTGGTGATGAGATGTTCGAGCACGTCCGCCAGGACGGCCTCCTTGCTCGGATAACGGGTGTACAAGGTCTCCTTCGACACGCCGGCCTCCTTGGCCAGGGCGGCCGTGCTCACCTTGGCGAAACCGTGCCGGAGGAACAGCGTCTTGGCCGCCGCCCGGATCTGGCGCACCTTGACGTCGTCTTGCTCCATTCATGCCCCCTTCTCGTCCGAACCGAACGGTACGGTTCGATCGTACCTCCCGTCCTCCCCCGTCACAAGCCACGATCAACCGCTCACGGTCGTGCGCCGCAGCGCCCGGAGCCGGTAGGCCGGTCGGCTGACAGATTCGCTGCCCGAGTCAGGCACCTAGCGTTGTCGCCGCGTGATCGATCAGAGCCCGACCTTCACCTGCCGCACGCGAGAAACGCGTGACGGCGGGTGTCGGGGAGGGAGTCTTTTGCGCGGCCCGACCGCAGAGCCATTAGCGGAACGAGCGCCAGCGCGCCCCGCACACCAGCAAGGAGTTCGCATCCATGAAACTCGCCTCCCAGGACACCGTCACCAGCCTGGACGCCGACTTCGGCGCGATGGCGATCAAGCGCGGACGATACGCGTGGGGCCTGCCGGAGCTGACGATGCGCGAGAAGGCGTTCGTGTTCGTGGCGGCGGACCTGTGCTGCCACAACCTCCAGTTCCCGCTGCAGACGCACGTCACGATGGCCCTGTCGAACGGCGTGCGCCTGGACGACATTCGCGAGGCGATACGCCACCTGGCCCCCTTCGTCGGCTACCCGACGGCGGCCGAGACGCTGATGCGCCTGATCGAGATCGAGAAGGCGGTAGGCCAGAACCTCGACGAGCCAGCGGCCGACCACGGGCCGGGCCGGACGGTGGAGCTGCCCGAGCAGGCACTCCAGAACGGGAAGGCGCTGGATGAGGGATTCGCCGCGTTTTTGCGCGAGCAGTTCGAGGAGCGGTGGGGCCGCGCCAACCTGACCGTGGCCGAGCGCGCGCTGTGCACGATCGCGACCGACGTCCTGAACGGGACGCTCGACCAGTCGTTCCACTTGCACGTCGCCCTGGCGCTGGAGAACGGCGCAGGTGAGGAGAAGATCCGCGCCGTCCTGCGGCTGGTCTCGGAGTTCGGGCTGGCCAAGGCCTGGCGCGCGTTCGCCGCGCTGAGCGACGTCCTGGCCCCCAGAAGCTGAGCCGTTCACCGCCGGATCAGGGCCTCCCTCACGGGTCACTCCAGTCCCAGCCTGGCCAGCTCGCCCCGCGAGGCCACGCCCAGTTTCGGATACGCCTTGTACAGGTGGTATCCGATGGTCCGCGGGCTGAGGAAGAGCTGGGCGGCGATCTCCCGGTTGCTCAGGCCGGCAGCCGCCAGCCGGACGATCTGCAGCTCCTGAGACGTGAGCCGGTCCACCAGCTCGGGCGTCGGGATTTCGCCGGCTTGACGCTCACCGGTGGCACGCAGCTCGCCGCGGGCCCGCTCGGCCCAGGGCCGGGAGCCGAGCCGTTCGAAGATCTCTGTGGCGGAGCGGAGCCGCAGGCGGGCGTCCGCGCGACGGCGCATGCGACGTAACCACTCGCCGTAGAGCAGTTCGGTACGTGCCCGCTCGAACAGCCGGCCGCCACGCAGGTGCAGCGCCACGGCCTGCTCGTAATGGCGTTCGGCCTCCTCGTCGGAGGCCAGCAGCGCCTGGCAGCGCAGCGCCACCGCCTCGGCCCACGGCTGGGCGGTCTGCGCGGCCCACACGCGCACCCGCTCGGCCGCCGCCCGCGCGAAGTCCTCCCTGCCGACGCGTACCGCGGCCTCCACCAGGTCCGGCATGCGATGCATGACCATCACGGCACGCGCGGCGGGGCCGAACGCGCCGAACTCCTCCGCCCTGCGCAGCGCCGCCTCCGGCCGTCCCAGACTGAGATCAAGCAGGTTCAGCGCGACGCAGCGCAGACCGCCGGTGGCGGCGTCCTGCGCGCCGGCGATCTCGCCGGCCAGGGCCAGGCACCGTTCCTCGTCGCCGTCGAGCGCGGCCAGATAGATCATGACGCCGATCAACAGCTCCGCGTAGTGCCGCTGGCCGGTGTCACGGGCGATCCGCAGCCCCTCCTTGGCGCTGGCCAGCGCCTCCCGGTGCAGCCCCAGGAACATCTGCGACCGCGCCAACAGGGCCAGGGCCAGCGCCAGCAGCCCGATCGCGCCTTTGGCCCGGCACTCGCGCGCGATGGCCGCCGCCCGCTCATAAGCGGCCACGTCGTCGCCGATGACCAGGTCCCAGATGGCGAACTGAGCGCGTTCCTGCAGCTCCAGCGGCCGGGTGCTGTCACGCAGCCCCTCGATCAGATCACGTAGCCACGACAGGCCCGTCGGCGGCTGCTCCGCCGCCAGGTGGCCCATGCCGGCCAGCGCCCTGGCCAGCGGTTCGCCGGTGGAGCGCAGCCGGGACACGCGTTCCGCCGTCCGCGCCATGGCCGCGTAGTCGCTGGCGATCCACGCCGGTGTCAACGCCTCGAAGTACAGGACGATGGCGACGTCGTCCGCCTGCCCTGACGCGCTGTCGGCCGCGCGGGCCAACCAGGTGTGGGCGCTCTTGACGTGTCCGTCCGCCATCGCGATCATGGCACGGGTACGGGCCAGGTACGACTGCGCCATGGGGTCGGCGACGTCCGGTGCGGCCTCGTCGGCGAGCCTGGCGGCCTGCGCGTGCTGCCCGGCGTCCACAGCCGCCGCGGCGGCGGCGGCCAGGCGGCGACCGCGTTCCTTGGGCTCCGGGCTGAGCCTGGCCGCGCGCTCGTACGCGACGGCGACCGCCGCGTACCCTCCCCTGGCCCTGGCATGCTCGGCGCTGAGCTCCAGCGCGGCCGCCGTGTGCTCGTCGAGCCCGGTCGCGGCGGCGGCCAGGTGCCAGGCCCACCGGTCCACGTCTGCGGAGCGTCCCTCAAGGACGCCGGCCAGCGCACGGTGCGCCGCGAGCCGTCGGGACGTGGAGGCGTGCTGGTACGCCGCGGCGCGGATGAGCGGATGGCGGAAGACGAACCGCCCGTCGCGCACGCGGATGAGCCCGGCGGCCTCGGCGGGATCGGCGTCGGCCACGTCCGCTCCGAGCTCCCGCGCGGCGCCGAGCACGACGTCGAGGGCGCCGGTGTCGTCGGCGGCGGCGACCAGCAGCAGCGTACGCGCCTGCACGGGCAGCCGGGCGATGCGATCGCCGAACATCCGTGAGACCCGACTGGGCGCAGAGGCCGGCTCGGCCCCGATGGCGTGCACCGGCAGCTCCCCCGCGGCCTGCGCCGGGGTCAGCATCGTGGGCAGCTCCAGCAGCGCCAACGGGTTGCCCCTGGCCTCCTTCAGCAGGCGGTCACGCGCCGACGGGGCCAGCTCGCCGGCCTGCTGAAGGAGCAGCTCCGCCGAGGCCGTGTCCAGCCCCGTCAGACGCAGCTCCGGCACGCCGGCGGCAGGAAAGGCGCGCTGGTCGTCGCGGGCGGCGAAGACGATCGCGACGCCCTCGGCGTCAAGGCGCCGGGCCACGAACAGCAGCGCCTCGGCCGAGGCGTGGTCGAGCCACTGCACGTCGTCCACCAGGCACAGCACGGGGCGCCGCTCGGCCAGATCCGCCAGCAGCGTGAGCACCGCGAGCCCCACGAGGAAGCGGTCCCCGCCGGGCGACCGGTCCATGCCCAGTGCCCCGCGCAGCGCCTCCGCCTGCGCCTTGGGCAGCCGCCCGATGCCATCCAGTGCTCCGCGCAGCAGCAGATGCAGTCCGGCGAACGGCAGCTCCATCTCCAGCTCGAACCCCGCGCCGCGCAGCACCCGCACGTCGCCGTCCGCCCATGCCTCGGCGTGATCGAGCAGCGCCGACTTGCCGATGCCCGCCTCACCGCGCAGCACCAGAGCCCCGCTCCTGCCCCCGCGCACGCCCTCGATCAACCGCTCGACGGCCGCCTGCTCGCCGGCCCGCCCGATGAGCATGACCAATCCCCTCTGCCTCGGCCGCACAGGTACGGACTCGTCAGAACATGCTATGGACCACCGGTACGACCGCGAATCCGTCGAATGACTGGCATGGCCGCACGCTCCGGTTCGGAACGGCCCTTATCGCAGTCACAGCGGGACGCCGGGGATGTCCAGTTCGCGCAGGATGGCGTCGGCCGCTTGCCGGTGGGCCGCGGCGGCCGGGTCGGCGGGGTCGAGGATGGCCGCGATGCCCTGGTGGGCGAGGGCCTCCTCGCGGCGGTACGTCATGGTCCGGGCCAGGTCGAGGGCCCGGCGGAACAGGGTGAGCGCTTCGGCCTGCCGGCCGGCGGCGCGGCAGGTCTCGGCGTAGGCGTTGAGCAGGTCCATGGCCCACCGTTCCTCGGCCAGGTCGTCGATGATGTCCATGGCCCGCCGGTGGCAGTCAAGTGCTTCGTCGAGGCGGCGCGCGTGGCGCAGGACCACTCCCAGCATGGTGTGGCACCACGCCTGATTGTGCAGATGGTTGTCCTGCTCGGCTGCCGCGAGCGCCCCGCGCAGCAGGTCCTCCGCGGCGCCGGCGTCCTGCCGCGCGAGTGCCAGGCCGGCCGTCACCAGGGCGGTGACCTGGGGCGGCCACGGCTGCTCGCCCGGTGACAGCGCCGCCTGCGCCAGTTCGGCGGCCTGCTGGTACCGGCCGAGCAGGAGTGCGCTCCATCCTTGGAAGGCCAGCGCGTAGGCGGTGCCGATGCGGTGGCCGGCGTGGGTGAAGCGGTTCTCGGCCTGCCGGTAGAGCGTCAGAGCTTCGTGGACGAAGCCGCGGTCCTGCTGCAGGTAGCCGCGCCGCATCGCCAGGTTGGCCGCCAGTTCGGGGTCGTCGATGGCCGGCAGCAGGGTCGCGGCCTGCTCGTACTCGGCCGCGGCCTCGGCGAGGCGTCCGGCGGTGTAACGGGCGAACCCCAGGTCGCTGTGTAACTTGGTGAGCAGCGTGACGTCGTGCAGGCGCCGGGCCGCGGCCACGGCCGCTTCCAGCATCCGGTTCTCCTGGGCGGTGTCGGCACGGCGGAAGAAGTACGGCCGCATGAGGCCCGGCAGCAGGCTGACCTGCTCGTCGGCCTGGATGGAGACCGCGTGGTCGAAGGCGGCCACCAGGTTGGGATATTCGCGGTCGAACCAGTCGATCGCGCTCTGCTGGTCGCCGAACGACGGTGCCGGCTGCGGCGATGGCGGCACCGCGGCGTGGGCGGTGTGATGGGCGTTGGGCAGCGCGTCACGCGCGGCGGCGGCCCAGCCCACGTAGTGGTCGAGCACCCGCCGCAGCGCCGCATCGATGTCGCGCTCCTCCGCCAGGGCGATGCGCCGTGCCTGCTCGCGGACCAGGTCGTGCAGGCGGTAGCGGCCCGGTGCGGGCTCCTGCAGCAGGTGGGCGTCGAGCAGTTCCTCCGTGATGGCCCGGGTCTCGCCGAGCGGGAGGTTCGCGGCCACCGCGGCCACGTGGTCGTCGAAGTCCGCCCCCGGCAGCATGCCCACCAGCCGGAAGAGGCGCCGCTGGGCCGCGTTCAGCTGCCGCAGCGACATGCCGAAGGCGGTGTCGAACGCCGAGATCCCCTCCCGCAGCCGCTCCGCCAGGACGCCCACCGTCCACCCCGGGCGGTGGCGCAGCCGGGCGGCGGCGACCTGGATGGCCAGCGGCAGTCCGCCGCAGCGGCGCACCACCTCCGCCAGTGCCGCGGGATCCCGCTCGCCGCGGTCGTCGCCGCAGGCGCGGTGGAACAGCCGGGCCCCGTCATCCGCGCTCAGCGTGTCCAGGGACACCGGCGGGACCGCCTCCAGCCCGATCAGCCGGTTGCGGCTGGTGATCAGGACGACGCTGGAACCGGCGCCCGGCAGCAGCGGCCGTGCGTGCTCGGCGTCGGCCACGTTGTCCAGCACGATGACGGCCCGCCGGTGGGACAGCTCGGCCCGCCACCGGGCGGACAGCTCGTCGATGCTCATCTCCTCCGGAATCGGTCCGGCGTCGAGCGCGCCGAGCAGGACGCGCAGCGCCGCGGCCGCATCCAGCGGTTCCCGGCCGGGGGTGAATCCGTGCAGGTCGAGGAAGAGCTGCCCGTCCGGGTACTCCTCGGTCAGCAGATGCGCCGCGTGCACCGCGAGGCAGGTCTTGCCCACGCCGGCCATCCCGTCGATCGCCGCCGCCCGCGCCCCTCGTACCAGCGCCAGCACCGCGTCGAGCTCGCGCTCCCGCCCGGTGAAGTGGCCGATGTCGATCGGCAGGTCGTTGCGGGGCCTGGGCTCGGCCTTGGGGTTGGCCTCGGCGCCGGCCTTGTCCTTGGGGTTGGCCTCGGCACCGGCCTTGGCGCCGGCCTTGGGCACGTCGGGCGCCGGGGGCGGCAGGCGCGAGGCCGCCTCCCACAGCGGGCGCAGGGGACGCGGGTCGCGTCGCACCAGGCGGCACAGCGCCACGATGGCCCGCCATGGCGGCAGGGCCTGGCCGGAGAAGTAGCGCGACAGCGACGAGCTGCTGATGCCGGTCTCCCGTTCCAGGGCGCGCAGGCTGCGCCCGCTCAGGTCCCGGATCATCGTCAGCCGCTGCGCGAGCTCCGTGCGCGGCGAACCCTCCACCGTCCCGGCCATCCCCTTCTGTCCCGGCCCTGTCCGTCCCGGCCCTGTCCGTCCCGGCTGGGCGGCATTGTCGCGGGCTACGTTATCGCCGGCCGTGGTCGCCGCACACTTGGGCCGGTCGCCACCGCGCCGCGCCCGAACGCGACCCGCCACGTCCTGCCCGCATCCCACCGCGCCACCGGCGGGGTTCCGGTCAGGTGCTGTGCGCCCCGGTCATGAGCGCGGCCAGGTCTTCGGGGTGCAGGAAGGACGGGGGCGGCGGCGGACCCCAGTTGAACAGGCCGCGGGCGCCTTCGAGGGTCTCCGGGGTCCAGAGCTGGTCGTCGACGATGCAGTCCATGTCGGAGTAGTACTCGCTGAAGTTGCCCGCGGGGTCTTTGAGGTACCAGAAGAAGTTGGAGCCGGCGTAGTGCCGGCCCAGCCCCCACACGTGCCGTTCGGGGTGGTCCTCCAGCATGCGCGTCGCGCCCCGGCCGATGTCGTCGATGTCGTCGACCTGCCAGGAGGTGTGGTGCAGGAAGGTGATGGGAGCCTTGAGGACCAGGACGTTGTGGTGGTCGGTCGAGCAGCGCAGGAACGCCCCGGCGTCCTTGATGTAGTCGCTGGCCTTGAAGCCGAGCCCGTCGCGGAAGAAGGCCGTGGTGACGGTGAGGTCGGTGGTCGCCAGCACGGCGTGGCCGAGCTTGCGGGGCCGTACGCGGTCGGTGCGCAGGATCCCGGGCGCGCGGGTGCCGATGCGGTCATGACGACCAGGGCCGTTGTACGGGCCGGCCACCTGAGGGTCCTGGGCGAGGCGCTCTTCGATCCGGACGACGGCGCGGACCCCGGTGGCCAGGTCGTGAGCCAGCAGCTCCGCGGGGCCGAGCTGAGCGGGGAATCCCAGGGCGCGCAGCCGGGAGGCGGCGGCCGCCAGGTCGTCGTGGTCGTCGGCGCCGATGCGCACCTCGACCAGGCGCCGGGTCGGAGCCGTGACGACGCGGAGCTGGTCGCCGCCGTCGGTGGTGGCCAGCCATCCGTCCGCGCCGGGCCGCAGGCCGAATTCGGTGTAGTAGGCGATGGTCTCGGCGGGGTTGGGCACCCCGATGGTGATCGAGCTGAGCCGGTGCAGCGCCATCACGCGCCTCCTTCGACAAGGTCTGGCGAAGACCGCCGATGCCCTGAACGTAAGGTACGAGCTCGCCGCCGGGAAGAGCCAGGAGCCGCCGGTGAGCGCGGTGGCGGAGCAGGCGCGCGCCCCCGGGGGCCGAAGCGATTGCGAACGCATAGGGATCGTATTAACGGCGCGCCCCAAACTCGGAGAAGCGAGGGACACCACATGTCCGCCTCTACGAATGACAGGAGATACTCCCATGTCGACCACGCAAGTCATCGTGACCAGCCTCACCGCCGCCTGGGTCGGCTTCTCCGGCTTCTCGCTGCTGCGCAGGGCAGATTTCGTGGCCAAGCCGCTGATCGAGTACGGGGTGCCGCAGTCATGGTGGCCGTGGCTGGGCGCGGCCAAGGCGGCCGGAGCGATCGGCCTGCTGGCCGGTCTGGCGGTCCCCGCGATCGGCGTCGCCGCCGCGATCGGCCTGATCCTGTACTTCGCCGGCGCGGTCCTCACGGTGCTGCGCGCCCGCTCGTACAAGACCGTCGTCTTCCCGCTGCTGTACCTGGCGCCCGTGGTCGTCGCCCTGGCACTGGGCACGTCGGCATGAGATCACACCTCGAAGAGTGGAACGGGGCATGGGGGGCGGCGATGATGCGTCCCTCCGGCTCTCCCTGGTTCGCCACCTGGGCAGAGCAGGGCTTCGCCGACCAGTCCGTGCGACAGGTGATCCGCCTGAACGCGGGTGGCTCGCACCTGCGCGTCCGGCTCTCCAACGCCTACGGCACCACCCCGCTGCGGCTGAGCGGCGCCAGTGTCGGCCGCACCGGCCAGGGCGCCGCCGTACGGCCGGACACGCTGCACCGCCTGCGGTTCGCCGGCGAGCCCACGGCGACCGTCGCCGCTGGAGGCAGGATCGTCAGCGACCCCGTGCCCTTGCCGGTCGGAGCGCGCGAACAGCTCACCGTGACCCTGTACTTCGCCGACCCCACCGGCCCGGCCACGTACCACCAGATCTCCATGACCACCGCCTACCGGGCCGGAGGCGACCACCACTTGGACGCCGGCGCGGCCGCGTACACCGACGCGATCCAACCAGCCTGGGGCTCCTGGTACTACCTGGAAGGCGTCGACGTCACCGGAGGACCGCCCACCGGCACGGCGATCGTCGCCATCGGCGAGTCGACCACCGACGGGTTCGGCTCCACCTCCGACGGCGACGACCGCTACCCCGACATCCTCGCCCAGCGCCTGCTGGCCGCGGGCCGGCCCAGGCCGGTGCTGAACGCCGGCATCAGCGGCAACAAGCTGCTGGCCGGCTCCGCCTGCACCGGCGACAGCGCCCTGTCCCGCTTCGCCCGCGACGTGCTGGACCGGCCCGGCGTCGGCACGGTCATCATCTCCCTCGGCATGAACGACATCATGCGCCCGGGCGACCAGATGTGCGGGGTGGACCGGGACGACCCGCCCGTCACCCTGCGGCGCCTCGCCGACGCCCACCGCAGCCTGATCCGCGCCGCTCATGCCCAGGGCGTCAAGGCCGTCGGCGCCACCCTCCTGCCGTTCAAGGGCGCACCCGGTTGGACGCAGGAGGCCGACGACCTGCGCCGCGCCCTGAACGACTGGATCCGCGGCTCAGGGGAGTACGACGCCGTCGCCGACTTCGACCGGTCGATCGACCCCCACGGAGCCGGCGCCATCCCCGACGGATACCAGAACCGCTATCCCGACGGCCGGCCTGACCACGCCCACCCCAACGCCCTGGGCTACCGGACCATGGCCGACTTCATCGACCTCGACTCCCTCTAGCACGGTCGGGTGGGCCGGTCCAGCCCTCTCAACCGGACGTGGCTGCCCCGGTCCGCCGCTCATGGGCGGCGGCGAGGATGAGGTACGCGCTGGCCGTCCAGGTGTAGGCGCGGTCGCGGAGCCCTTCCCCGGTGCGTGCGTCGAAGTTCTCGGCGAATCCCGATTTTTCGCACAATGCGCGGAAGCGGGCGCTGATCTCGTCGGCCAGCTCCGGGTACCCGGCGCGGCGCAGCCCGTCCTCGATCAGGACGGTCGAGGGCGCCCAGATGGGGCCGCGCCAGTAGCCGTCGTCCAGGTAGTGCGGCGAGCCGGGCAGCTCGGTGGCGGGGCCGAACGCGGTCAGGTGCCGCTCGATCCGCGCGGCCAGCGCCGCGCGGATCGGTTGCGGCAGCTCCTCCCCCAGCACGATCGGCATGAGGTCGAGCAGGCTGGAGCTGGACCACGTACGCCCCGAGAGCACGCCGCGGGCGACGAACCGCTCGCCGTCCCACAGCTCGGCCAGGAGGGCGTCGCGTGTCCGGTCGGCCTGCTCGCTCCACCGGGCGGAGGTGTCCGGGTCGGGGGCCAGGCGGGCCAGCTCGCGCATCTGCAGCACGAGGAAGGCGGCCAGGTCGGCGGTCTCGACCACCCGTTCGGGGTCGAAGGTGGTGGCGTTGTCCCAGCCGCTGTCGTTGCCGTGCTGGTAGTGCGGCAGCTCGCGGCCGGGGGCGCGGCGGGCGTCGAGCCAGAAGGCGGTCCAGCGTTCCAGCAGCTGGTACGTGCCGGGCTCCGGAGGGAGGTGGCGCAGGGCCCAGCCGTGGATGGGCGGCTTGACGAAGTTGTAGAGGATCTCGGAGTGGGTGACGGAGTCGGGCAGCGCGCCGGCGGCGTCCTGGTGGTCGAAGGGCAGCCGGAACTGGTCGCGCGCCAGGTCGGGCAGGCCCTCGGCGAGCGCGATGGCGTTGAAGCAGTGGTCCCAGCTCCACACCTTGTCCATCCAGTGCTTGGACATGAGCACGGCCGGCCGGGTGACGAACCCGGCGGGACGCACGGTGGCCGACCACAGCACGTACGCGGCCAGCTCGGCGGCGGGCGTGCGGTCGCTGCGCCAGGGCGCGACCGCCGCGGCGAACGCGTCGAACTCGGCCCGCGCGGCCTTGGCCACCTGCTCGAAGGTGTCCGTGCTCGTGTAGGGGGCGCGGGCGGTCTCGTACTCCTCGATGGCGATCTCCCATGCGCCGCCGAGGACGAGACCGCGTTCGGCGGTGCCGAGCGCCTGCGTGCCGAGGTGCTCGGCCTGCCCGCCGAGGAGGGTGACCCGGTAGCGGCGGCCGGTCTGGTAGACGGTGAAGACGTAGGAGCCGTCCGAGGGGTCCTGGTAGAAGTACGGGCCGCTGAACGGCGTCAGCACGGGGTCGGCGGCCAGCAGGCGGAGCCCGAGGCCGCTGCCCCTGACGCGTACGGTGTCGGGGCTCTCGTAGGCCAGCTCGATCCGGCCGTCCTCGCCGGCCCAGGTGAGCTGGTGCGGAGTCGCGGTGACGGCGGTCTCTGCGGTGGGGATCAGGCGCAGGATCGGGTGCATGCCGGTCTGGTGGGAGACCAGATGGACGTCCTGGGCGTACGTCTTCTCCGCCACCACGGGCGAGAAGCCGAACCAGGATCCGCGGTGGCTGAACGGGATTTCCCGCAGGGAGAACACCGGGCCCGCAGCGGCGACGGTCATGAAGCGAAGGTCCCTTCTCAGTCTTTGACGGCGCCCGCGGTGACACCCGCGGCGACGTAGCGCTGGGCGATGACGAGCAGGATGGCGGCCGGGACGGAGGCGATCACGGCGGTGGCCATGATGGCGTTCCACTCCTGGTTGTTGTTGCCGATGTAGTGGTAGATGCCGAGAGTGATCGGCTGGTGGTCGCCGCCCTGGTCGAGCGTGGAGGCGAAGATGAAGTCCGACCACGCCCACAGGAACGCGAAGAGCGACACCGTGATGAGCGAGTTGCGGCTGACCGGCAGCACGATCGAGACGAACGTACGCACGACTCCCGCGCCGTCGGTGCGGGCGGCCTGCAGCAGCTCCTCGGGGATGCCGGACATGAACGTGGTCAGGATGAGCACCGCGAACGGCACGGCGAGGGTGGAGTCGGCCACGATCAGCCCGGGAACGGTGTTGAGCACGCCGGTCGACAGGAAGATGGCGTAGAACCCCATCGCCATGATGATCCCCGGGATCATCTGCGCGATGAGCAGCACGAAGCTCAGCGCCCCGCCCCCGCGCGGGCGCAGCTTGGCCAGCGAGTACGCCGCCGGCGCCGCGAGCAGCAGGGTCAGCGCCACCGTGCCGACCCCGACGACCAGGCTCACCCCCAGGTACGGCAGCTGCTGATCCAGCACCGCCCGGTAGCCGTCCAGGGTCCCGTCGACCGGGAACCAGTTCGGCGGGCTCTTGCGCATGTCCTGGTCACGGGTGAAGGACACGTTGATCATCCAGTAGACCGGGAACAGCATCACGGCGGTGAGCAGCAGCCCGACCGCGGTCTTGACGCGCCTCATAGGGGGGCCTGCCTTCGCTGCGCGCGGATGTAGACCAGCCCGAAGACGAGCGCCGTCACGATGAGCAGGTTGCCCACGGCGGCGCCGGGCCCGAAGGAGGGCACCAGATTGCCGAACCCGAGCCGGTAGGACCAGGTCGCGAACGTGGTCGAGGCGCCGCTCGGCCCGCCCTTGGTCATGATCCAGATGATGTCGAACACCTTCAGCGTGTAGACCAGGCCGAGCAGCAGCGTGATCGCCGACACCGGCCGCAGCAGCGGGAAGGTCACCTTCCAGAACCGCTGCCAGCCGCCCGCGCCGTCCAGCGCCGCGGCCTCGTAGATGGCCGGCGGGATCGCCTGCAGCCCGGAGTAGAGCACCACGAGGTTGAACGGGATGCCGATCCAGATGTTGGCGATGATGACGGACCACAGCGACCAGTCCGGCGAGGTGAGCCAGTTGACCGGCCCGATCCCGAACCAGCCCAGCACGGCGTTGACCACGCCGGAGTCGCTGTTCAGCATCCACGACCACGTCGAGCCGGACACGATCAGCGGCAGCAGCCACGGCACCAGGAACAGCCCCCTGAGCGTGGCCGACAGCCGGAAGTTCTTCAGGAAGAACAGCGCCAGCGCCAGCCCGATGACGAACTGGAAGGCCAGCGACACCAGCGTGAACACCACCGTGTGCCACAGCGCGGGCCCGAACGTCGCGTCCGCGAACACCTTGGCGTAGTTGGCGAACCCGGCGAACGGGGCGTCACCCTGCACGAACGAGCGCACCGTGTAGTTGCGCAGGCTCAGCTCGACGTTGCGATAGAGCGGATAGGCGTAGAAGACCAGCAGATAGAGCACGACCGGGGCGAGAAACGCCCAGGCCGCCCACTGGCCTGACCGCGAGCGTGCCGCCCGGCGACGCCGTGCCGTCGTCCGGGCGGTACGCACGGGTTCCTGGATGACTCGGCTCATGCTGCTACTGGATCGCGCTCGCCGCCGCGGACTGGGCCGCCGCCATCGCCTCCTGCGGCGGCTTGGACCCGCTCAGCGCCGCCTGCACCGCGCCCCACATCGGCTCGGAGATCTTCGGGTACTTGGTGCCCAGGTCGTCGCTGGTGCGGCCCTTGGCCGCCTTGACCGCGTCCACCCACACCTTCAGGTCAGGTGTGGCCGCCACCTGCTTGGCCTGCACCGCCTCCGTGGGGGCGATGTAAGAGAGGGTGGTGGTCGTGGTCAGCGAGTTGTCGGTGCTGGTCAGGCAGGTCACGAGCTTCTGGGAGGTGGCGTAGCGGCCGGTGTCGGACTGCACGGGGACGCTGACGAACTCACCGCCCGTCGGGGCGGGCGCGGTGCCGCCGGACTTGCCGGGGATCGGGATGATGCCGTACGCGAAGCCGGCCTTCTTGGCGTTGGCGAGCTGCCAGGTGCCGTTCTCGGCGAAGGCGTAGTCGCCGCCGGCGAACTCCTGCCAGCTCGTCGTCTGGGTGTTGTTGATGACGGAGTTGGGGGCGTACCCCTTCTTCAGCCAGTCGGCCCACAGCGCCACGGCGGAGACGCCCTCGGGCGAGTCGAGCTTGGTGAGGTTCGCGCCGGAGCCCCAGAACCAGGGCAGGAACTGGAAGCTGCCCTCCTCGGTGCCGATCGCCGAGAAGGTGATGCCCTTCTTGCCCGCCGCCTTCACCTTCTCCAGCGCCGCGGTCAGCGAGGCCCAGTCCTTGACCGAGGCGACGTCCACCCCGGCCTTCTTCAGGACCTCCTTGTTGTAGTAGAGGGCGAGGGTGTTGGCGCCGATCGGGACGCCGTACGTCTTGCCGCCGCTCTGGCCGGCCGCCAGCAGGTTCGGCGCGATCGCGGAGACGTCGAGCTTGTTCTCCTCGGTGGTGGTGAGCACCCCGGCCTCGGCCAGGGTGGAGACGACCGGGTTGTCCACGATCAGCACGTCCGGCGAGTTGCCCTGCTGGGCCGCCAGCAGCGCCTTGTTCGTCAGGTCGCTGGTGTCGTAGCCGGTGCGCTCGACCTTCACCCCGGCGTCGGTGCCGCACTTCTCCAGCAGCTTCACCCACTCGGAGCTCCTGTCGTACTGCGGGTAGGGGTCCCAGATCGTGTACGTCCCGCCCCCGGCGGCCTGGCTCGCGCTCGTCGAGCCGCCGCCGCTGCCGTTACCGCTTCCGGGCGATGACGAGCAGGCGACCAGCCCGCCCACGGCGGCCAGAACCGCCAGACTCGCGCCGGCCGTACGCCGGCTCCTTGCCGCTGATCTCATTGAGCTGACCTCCGCTGACAGGCGTTACGCGGCTGTTTCCGAACGATGTCGAATCGGTTCGTCGAATCGGTTCGCCCGAACATAGGCCCGCTCTGCCACCGGAGTCAATGACAGATGCGACAAGGGATGCCGAGATGTTGCAGAGGACGTGCGCCGGGCGGGGCATCCTTCTCACGGATCGGGCGGCGTCCACCTCGGAAACCGATTCGACCTACGATGGTCGGCGACCGGCGGATCGGAGGAGCACGGGTGAACATCGGAGAGATCGCCAAGCGGGCGGGCGTGTCGCGCAGCACCGTCTCGTACGCGCTCACCGGCAAGCGCCCGGTGTCGGAGTCGACCAAGAGCCGCATCCAGGCGGTCATCGACGAGCTCGGCTACCGGCCCAACGCGTCCGCCCGGGCGCTGAAGGAGGGCCGCACCCGCACGATCGGGCTGGTCATACCGCCGGCCGGCCGACGCCTGACCGACATGCAGCTCGGCTTCGTGGCCAGCGTGGTCGACGCCGCCGCCCGCGCCGACCTCGACGTCCTGCTGTCGCCCTCGGGCGGCGAGCACGACCGCTCCTTCGAGCGCGTCGTCACCGGCCGGCGCGTGGACGGCGTCGTCCTCATGGAGATCCGGCTGGAGGACGACCGGGTCGCCCGGCTGCTGCAGAGCGGCCTGCCGTTCGTCGGCATCGGCCGTACCGGCCACCCGGAGGACATGTCCTGGGTGGACATCGACTACGAGACGCTCATCGCCAAGTGCGTGCACCACCTCGCCGACCTCGGCCACCGGCACCTGGCACTGGTCAACCGCAACGCCGAGCTGGTCGCCGCCGGCTACGGCCCCGGCCACCGCGCGCAGGCGGGCTTCGACCGCGCCATCGCCGAGCGCGGCCTGCACGGCGTGCACGTCTGCTGCGCCGACGACGCCCAGGCCGGGCAGTCCTGCCTCGGCCAGCTCCTCGCCCGGCACCCGGAGCTGACCGCCCTCGCCACCATCAACGAGGCCGCCGTCGCCGGCATGTACCGCGCGCTGGCCGAGGCGGGCCTGTCCGTGCCCCGCGACTTCTCCATCGCCGGTGTCGCCGCCCAGCACTGGGCCGAGAACCTGCACCCGCCGCTCACCGCCGCCGACGTCCCCGCCGACGAACTGGGCGCCGCCGCCGTCGAGCTGCTCATCCAGCGCATCGCCGACCCGGACACGCCGCACCGCCACCTCCTGGTGGCGCCGCCCATCTCGCTGCGGAGCACGACGGGCCCCGCCCGGCCGCGCGCCTGACCCGACCCCTCGTACGCATGGCGAGATCGAATCGATTCGACCCAGTCAGAGGCTCTCGGCCCGCGCTGCCCTGCCCGCCATCACCCTCGAGGCTCAGGCCAAGGAGCCTTTGCTAGGTTGGCTGCGGCGGACGGATGCTGCCTGTCCACGTGGCCCCCGAGGTCCGGCAATGGCGAGCGGTGTCCTGATCGGCTGCGGGATCGGCGCGCTGGTCATCGTGGCACTGCTGCGCCTTGGCCATCTTGGCGGACGTGAGGGGCTTTCTGCCGTGACAGGGGACGTCGAAAGGGTGCTCCGGCACTACGCGATGAAGGACGAAGCCGGTCGGCTCTGGGCTACCGCCCGTGGCGAGCTCACCCGCCGCCGCACCTGGGACATCTTCGCCCGGTTCCTGCCAGAAACCGGACAGATCGCCGACATCGGCGGCGGGCCCGGCACGCACGCGTCACATCTGGCCGGGCTCGGCTATGACGTGGTGCTGGTTGATCCGGTGCCGAAGCACATCGAACAAGCCTCCGCCCGCGCCGCCGATGCCGGCTTCTCCTGCCATCTCGGAGATGCTCGCAGCCTTCCGCTACCCGACGCGTGCTTTGACGCGGTGCTGCTGATGGGCCCGCTCTATCACCTCGCCGACGCCGCCGACCGGCAGTCGGCGCTGCGCGAGGCCCTCCGGGTGCTGCGGCCCGGAGGCCGGTTACTGGCCGAGGTCATCAGCCGCTACGCGTGGATCATTGACGCGACCGCGCGGGGCCTTCTGAATGATCAATGGGACACGTTCGAGCTGAATCTGCGTACGGGGCAGAGCAGCACCTTGGACAGGCCCGACGAGGTGTTCTGGGCATATTTCCACCGGCCAGAGGAAGTGGGACCGGAAGTGGAACGGGCCGGCTTCGTCCACGAACGCCTCTTGGCCGTGGAGGGGTTCGCGGGGCCGCTGGGCAACCTCGAGGACCTGCTGCGAGAGCCCGAGCAGCTCATGCGGGTCATCCGGCTGACCGAGTCCGAGCCGGCCATGCTGGGGGTCAGCGCTCACCTGATGGCGGTGGCATCCAAACCGGTCAGCAACGTCGGAGCCGCCGCAGAGTGACGGGCGGGGCCGTTCACTGCAGGTGCGCGGCGAGCCGGCTCCACTGCTGCAAGGGTGGATGGTCGGGGGTCGAGGTGAGCACGTGGAGGCTGACGTGGTCCGCGCCGGCGTCGAGGTGGTCGCGGACCCGGCGGGCGATGTCGTCGGTGCCGCCCGTGGCCACCAGCGCCTCGACCAGCCGGTCGTCGAGGGACTCCGGGTGGTCGTAGCCCAGGGCACGCAGCGGCGCGAGCCGGTTGGGCAGAGCCGCCGCCGCGTGCGCGCGGGCCAGGTCGGCCGAGCGCGAGCGGGACGGGTCCAGGACGACGAGCTGGGTCACCGCCAGCGTTGCCTGCGGTCCGAGCAGTTCTCTGGCCTGGCGGGTGTGCTCGACCGGCATGCCGAGCGGATGGGCGCCCGAGGCTCGTTCGCCGGCGAGGGTGAGCATCTTCGGACCCAGCGCGGCCAGCAGCCGCGGCGGTGCCTGACGGAACGAGGGCGGCCCGAAGGGGGCGGCGTCCATCGCGTCCAGGTAGGCGCGCATGGTCGCCGGCGGCGGGCCGAAGCGGTGCCCGCGTACGTCGGTGACCAGGGCGGGGTGGCTCACCCCGAGCCCCAGCAGGAAACGCCCTGGGAACGCCTCGTCCAGGGTGCGCTGTGCGGCGGCGGTGCTGACCGCGTCCCGGGCGTAGATGGCGGCGGTGCCGGTGGCGATGACGGCTCGCCGGGTGGCCGACAGCAGCCAGGCGGCCTGCGCCATGGCTTCGCGGCCGGTCGTCTCGGGGAACCACAGGGCCGGATAGCCGAGGTCTTCGACGGCCGCGACCGCCTCGCGGACGACGGCGGCCGGGTAGCGGTCCAGCTCGCCCGCCCAGATGCCGACCTGCCCGAGGTCGATGTTGTGGCTGCTCATCGGACCTGCCCGAGGTCAATGTTCCGGCTGCTCATCGGGCCTGCCCGGCGGTGTCCTGGGCGGCCAGGAAGGCGGTGATCCGGGCCGCGCCGGTCCGGGCCAACCAGGTGCGCAGGTCCATCAGCCCGGGATGGAGCGCGCGGGTGAAGGAGACGTCGGCCCGCCAGCCCGGCCCGTTGAGCCAGCTGTAGGCGAAGGCGAACTCCTCGCCGGCCTCGGCGATCACCTCGATCGGGATCCGGACGTACGGCAGCTGCCGTCCGACGGCCTCGGAGATGGCGGCGGCGATCTGTACGGGGGTCAGCTCGTCCCCGGCCAGGTCCACCGCGCGGCCGATCCACTCCTGCGGCCGGGCGAAGGCCAGGGCGGCGAAGTGGCCGACGTCGTCGACGGCCATGATCTGCTGCGGCACGTCGGCGGCGAACGCGGTGGCCACGGCGCCGTCGTGCAGGTGGTAGGCGCCGGTGTAGTTCTCCATGAAGGAGACCGGGCGCAGGAACGTCGCGGGCAGCCCCAGCCGGGTGATGTGCTGTTCGATCCGCCACTTGCTGACCACGTTCTGCGGCAGCTTCTCGGTGTTGTGGCGCCCCGCGCCGGCGACCGAGGCGTAGACCAGGTGCCGTACCTTCGCGGCATGCGCGGCGTCGGCGACGTTGCACCCCCAGCGGACCTCGTCCTCGGCGGAGAAGCCCGCCGGGGTGCCCGGGGAGCCGACGGTCGGCTGGACGCTGAACATGCCGTAGGCGCCTTCGGCCGCGGCGATCAGCGAGGCGACGTCGTCCATCTCGGCCTGCACGAGCTGCGCTCCGGCCCGCGCCAGGGCCCGGGCGGGGGCGGCGCCCGGATCGCGGGTCACCGCTCGTACCGGCCGGCCGGCTGCGAGCAGTCGCTCGGTCACGGCACGGCCCTGCTGGCCGGTCGCTCCCACAACGACGATGGTCTTGTCTTCTGTGGTGTTCACGCTGGGTCTCCAGAGAGTCGGGCATGGAGCGGCCGTCCGATAAGTGGGGTGGCCCTCCGGTTACGGTTCAGTACGATATGGAGGGCCACCCCGTTTTCGCAAGTCCGTCGGAGACCGCATGCCGCACGACAGCCGTACGCCGATTCCGCCCGCCCGGCCCAGGCGCGCGGACGCCCGCCGCAACTACGACCGGATCCTCGCCGCCGCCACCGCGGCCATCGCCGAGCAGGGGGCCGACGCGTCCCTGGAGGAGATCGCCCGGCGCGCCGGCGTCGGCTCGGCCACCCTGCACCGGCATTTCCCCTCGCGGCAGAGGCTGCTGGAGGCGGTCTTCCGCGACAAGGTCGAAGCCCTGTGCGCCACCGCGCACGACCTGGCGACCGACCCTGAGCCAGGTCAAGCCCTGGTCACCTGGCTTCGCGCCGTCGCCAGGCACGCCTCGTCCAACCGGGGCCTGGCCGCCTCACTGATCCAGGGCGCCCAGGACGGCGACCCCGCGCTGGGCGACACGTGTCACGACCTGATCGTGAACGCCGGGCGTGAACTGCTGGACCGTGCCTGCCAGGCGGGCGCCGTACGCCCCGGCATCTCGATCAGCGAGCTGCTCAAGCTCGTCAACGCCATCTCCCTGGCCACCGAGCACGAACCCGACGCCGCCGACCAAGCCGACCGGCTGCTCGACCTCGCCGTCAGCGGCGTCCGCCCCGCGTAGGGGCCAGGGTCCGGATGATCGAGTTGTGGGGCCGTTCAGATCACGCAGCCGGCCTCGCGATGGTCGCGGGCTCCGGCCATGTCCGCCACGATGCGCCGATAGCTGGGGCACTGGGTGAAGTCGTCCGCCGTGCACTGCATGAGGTGCTCGATCAGCGCCTTGGAGGCCGCTATCTCCCGGAGCCGGTGCTCCAGCTCGGCGTGGTGGCGCTCGAGGAGCGCCCGGCGTTCGGCCTGCCCGGAGACACCGAGCATCTCCCGGATCTGCTCCAGACTCATGCCCGCCGCCTTGGCGCGGATGATCGTCAGGACGCGGATGACGTGGTCGCCGGTGTAGCGGCGGCGGCCGTTCACCCTGGTGGCCGGAGTCAGCAGGCCCATGGCCTCCCAGTGGCGGAGTACGTGCGGTGCGAGATCGAACCGCTCGGCGAGCTCACCGATCAGCATGGAATCGCTTGACTTCATGTTCACATTAACTTGCAGACTTGCCTCCGCGTCAAGCAACGACCGCTTATGGAGGCAGACATGCTCGCGAAGCCCACCCACCCGATCGCCCAGGAAGGGGGCCGGGCCTGATGTCCGCAGACCTCGCGCAGACGGCCTCGGCCGCTCCACCGAAGGGCGGCAGCGTACCGCTCGCCACGGCCGGCCTGTTGATCGGCATGCTGCTGTCGGTCCTGGACCAGACGGTGGTGGCCATCGCCCTGCCCGACATCGCCGAGGACCTGGGCGGCATGGACGCCATCGGCTGGATCATCACCTCTTACGTGCTCGCCTCGACCACCACCGGCGCGCTTTACGGCCGCGTCAGCGACAGGTTCGGCCGGCGCCCGGTATTCGTCACCGCCGTCGCCGTCTTCGTCCTGGGCTCCGCGCTGTGCGGCCTGGCCCAGACGACGCCCCAGCTGATCGCCGCCAGGACCCTGCAGGGCATCGGCGCCGGCGCGCTGTTCGTGCTGCCCACGATCGCCCTGTCGGAGCTGTACCCGCCCCGTCTGCGCAGCAGGGTCCAGGGCTTCACCGGAGGCGTCTTCGCGCTGGCCAGCGTGGGCGGGCCGCTCGCCGGCGGCGCGATCACCGACGCCTGGGGCTGGCGCTGGATCTTCTACATCAACCTGCCTCTCGGGCTGCTCAGCATCGCGTTCACCGCGTTCGCGTTGCGGCTGCCCAGGTCGGGCGGGGATGGCAAGGTGGACCTCGTGAGAGCCGTGCTGCTCGCGGGCGCCACGGTGAGCCTGCTCCTGGTGGCCGAATGGGGCGGCCGCACCTACGCGTGGAACTCCGGCGTGATCCTCGGCCTGGGCGGGGCCCTGGCGGTGCTGGCGGCCTTGTTCGTGTGGTGGGAACGGCGTGCGAGCAACCCGCTGCTGCCGCCGCGGCTGTTCGCCGAGCGCGCCCTGCGCGTCACGCTCCCCGCCACCGCGCTGCTCGGCGCGCTCCTCGGCGGGTCGATCGTCTACCTGCCCACCTATCTGCAGGACGCGTACGGCATGGGGGCCACCCAGGCGGGCCTGGCGCTCAACCCCTACGTCCTGACGTTCATGGCGGTCTCCTCCCTGACCGGCGCCCGCGTCGGCGCCGGCGGCCGGTTCAAGCCCTATCTGCTCGCCGGCGCGGCGACCGCGGTGCTGGGATTCACGCTGCTGAGCCGGCTCACCCCCGACACCGCCTACGTTCTGCTCGGCGCGGAGATGGCAGTGCTCGGGGCCGGCTTCGGTCTGCTGATGCAGAACCTGGTGGTCGTCGCGCAGAACGCGGCCTCCCCCGCAGATCTGGCCGCCACCACCTCCGCCGCGGTGTCCGTCCGCGGCCTGGGCCTCTCGCTCGGCGTGGCGGCCTTCGGGAACCTCCTGGCCCGCGAACTCGAGGGCCACGCCACGAGCCCGGCGGCGACCGCCGCGGCCATCCCGGACGTCCTGTTCTGGGGGATACCGGCCGCCGCCGTCCTGGTGGCCTTGATGGCCCTGCTGCCCCGGACCGTCCTTCCTCCCACATCAGAGGGTGCCGTCGCGCGCGGATCCGGCTGATCGGTGGCAGAGCAGCCGCCGGATTGTCACTCAGTGGGGAGACGCGGCGATCTGTACGCGGTCGCTGTCGTTGTCGGAGAGGAATGACGCCAGCGCCCGCCCTTCCTCGGCCACGGTGGCGCTGTCGTCTCGAGAGAAGGGGCGCAGCGGGCTGACGATCACGGTGCCGCTCTCGACGCTCCAGGTCGCGGCGACCCGGCCGTCGACCAGTACGACGCGAGCTCCGGCGACCGACAGTCCGCGGTGGGCGTCGTCGACGATCCGGCTGCGGTCCTGGTAGCCGAGGAGCGCGTTGTCGAACGCCGGCAGGAACCGCACCGGGGCGGGCGTGTCAGGGTCGGGGCGCGGGGCGTCGGGCAGGTCCAGCAGTTCCCGGCCTCGCTCGTCGCGAAAGGTGACCAGCTCCTCGCGTACCGCGGCCACCGCGGCCGGCAGCCCGGCGAGGCCGCACCAGGCGCGCAGGTCGGCCGTGGCGGCGGGGCCGAACGCGGCCAGATAGCGCCGTACCAGCGTTTCACCGACCGGATCGGAGCCGTTCTGGGACGGGGGGTCGATCTCGCGGCCCAACCAGGAGGAGAGCAGGACGTTGCGCACGCCCGCCCTGGTGCGCCAGAGCCCGCGCGGGGGCAACTGCACCACAGGGAGGAGGGCGGCGATCAGCATCTCCCCCAGTGCCCGTGCTCCCGGCGTCGGCCAGCGCCCGGCCAGCGCCCGCGCGAGCTCGGTCATCGAGCGCGGCAGGTCATCGGCCATCACCGCCCGGCCTGCCGCGGCGAGCTCGTCGAGATCTATCCCGGCGAGCTCGCGGCGATAGGTCCCGAGGACGCGCTGGCGCAGCATGGTGTCATGGCGGGCCCGCCAGGCGAGGACGTCGTCGGCGGCGAGGAGGTGAACGGTGCGGCGCATGAGGTGGGTGCGCACCACGCTCCGCCGGATCAGCAGGTCCGAGAGCACCGCCGGGTCGAACGCGCGCAGCCGCGACCAGAGCCCGACGAACGGTTCCTGCGGTTCCTGCGCCTGCAGGCCGCACAGGTGCGCGACGGCGTCGAGGACGGGTACGTCGGCGCGATCGAGCAGCAGCTGCCGGGCGAGCGTCGCGCGGTTGAGCGCCCGGGTGCTGAGAACGGTCATCGGCTCATGCCCCAGTGCGCCCGTTCGGCCGATCGCCGGCGTGGGCGACCCGCGTGAGAGGGCCGGACGCTGGGCCCGCGGACGGTGGTGGTCAGGGGGGAGCGCCGGCCACGAGCGCGTCGAGGGGACGCGGTGGCGGCGATCACGGCGTTCGGGTTGCTGTCGTTGACTGGCACGCGACAACAGTCTCAGGCGAAGCGGACAGGTTGCGTCCTCTTTCTCCGGGCACCATGGAGGCCCGGACCGGCGCCGGGCCGCGCCTACAGCTCCGGCCGGGTTCAGCGTCGTCCGCGGCGGGCGGTGCCGAAGATGGATCTGGTGATCTCCCGGCCCAGAGCGGATGCCGCCGACCGCGCCATGGAGCGGAACTCCTTGGACTCCAGCACGCTCTCCAGCACGGACTGCCTCGGTTCTGCCTCTCGCTCCCTGGGCCTTTCCGGCTCGCGCGGCGCTTGCGGAGCGGGGCCGGCGGGAGCCTCGGCGGGCTGCTGGGTGGAGAGTTTCGTGGAGAGGATCTCGTACGCCGACTCGCGGTCGACCGCCGTGCCGTACTTCCGCTGAAGCGGCGAGGCGGCGATGACGCCCTGGATCACCTCCGGGCTCGACGGCGCCATGAGCGTCTGCGGCGCGCGCAGGCGCGTCCAGGCCACCGGGGTCGGCGCGCCCGTCTCCGACAGCACCGTGACGACGGCCTCGCCGGTGCCGAGTTCGGTCAGCAGCCGTTCCAGGTCGTACGCGGACGCGGGGAAGGTCGACACGGTGGCCTTGAGCGCCTTGGCGTCCTGCGGGGTGAAGGCGCGCAGGGCGTGCTGCACGCGCGCGCCGAGCTGGGCCAGCACGTCGGCCGGCACGTCCTTCGGCGTCTGGGTGACGAAGAACACGCCCACTCCCTTCGACCGGATCAGCCGTACGGTCTGGGCGATCGACTGCAGGAACGGCTTGGAGGCGTCGTCGAACAGCAGATGCGCCTCGTCGAAGAAGAACACGAGCTTCGGCTTGTCGACGTCCCCCACCTCGGGCAGCACGTGGAAGAGATCGGCGAGCAGCCACATCAGGAAGGTGGAGAAGAGCTGCGGCCGGTCCTGCACGGCGGGCAGCTCGAGGATGGAGATCGTCCCCTGGCCGTCCGGGGTCACCCGGAGCAGGTCGCGCACGTCGAACTCCGGCTCGCCGAAGAACGCCTCCGCCCCCTGCGCCTCGAAGTTGGTCAACGTGCGGAGGATGACCCCCGCCGTCGCCGCCGACAGCCCGCCGATGTCGCTCAGCGCCTCAGGCGTGGCGGTCAGATACCGGATGACCGCGATCAGGTCCTTGAGGTCCAGGAGCGGCATTCCGTTCTTGTCGGCGAAGTAGAAGATCAGCCCGAGCGACGACTCCTGCGTCTCGTTGAGCCCGAGGACCTTGGCGAGCAGGGTCGGCCCGAAGGCGGTCATGGTGGCGCGGATCGGAACCCCGGCCCCCAGACCGCCCAGGGAGAGGAACTCCACCGGACAGGCCGTGGGCTGCCAGGCCTGGCCGACCTCGGCGGCCCGCCGGGTGACGCGATCGGCGGCCGTACCCGGCGAGGCCAGCCCCGACAGGTCGCCCTTGATGTCGGCGAGGAAGACCGGAACGCCCTGGGCCGCGAGCTGCTCCGCCATGAGCTGCAGGGTCTTCGTCTTGCCCGTTCCGGTGGCCCCCGCCACCAGTCCGTGCCGGTTCAGCATGCTCAGGGCGATCCGGATCTGCTCCGAGGGGTCGGCGCTGCCGTCCGCACGCACCAGGGCCCCGAGTTCGAGCGCCGGCCCCTCGACGTCGTACCCCTTCATCAGATCTCCCCTCGTAGGTCGGGTCGCCTGGGCGGCCCCCGGCGCCCAGCCGACCCGACCTACTGCTCGCGTGACAGCACTGGACGCCCGCAGTGTTGTTACCCACTGTGATGGATATGTCACAGAGTGAACGGGGGAGGTCCTAGTTGTCGGCGGTGAGCCCTTCGGCGATCTTGGTGAGCTCGCGTTCGACGGCCTTGGCGTTGGGGAACTTCTTCACGTACACGGGGCTGAACATGATCTCGGCCCGCCGCTGCTCCCCCATGTTGAGGAAGAGCGTGGGGGTGCCCGCCATGCCGTCCTCGCCGACGTCTGCGATGACCGAGTAGCCGGTCCGGTCGCCGACGGTCACCTCTTCGCCCTCCCCCTCGTCGCGGTACGCCTGGACGCGGTCGTCGACCTGCTGGACGGCCTGACCCTCGTACACGAAGATCTGCACGCAGTAGGAGCCGTGCTCGTCGCCGTCGAAGTTCCACGAGGTCGAGTAGCTCTCGCCGTAGTCCACCGACCAGTTGGACCACTTCAGGCCCTCGGGCAGGTAACCCACCTTGACGTGCTTGAACACCTTCCCGTCGCCCAGGTCCCCGAGGTTCGGGGGATCGGACCGAACGGGCGGGATGTCGTCGATGGCCGGCGGATCCGGCGTCTCGGAGACGGCCGGCGTCTCCGAGGCGGTGGGCGTCTGCATGGCGCCCGGGGCCGCCGTCAGGTAGAGGGGGCCTGCCGCGATGACGGCCACCGACGTGGCCAGGGCCGCGACCCTGCCCCGCGTCCTCTTCCGCCGCGTGGACCGGACGACCCGGTCCACCAGGTCGGGCGCGGCGTGCAGCCGCGCGGTCTCGTCCGCCATGACCTGGCGGAGCCGTTCCTCAAGCGTGGGCATTGCCGATCACTCCTTCCACGGATGCCTCGCCGAGCGCTGTACGCAGCTTGGCCATCGCCTTCGACGTCTGACTCTTCACCGTGCCGACCGTGCAGCCGAGCACCTCCGCGGTCTGCGCCTCGCTGAGGTCCTCCCAGTAGCGCAGGACGACCACCGCGCGCTGCCGGGGAGGCAGGTCGCGCAGCGCGTCCATGAGCAGATGGCGCAGATCGACGTCGGTCGAGCGCGCCGGCCTCTCCGGCAGGATGCGCATCGGGATGATGCTCAGGATCGCCCGGCGGCGGGCCCGGCTGATGGCGGTGTTGATGATGACGCGGCGCACATAGGGCTCAGGGCTGTCGTGCCGCACCCTGTCCCAGTTCCTATAGGTACGCTCCAGCGCCGTCTGCAGCAGGTCCTCTGCCTCCGCCTCGTTCCCGCAGGCGAGGTAGGCGACCCGCAGCAGGGTCGTGGCCCGTGCGGCCACGAACGCGCCGAAGTCGTGCTCCGCGCCGCTCACGTCTGTCTGTCCCGTTTCACGCCTTCTAATACGCCTTGGATCCTGCAACAGTTGCCCGAGTGCCGCAGGCAACCTTGTGAGGCGGCCAGGCGTATTTGGGGGCGTCACTTCGGACCTCCTGGAGGAAACACATGAAGCTCGCGACCGCACCGGTCCGGCCGCTGATCGCCGTAGGGGCCGGCCTGGCCGCCGTGGGCACCGCCGCGCTGCTAGGCCTGCCGAGCTTGGTGAAGGCGCCGGAGACGCGGCTCGCGGCCGCCGCGTCGGCTCCGCCGGAAGGCGCCTACTGGCATACGAGGGTGCTGACCCAGCGCATCGGTCCCCGCCAGATGGGCAGCGGCGCGAATCGCTACTGGGTGGTGGAGCAGGCGCTCAGCGAGGACTGGACCGCACCTGACGGCAAGGCCTGGTTCGGATACCGGAAGCCGGGGGCGTATCCGAAGAGCGCGGCGGACCGGAAGGCGTGGCGCCGCGATGGCTCGCCGGCCAAGTGGACCCGCACGGCCGACGGCCAAGTCGTGAAGCTGTCGACCGAGCCGGACAAGGGCCATGTCGGGCCCGTACGTGGCAACGACGACCAGTTCTTCCTGGCCGGGCAGAAGCTGACGTACGACGAGGTCCAGCGGCTGCCCGCGGACCCGAACGCGTTGAAGTCCTGGCTCACGGAGGCCGCGCGCGTCTCACGGGTCAAGCAGAACGACGTGGACCAGTACATCACCGGGGCGCTGCCGGGGATGCTCTATCAGCTTCCGGCACCCAAGAACGTCCGCGCCGCGGCCTATCAGGCCTTGCTGACGATGCCTGCTGTCCATTCGCAGGGAGAGTCCAAGGACAGCAGGGGCAGAGCCGGCGCGGCCCTGTCGATCGACCACCCGCAGGTCGTTCAGAAGAACGGACTGACGATCAACGAGAAGAGCGAAATGATCGTGGACACCGGCACGATGCTTCTGCTCTCCGAGAGCCGGATGACCACGATCAGTGGCAAGCTGTCCCTCAACGAGACCAGCATCCAGACCATGCTCGAGGTCGGCTGGACCAACGCCGCGCCGGCCGTGCCCGCCCTGCCGTAGCGGCGCCCGCACCGGACGACCGCGGCGCCGGTGAGTTCACCGCCGGCTGCCGTCGCCCCGCGCTCTTGCGCGAGCGCGGGGCGGTGCGTCAGCGACGGGCTTCGTGAAGTAGGCGGCGCTCTCCGCGTCCGCCGGGTAGTACGACTCGATCGCGACCTCGTCCAGCGTGATGTCCATCGGGGTGCCGAACGTGGTGGTGGTCGAGAAGAGCCGCACTTCTCGTCCGCCGAAGCAGAAGATCATCGGGATCACGACCTCGGACTCGATCGGGTGGCTCGCGTCCTCGGCGTAGGGCGCCAGCAGCTCCTCGTAGAGCGCGGCCAGCTCGGGGTCGGGGGCGGTGGCGAGCTGACGCGTGATCCGGGTACGGAGCACCGCCCGTACCTCGGCCAGATTGACGATCCGTGGCGCGAGCCCGCGCGGGTCCAGTCCCAGCCGCACCATGTTGACGGGCGGCTTCAGCAGGTCGGGGGCGACGTCGGCGAGGAACGGGTCGAGAGCGCGATTGGTCATCACGATGTTCCAGCGGCGATCGATGACCAGCGCCGGGAACGGCTCGTGCGCGCGGAGCACTTTCTCGATCGCGCCCCAGGCCGCCGACAGCGAGTCCCCGTCGAGCGGCCGCTCGGCGTAGCGGGGGGCGAAGCCGGCGGCGAGCAGCAGCCGGTTGCGCTCACGCAGCGGCACGTCCAGCTGATCCGCGAGCCGGAGGACCATGTCCGCGCTCGGTCTGGTCTTGCCGGTCTCCACCAGGCTGACGTGCCGAGCTGAGACGTCGGCGGCGATCGCGAGATCGAGTTGGCTGAGCCGCCGGCGATGCCGCCACTGCCGCAGCAGCTCCCCCACCGTGTACATGATCGCCGATGCTACTCGTCATGGCGCCGTACGCCATGAAATGGGAGTTCATCGACAGCCGTCGCGACGGCGGAAACACTGGCTCCATGACCGCAGAGAACAAGAGCATCGTCCAACGCGCGCTGACAGAGCTGGTCGGGACGGGCGACGTCGAAGCGCTGGCGCCGTTGCTGAGCGAGGACTTCGTCCATCACAGGCCGGATTCGACCTCGTCCACCAAGGCCGAGTGGCTCGCCGCCGTACGCTCCGCGCTCGTCCCGCTCGCCGGCATGCAGGTCGAGATCCATCACGTGCTGGCCGACGGTGATCACGTCGTGATGCACTCGCGTCGCCGGCTTCCCGGCGCGGAGCCGGGGATCGCGGTCGTCGACATCTGGCGGCTCGACGACGGGCTGATCGCCGAGGGGTGGGAGATCATCGAGCCGGTGGCGCAGGCGGCCGCCAATCTCGTGTGGTGGGAAGCGGCACGACCCTCCTGGACGACCTGGTGACCTGGGCGACCGCGATCGTGCATGATCGCGGCACTGGCTTGACCTTCCGGTTGCGGTGTGCCGTCGTGGCGTCGGGGCGGTCATCCATACGCGCGGATGATGCGGCCGGTGTCGTCGCCTTCGACGCAGTGCAGGTAGTGGCCGACGAGTTCGTCCATCGGCACTGGGCGCATGCCGGGTAAGTGTTCGGCGAAGGCATCGACGGAGTCGCCGATCATCGTGGGGCTGACCACGTTGATCCGCATACCCCGTGGTAGCTCGATCGCGGCCGACAAGGCGAAGCTGTGCAGGGCGCCGCTGATGACGCCGCCGCCAGTGACGTGCGGCCATGCTCGGTCGGCGAAGATCCCGGACGTCAGGGTGAAGGAGGCGCCGTCGGCGCAGTGATGCTGGCCGGTGAGAACCAGATCGGCTTGCCCGAAGAACTTGGCTCGCAGGTTCTCGTACAGCGCCTCTGATGTCAGCGTCGTGAACTCGTCGAGCGCGCCGTGCGCTGCGACGCTGACGACGCTGTCGACCGCCCCGATCTCGCGGTACATGGCCTCGATGGTCGAATGTGAGGTCAGGTCGACGTGGACGTCGCCCGACGCCAGCAAGGTGAGCGCGTCGGCGGCAGATGTGCCGGGACGCGCGTAGAACAGACCCATTTGCTGGTCATCGTCAGGTAGCGTGACCGTCTCGTTCGCCAGAGTCATTCGCCCGACGACAGGATGGTCGAGTTCCCGCAGGTAGTACGAGCAGGTTCGGACGGGGCGCCGCGCCCACATTCGCGCGAAGTCCCGGCTGTCGACGGCGAGTTGGCCAACGAGCTGTTCGAGCACCGGGTCGGCCGGGTGCCGCGCAACCGCCTGATGCAGGGCCGCGACTGTGACCTGCGCTTTGGCGTGCCAGTCGCAGTACAACGCGCGGTGGTGCGGGTCGAGGAAGAGCATTCGGGCGATGTTCGGCCGAATCCGCATGTCGGGAGCGTTGAAGTCGACATGGCCGGCCAGCAGGGCGTGTCCGAGGCGGTTCCACCCGAGGACGTCGGCGCGGTGATCGATCACGATCGCCGGTGTTCCGGGGATGGCGGCGAGCAGTTCACGTACTGAGGGCCTCAGCCTGCTTATGCGAGCGCGAGGGCGAGTCGGTCGCCTGGGAGCGGCAAGGATCCGCAGGTGCTCGTGCTCAGCCGGAGAGAGCTGCAACGCCGCAGCCAGTGCGTCAATGACAGCGTCAGAAGCGCTACCACTGACACCCTGTTCAAGCCGCGTGTAGTAGCCGACACTGACGCCGGCAAGCTCGGCCAGCTCCTCCCTGCGCAGTCCTGGGACTCGCCGACGAGTGACGCCGGTCTCGATACCCGCCGCGGCCGGTGTCAGGCGTTCACGCCGGCTGCGCAAGAATCCGCCCAGGTCGTTTGCTGCTCTGTTGACCACCCACCCATCGTCGCGCCAATCGCCGATCGCCGCCTGCCCCAAACACGGATACCTTCGCGGCGCTCCCGGGCGTTACGTGCAGCACCGTAGAGCACATCAACAGAATGGTCTTCCGCATGTCGCCCGCGCACCGGCGGACTACAGGTGGCGCCTACGGCGACCGTGCCCATGGTCAACCGTGGGTCAATCTTTACCGCGCGGCGGGCAAGGACCTGGCCACGAATGTGTGGTGCGTCTGCTAACGATCAACGCTCAGCTTCGTGGCCCTTTCTGGCGTGTTTCGGCCGCCTCCTGATTGTCGATCGTCGGTGAATGACGCTGCTGCGGCGAGTTCGGTGCGGTTGGCGACACCAAGCTTGGCATAGACGTTGGAGAGGTGGGTCTTGACGGTGCTGCGGCTCATGAAAAGTCGTGCTCCGATCTGCGGGTTGGTGAGGCCGGCGGAGGCCAGCCGTGCCACACTCAGCTCGGTCGGGGTGAGGCTGTCCCAGCCGGCGGCCGGCCGGTCGCGGGCACCCCGGCTACGGCGGACGTAGGCGACCGCGTCGTCGAGGGACAGCTCGGCGCCCGCCGCCCATGCCGCCGCGAACTCTTCACCGAGCTCCTGCCTGAGCCGGTCGAGCAGTTCGGCGTACTCACGTCGTTCGGCCACGGGGCGGGGATATGCCAGGGCCACGCGTGCCGTGGTGCTGGCGGCCAGTGTCCGCACCGCGTTCGGCGGGGGCAGATGCGCGGCGATCGCGTCCAGGCTGTCCATCCAGAACGTGCGCAGTCCGTGGGCGACGCGAATGGTCAGCGCCTCGTGGTGTAGGTCGGGGTCGCCGGTGAGATGGGCCTGTTGGTGCAGCACGTCCGCGAGGACGCGTGGCATGCCGAGCTTGCGTGCGATGGCCGCCGCCCGGTCGAGCTCGCCGCGGGCGTCGTCGTATCGGCCGGCGCGTCGTAGGGCCTCTCCGTAGCCGGTGTGCACCTGCGCCGCGAGGTAGGTCGGCGTGGTGTGCGCGGCCTGCCGCACATCGTGTTCGAACCAGCGCAGGGCCCCGTCGAGATCGCCGCCGGCCACCAGCACTTGTGCCAGTGCCGACCCCACTCCGGGCACGAAGACGGCCGCTTCGGCGTTCTCCATGAGCAGCAGCAGTGGCCGCATCGTCGCCAGCGCCGCGCTCACGTCCCCGGACGCGGTGTACGCCGCGGCCAAGGCGCCGCGTGCCATGCCGACGCGCAGGTAGTCGCCGAGCGGTTCGGCGAGTTCGAGTGACTGCTCGGCCAGGCGGCGGGCCTCGGCCGGCCGGCCGCTCGCGAGCGCTCCGCTCGACAGGTACGCCAGGGTGGTCGACGCTATCCCGCGGTGACGGTGGCGCAGGCCGTCGAGTGCCGCCTCCAGCAGCGGGCGGGCCTCGTCGTGCCGGTTCTGCAGGTGTCTGATCATGCCCTGCAGCGCCAGCTGAGCATGTTTGAACAACTGGTCGCCCGCGAGGTCGGCGGAGCGGATCGCCTCGACCGTGAGGTCCCAGGCGGCGGCGAAGTCGGTGTAGAACCGGCCGACCGCTGCCAGCGAAAGGCACTGGCTGCGCAGGCTCTCGTCGCCGTGCGCGGTGGCCAGTTCCAGGGCCTGCTGTGCCGCGTCGTATTCCATGTCCAGCGGGCTCGTGGTGTCCGCGACCAGCGCCAACCCGGTGAGCAGCCGCGCCTGCAGCAGCGATCGGTCCGCCGGCACACGGTCGATGGCGCGGCGCAGGAAGGCGATGCCCTCGTGTCCGTGCCGGTCCAGATGCCACAACCACGACAGCTCGGCGGCGAGGCGCCGTCCCCTGTCGGGATCGGCGGCGGTCAGCCCCCACTCCAAGGCGGCACGCAGGTTGTCGTACTCACCCTCCAGTCGGGCGCGCCAGGCGTCGAGATCGATGGCCCGCTCGGGTCCGCCGGCGGCGAAGGCGAGGAAGTGGCCGAGATGGCGGTCGCGGACGAGGACGACCTCCCCGGCCTCGCGCAACCGGTCGGCGGCGTAGTCGCGAATGGTCTCCAGCAGCAGGAAGCGGGACACGCCGCCGCGGGTTTCCACGGCCACGAGCGACTTGTCCACCAGCCGGCCGATGCTGCCCAGCACGTCGTCGCGGGCGATCACTCCGCCCGTACAGACCGCCCGTGCGGCGTCCAGGTCGAAGCCGGAGGGAAACACCGCGAGGCGGCGGAACACCGTCCGGTCCGGCTCGTCGAGCAGGTCGTGGCTCCAGGCGATGGACGCCGCCAGAGTCTGCTGGCGCGCGGCGACACCGCGGGGGCTGCGGACGAGCAGGCCGAACCGGTCGTCCAAGCCGTGCTCGATCTGCTGCGGGGTGAGGGAGCCCAGCCACGCGGCCGCGAGCTCGATGGCCAGCGGGATGCCGTCGAGCCTGGAGCACAGCACCCGCGCGGCGGCCTCGCTCGCCCGGTCCAGACCGAACCGCTGCCGGACCTGGCGGCCCCGTTCGACGAACAGCTCCAACGCCTCGTCCGGCGCCAGCGACGGCACCCGCCAGACCACCTCGCCCGGCACGGCCAGCGGCTCGCGGCTGGTGGTGAGCACCGACAGCTCCGGGCACGACGACAGCAGCGCGCCGGTCAGCTCGGCGGCGCCGTCGATGACGTGCTCACAGTTGTCCAGGCAGAGCAGCGCGCGGCCTCCGCGCAACTGCGCCGTCATGGACCGTACGGGGCCCTGGGTGGGCTCGACGAGCACGCCGAGCCTCGCCGCGACCAGCTCGGCGAGTCGCGCCTGGTCGCTGACGGCCGCCAGCTCGATCCACCAGACGCCGTCCGGCCGGCGCGCGGCCTCGGTGGCGGCGATCTCCGCGGCGAGCCGGGTCTTGCCGACGCCGCCGGTGCCGGTCAGTGTCACCAGACGCCCGGTGTCCAGCAGCGCGCGCACCGTCGCCAGCTCGGACCGCCTGCCTACGAAGGTGGCGAGCTGGACGGGATGGTCAGGAGGTGTCGCGGACGTCATCGCAGGGCTCAGTCTGCCATCGGACCGTTGGGATCGGCCACCGTAGAGTCCTGGCCTCGGCCACCTGGCCGATGTTCCGCTCAGCCGCCGCAGGCAGGCTTGCCGCGTACAGCCGGACTCGACGACCAGGGAGCGACGTGATGGGGTCCGTCATCGCCAGCATGACCATGTCTCTCGACGGTTTCGTCGCCGGGCCGAACGACGAGGTGGACGACCTGTTCGCCTGGTACGACGCGGTGCGGGCCGGTGCCGGGGTGTTCCCGCCCGGCGCGCTGGGCTCGCTGGTCTGTGGCCGCAGGCTGTTCGAGCTGACCAACGCGTGGGGTGGCAGGCACCCGATGGGCGCGCACGTCTTCGTCGTCACCCACAGCGTGCCGGACGCCTGGCCGCGCGAGGACACTTCGTTCACGTTCGTCACCGACGGTGTGGCCAGCGCGGTACGGCAGGCCAAGGATCTCGCCGGTGGCCGCGACATCGCGATCGCCACGCCCACCATCACACAGCAGTGTCTCGACCTCGGACTGGTCGACATGCTCGCGGTGGACCTCGTGCCCGTCCTGCTGGGAAAGGGCATCCAGCTCTTCGCCGGGCTCGCCATGGCGCCGGTCGAGCTGGGCACGCCGACGGTCATCGAGGGTGAGAACGTCACGCACCTGCGCTACCCGGTCCATCACTGAATCGAATGGAGACATCATGTCGGATATATCTGCATACCTGGATCGGATGCCCGGCCCGCTGGAAGTGTCGGCGGATAACCCGCGCTACTTCACCGCACGTTCGGACAACCGGGCGGTGTATCTCACCGGCTCACACATCTGGAACAACTTCCACGACGGGATGGGGCCCGGCGCGACCGCACCGGCCGAGCCCGAGAAGATGGACTACAGCGCCTACCTGGACTTCCTCGCCGCCCGCGGGCACAACTTCATCCGGCTGTGGCGCTGGGAACAGTTCCAGTCGCAGGCCGCCGGCGGCGCGTACCACCTGAACATGAGCCCGCAGCCATGGCCGCGCACAGGACGGGGAACGGCCAAGGACGGCGATCCGAAGTTCGACCTGTCCCAGTTCGACCCGGCCTATTTCCAGCGGCTGCGCGAGCGGGTCACCGCGGCCGGCGAGCGCGGCATGTACGTGGCCGTGATGCTGTTCGACGGCTGGGCGCTGCACCTCAGCCCGGCGCCCGACAACGTCGAGGGCCATCCCTTCCACGCCGGCAACAACGTCAACGGCATCGGGATCACCTCGATCCTCGACCACCAGGTCCTGCCGCTCGACCCCGCCGTACAGGCCCTGCAGGAGGCCTACCTCCGGCAGGTCGTCGACACCCTGCACGACCTGCCCAACGTCCTGTACGAAGTCTCCAACGAGTCATCCGGAGGCGGCGCCGTCAGCCCGGAGATGGCCGACGCGCTCGGCGTACCGCTGGAGACCGAATGGGGTGACTCGACCGGCTGGCAGTACTGGGTGATCGAGTTCGTCCGGCAGTACCAGCGACAGCAGGAATACGATCCGCGCCCGATCGGCATGACCATGCAGTTCCCAGTGGCCGACCAGACCCTGGTCAACGCGCCTCTGTTCGACGGGCCCGCCGACTGGATCTCCCCTGGCTACGACGACGAGATCTTCCGCGAGGGCGGTCACCCGTCCGCCCCGGGCGGCTCGCCGTCGCGGTGGCTGGACAACCCGCCGCCCGCCGACGGCCGCAAGGTGCTGCTCAGCGACACCGACCACTTCGCCCCCGGCCAGGGCGACGCCCTGTGGGTATGGAAGGCGTTCCTGCGCGGCCACAACCCGGTCTTGATGGACTACGGCCTCATCGACGGTGTCCCGTCCTCACCCGACGCCTTCGAACCGGCCCGCCAGGCGATGGGCGATACCCGGTGCTACGCCGAGAGGATCGACCTCAACAGCATGCCCCCTCGCGGCGACCTCACCTCCACCGGCTACGCGCTCGCACACCCCGGCAAGGAGTACCTCATCCTGCAGCCCGGCGGGACCAGCGACGTGTTCACCGCCGAACTGCCGGCCGGTCGCTACGCAGCCGACTGGTACGCCATCGACGAACAGACATCCCTGCCCGGCGACGAAGTCACGGTGCCGAACGACAGCCTGGTCAAGTTCACCGTACCGTCCACGATCCACGGCCCGGCCGTGCTTCACCTGGCGGCCACCACCACCCGAGAGCGGTGAGCAGCATGTGGGATCTGGTTCCCCGGCTGCTCGGCGACAACCGCTACCTCGTGCTCGCCACCGCCGATCGCCAAGGACGCCCGTGGGCTACACCCGTCTTCTTCGCCGCCGGTGAGGAGGACCGGCTCTTCTGGGTGTCGGCACCGGACAGCAGGCACTCCCGTAACATCGCCGAACGCCCGGACGTGGCCATCACGGTCTTCGACTCCCGCGCGCCCATAGGCGGCGCCGAGGCGCTCTACCTGGAGGCGACCGCCGCCCCCGCCGACGATCCCGCCGCGGCACTGACCATGCTCAACGCCCGCCTCCCCCCAGGCAAACAACTCACCGGCGACGACCTCGCGCCGTCCGGCCCCCTGCTGGCCTACCGCGCCGACATACGGCGGCACTTCGTCCTGATCCGGGGAGGAGACGCGCGCTTCGACAACGTCACCGACGCACGACTGCGCGTCACACGCCCTCAGGAACCCCGCCACGTGAACGACACGGACGGCGACCCCGGCTCGACCCGTCCCTCGACCGGCCCCAAGGAGCTGGCATGACCCGCGTCATCGCTGACATCTCGCTCTCCCTCGACGGCTTCGTCACCGGACCCGATCCCGACCCGGACAACGGCCTGGGCATCGGCGGCGAGGCCCTGCACACCTGGGCGTTCTCCGACGACCCCGGCGACCGCCGGATCCTGCGCGAGGCGACCGCCCGCTCCGGCGCCGTCATCCTCGGCCGGCGGCTCTTCGACGTGATCGACGGGCCAGAAGGCTGGAACGACGAGTCCGGCTACGGCGCCCGCGAGGTCGGCAAGCCGGCGTTCATCGTCGTGACGAACTCGCCACCGCAGTCAGTACGACTCACCGACCTCGACTGGACGTTCATCACCACCGGCCTGGCCGACGCCGTCGCCGCTGCCCGCGAGCGCGCCGAAGCGGCGTCGGCACAGTGCGGCCAAGACCTCGATGTCGTCCTGATGGGCGGCGGCGCCACCATCGCCTCGGCCATCGACGCCGGGCTGGTCGACGCGCTGACGCTGCACCTCGCGCCCGTCGTACTGGGCGCCGGGACCCCGCTGTTCACCGGCACGACGCCGCGCACGCTGGTGCAACGGAGCGTGACCCCGACATCGACGGCAACCCACCTGACCTACGACATCCCCTGACGGCGTCGTTACGTGCTGTTCCGCCGCACCCACCACGGACATCTTCGCCGACCCTCTCGACAGGAGAACTCATGAATCACACACCATCCGCAACCGCCTCCCCGCCTGCCCGGCCACGCATGCGCACACACGTCAGAACGGCCGCCCTATGGGTGGCGCAAGCCATCCTGGCCGTCCAGCTCGCCCCGGCCGGAATCCTCAAGGTCTCGAGCGATCCGGCGATGGTGGAGATGTTCGCCACGATCGGGGCCGGGCAGTGGCTCCGCTACACCGTGGGCGTCCTGGAGATCGCCGCCGCCATCGGCCTCCTGGTACCCAGGCTGTGCGGGTCGGCCGCCCTCGGCGTGACCGCCCTGATGACCGGCGCGACCCTCACCAACATCTTCCTCATCGCCGCCCCGCCATGGCTGCCCATCGGCTTGCTCATGGTGAGCGCGCTGATCGCCTGGGCCCGACGTACCGAGATCAAGGCCTTTCCGCTCGGGTCCATGTCACCAGCTGCAAAGCGGCTCTAAGTGATCGGAACCACCGGCCGGTACAGCTGATCAGCCCTCGGCCAGTGCTGTGAAGCATGCGCAAGGCGAGGCCCTGTACTGGCCGGAATCCCGCTCAGCAATGAGGCACTTGTCAAGGGGGTCGCCCCTGGTGGTCCAGCCATGTTGAGGGTGCAATGGTCGGCGTAGCGGCTGAACTGGCGCAGCCTGCTCATCCCGATCGTGTTGCGCAGCAGCCCGCCGATCTGCTCCCGTCCGGGATGGCCGGCTCCGCGAGCACCGGCAAGAATGCCTGGTCGAACAGCATCACCACCTCGCCGACCTGATCGATTGCCGATTGCGTGACCACTGCCAGCAAGATCGCATAGAGGCGTTGTGGCTCGCGGCGTTCCAGCGCCCGGCTGGTCGAGCGGCGGCCCACCGAATCCAGATCCGCGCGTAACTGATCGGTCAGCAGGTGCGCGACCTTCTCCCACGTCAGCGCGGTGGCGCTGGTTCGGGCGGTGGCCACCGGCGGCGCCACGCTCGCCTCATCTGGCACGAACCCCAACCAGGGCAACGTGGCAAGCTGGACGGCAACCGTCCGGTGCCGCGTTTCCGCGCCAACCACAACCGCATGCTGCGGCATATCGTCCGCGCCGCTCCGCGGTTCGCGGCTGATGACGTGACCTCCGCGCCGCAGGCAGCGACGCGAGCGTCACTCCTTCGGCTCCGTTCCGGGGTGGAGCCTATGGCGATCGTCGCAGGGGACGGCCGGGGCTTGAAATTCATCGCCCGCACGATGACATCTGCATCTGTCGGGCGGCCGGCTCAGGGAGACAAGGTGGGATCAAGATTCCATCGGCGGTGGTAGAGCGCCGCATGAACCCAGGAGGTAGCCGGATGACCGTCCAGCGGATGGGGAACGTCGGCATCGTCGTCGCCCTGGCCCAGCACCTCGGCTAACGGCCCGTCGCGGCCGACCAGGGTGGATCCGGCTCGCAAGCCCCCCTGGTCACACCAGCCGAAGACGGCGCATGTGCTTCCCGCCATCAGCAATCACCCTCGATCACGCAGGCCCACGGGATAGCCGGGCGGATCAAGAAAAAGATCATGGAGAAAATGACCGTGGAATCGTACGAGGTCACCGAGGTTCTGAACCGCCCGCTCAGCCGGGAACTGCTGGCCCGGGACGTGGCCCGCCTGGCCTATGTCGCCAAGGACGGCACACCCCGCAACATCCCCATCGTCTTTGCCTGGAACGGCGCGGAGATCGTCATGTGCACTCCGAAGAACGCTCCGAAGCTCCGGGCCTTGACCGAGAACCCGATGGTCGCGCTGACCATCGACACCGAGGTGCACCCGCCCAAGATCTTGCTCGTCCGGGGCCGGGCCGAGCTGGACTACGTGGACGGCATCCCGGAGGAGTTCCAGACGGCCAGCACCGCCAAGATGACGCCCGAGCAACGGGTCGCGTGGGAGGCGGAGGTGCGTTCGCTCTACCACGACGGCATGGTCCGGATCGTGGTGACCCCGACCTGGGCGAAGCTGATCGACTTCGAGACGACCCTGCCGAGCCCGGTCGAAGAACTGGTCCGGCAGCGGGAGCAGCGTCAGTCTGCCTGAGCGGCGCGAGGTCGCGGCGTCGAGCAGCCGGTAACCCGCCCCGAGTGCCTCGGTGACCGCCTGCTCGGCCTGCTCGGGCGGGATCTGGTAGACGCCGAAGCCGACGGTCCCCCGAACGAGCGTCACCCCCGCAGCCGGGCTGGATCGCCGTTGACTGAGTCTGGGGCTCCAACCCCCTAGGATCCAGCCTTATGATCATTCGCTTATTAGCCGGGACGGCCGTCGGACTGGCGTTCCTCTCCGGTACGGCGCTCGCCGAGCCGGTCAAGGGCGCCCCCGAGCTGACCCACAATGAGCTCTACAAGGCGGCCAGGCTGCCCAAGGTCGCCTGCGCGCTGAACAAGGGCACGAGCAGCGCGTCGACCAGGAAATACATCACCGAACTCGTCGGCTGCCTGAACACGGCGTGGAAGCCGGCCATCAAGGACTTCGTCCCGGTGAAGGTGGCGTTCAAGGACGCGGACGACAAGGAGTCGTGCTCCACCGGCATGGACGTCTCCGGCTCGTTCTCCGAGATCTGCGCCACGGCCATCCGTGTCCGCGTGGCCGACGACTGGATCAAGGCCAAGCAGGATCTCACGGTCTTCACGTCCATCGTCAGGACGTGGAGCGCGGTCGTGACCGGGCAGACCGGCATCGGGCAAGCCTGGTGGGGCCTGGAGAACGACGCGTCAGAACCCCTCATGAACGAGCAGAACCGCCGGTACTACCTGCAGATCGACTGCTTCATGGGCGTGTCGGCGAAGGCGCTCGGGCGGAAGGTCGAGGACTGGAAGCCCGTGATCCAGGTTCGGGAGTTCTGGAAGAACAGGTACCACGCCAAGTCCGCCAACCGCCTCTACTGGCTCGAGCAGGGCTACAAGGCGGGCAGGCCGGGCGCCTGCAACACCTGGACGGCGAGCTCTTCCAAGGTCGCCTGACCCAGGTCGCGGGCGGCCACGGCTCGCGCGGTGGTGCGTCAGCTGTTCGCCGGGATGGGGAATCGGCCACCGGCCTCGGCGCGCTCGACCGCCGCGAGCCCTGCCGGGTGCATGCGATCCTCGCGCCGCAGGCGCTCGACCCGCGCGACGTTCGGCTTCGACCAGGCGCTGCGCGGCCGTCGCGGACTGAAGCGCTGGCAGTACGTCGACTCGTCGCGGGCGCGGGCCAGACCGTCGATCCAGCCGTAGCACAGCGCCTCCTGCAGGGCCTGTTCGTAGGTGAGGCTGGTCGGGTGGCTCGTGCCCTTCTTCGCCAGTACGAGCCAGGCCTCCGTCATGGAGTCGTGGTGGCCGTCCAGCCAGCTCCGCCACGCGGCGGCGTCCTCGAGGATCATCATGGCGCTTCCCCTCTTTCATCGGGATGACGCTGTCCATTCTGCTGGTCAAAGTGCTCATCGATTGAGCACTTTGACCAGCGCACGAGCCGCCGCTGTGCGGACACGCCCTGGCCGCTGAGCCTGCGGCTCCGGTTCGTGCCTCGGTCACTGCTCGTCAGGGGCGGGCGTGAACGCCGATGCCTCCAGAGACGACGAGGTTGTCGCCGGTGATGTAGCCGGCGGCGTCCGAGGCGAGGAAGGCCACGGCCTCGGCGATGTCGACGGCAGCGCCGACGCGGCCGAGCGGGACGTCCCGAGCCCAGGAGTCGATCATTTCCTGGGGGACGCCCATCTTGCTGTAAACAGGGGTGTTGATCAGTCCTGGGCTGACGGCGTTGACGCGGATGCGGCGGGGGGCGAGTTCGAGCGCGAGTGAGCGCATGAGAGGCACCAGAGCACCCTTGGCGGCTGTCATGGCTGCTCCGATCCCTTCGCCGGCGCCCACGGTGAACACGACCGAGGCGCCCTCGTTGAGCAGCGGGAGCGCCTTCTGCAGGGTGAAGAAGTTGCCCTTGACGTTGATGTCGAACAGGGCGTCGAAGGCGTCTTCGTCGGTTGACTCGATCGAGCCGGGACGGGAGATGCCGGCGTTGAGGAAGAGCAGGTCGAGGGAGCCGAACTGCCGGCGTGCCTGGTCGATCGCATGGTCGATGTCCGGCAGGGACCGTGCGTCGGCCCGGACGGTCACGACGTCTTCCGGAAGTGCGGCGTTGGCGACGTTGCCGACGCCGGTGACCATGACGCGGTAGCCGCGGGAGTGGAGCAGTTCGGCGGTCGCCTTGCCGATGCCGCTGGTTCCACCGGTGATCAAAGCTGCGGGTGCGGACATGGTGTGCATGCTCCTTTGCGGGTTCCTGGGAGGTCGCAGGGCGGTGGCGGTATTGCGCGACCGCCCTTGGCAGCGTACGCCTAGTTGGCAGCGACTGCCAAATATGATGTGAATGTCGATCTGGCAGCGCTCGGCTAATCTGGTGGCATGAAGCAGGAAGCCGAGACAGCGGCGGGCGCACCGACCACGCTGTGGGCCCGGACACGGCAGCTGGCCTCCCAGGAGATCCTCGAGACGGCGCTGCGCCTGTTCACCGAGCAGGGCTACGACCAGACGTCCATTGCCCAGATCGCCCGAGAGGCCGGCGTCTCCCAGCGCACCCTCTTCCGCTACTTCGGCACCAAGGAGGACCTTCTCGGCGGCAACCAGGACCGGTTCGGGCAGGTCCTGACGGACACGATCAGCGAACAGCCCGCCGAAGCCGACGTCTGGGTGGCCCTGCGCGCAGGGGTTGCCGCCGTACTGGCCCTGCACGACAGCCGCGAACAGGCCCTGGAGCGCTTCCGCCTGCTGCACAGCACCGCCTCGCTGCGTGCCGGTTGGCTCGAGAAGCGGCTGCGGTTCCAGGAGGATCTGCTGCCGCTCATCAAGGCGCGCATGGACGGCGGCGGGACGGATCCGAAGGCCCGCGCGGTGATCGCGACGGCGTTCGCGTGCCTGGATGCCGCGTCAATGACGTGGGTCGAGAACGACGGCAAGGGCGACATCATGGACCTGTACGACGAATGCCTGGCCGCAGTGCGCGGCTGAGCCACGGCGACCAGGCAGCCCGGAGACTCCGGGGATCCGGCATCCCGTCTCAGCGGGCCTCCGGGCTCGCATCAGCCGGTACGGATGCGTCCGGGACGGACGTCGCGCTGGAGCGATGCCTTCGGGCGACGGCCGCCGCGCCGGTGCCGCCGGCGACGAACAGCGCGGCCAGCGCGAGCCAGCCCACGGTTTCGTGTTCGATGGCGGTGGCGGTGACGAGCACCGGTGAGACCATGGCGGCGATCGCGTAGCCGGTCTGGCTGAGGCCCTGGTAGGCACCCGCGTTACGCTGGTCGGCCAGTTCGAAGGCCATGCCCCAGCCGCCCGCCTCCCCCAGGATCTCGCCGAAGGCGTGGGCGAGCCCCGCCAGGAGAAGCAGGACACAGGCGATGATCAGGTTTCCGTAGCCCGCCAGCGCGTACAGCCCGCAGGCGAGCGCAAGCAGCCACGACGCGCGCCGGACGGCGATCCCCGCGCGACGCACGTCGTGGACGCCACGCGAGACACGCACCTGAAATACCGCCACCACCACGGTGTTGAGGACGAGCAGCACGGACACGATGGCGGTGGGGGCATCGGTGGAGGCGACCCAGAGCGGGACGCCGACGGTCAGCAGGCCGAACTGCACGGCCACCACGGCGTTGCAGGCCACGCTCGCCAGATACGTGCGGTCCTTGAGCGGTGACGGTCCCCCCGCAGGGGTGCCGGCCGCGTCGCCTTCCGGCGGCGCGACCATCCGGGCCGGCAGCTCCGGCACCCGGGATGCGAGCCGTGCCAGCGGCGCCGCGGCCGCCAGCAGCAGGACTCCGGCGGCGATCAACGCGGCCTGGTACGCCACGGCGGTGCCCGTCAGGAGCGCCGCGGCGGCGGCCAGCGTGCCCAGGCCGATGAAGACGTTCGTGACCACGCGCATCCGCGCCCGGACCACCACCCGTTCCGGGCCGGTGTACCACCGTGCCAGCATCGCCTGCTTCGACGTACTGCTCGCCGAGCGCATCGACGCGGCCAGGCAGGCGATCAGGGTGAACACGACGACGTCCGAAGCGAGCGGGTAGGCGAGCATCGCCAGGCCGTTGAGGGCCGTCGCCACCGTCTGGACGCGATGCGCGCCGACCCGGTCGGCGAGCCGGCCCGACGCGTACGAGGCCAGCACGCCGGCGCCGCCCGCGATGCCCAGCCCCAGGCCCACCTTCGTCGCACCGAGTCCGATGACAAGCGTGAAGTACAGCGTGCTGACGGTGTAGAAAACGCCGCTGGACAGCGCGAACGCCATTGTGCTGAGAGTCAGCGAGCGGCCGACACGGTCCTCGGGGAAGAAGGTTCGGATCACGCCCCGTTTCTCTCGCACCTGGGCCATGGAAACCAATGATGTAGCGTATGGCTACATGGTCGCTGTCCGGCGCGGTGGGGTCATCGCGTACGAGCTCGCGGGCATGGACGTCGCCGACGTGCGCTTCGCCGCCTCACCGCTCAACGAGCTCACACTGTCGCTGCGCACGTTCCGGGACCCCGGACGCTATCCCGTGCACCTGCCCTGGCTGCGGCGCACGGAGCACGTCCGGTCCGGGCTCGACCTGCCCCTGCTGCGCGCCCTCACGAACGACGCGCTGTGGTCGCCCGACTATCTGACACCCCGGCCGCACGCTCCCCTCACCCGCATCGACGACGAACTCGCCGCCGTCGCGCGCGTACCCCTGGAACGCATGCTCGACGACCTGCGCGCCCTCCATCCCGGGCGGCTGCCCGCACCGTTGCGGGGCGACCCGGCAACCGTTCGCGCGCGCATCACGGAGGCGCTGCGGGCGTACTGGCGCACCTGCTTCGCGCCGTGGTGGCCGCGGATGCGGACCGTCCTGCAGGCCGACATCATCTACCGCGGACAGGTCATCTCCGCGCACGGTCTGGCGGCGATGTTCGCCGACCTCAGCGAGCGGGTCCACCTGGACGAGGGCGTCGTACGCGTCCGCCTGGTCAGCAACACCGGCTACCGCCGGTCCACCGGCGGGGAGGGGCTCACCCTGATGCCGACGCTCTTCAGCAGGGGCGTGACCGCCCCGATCTCGCCGGAAGAGCCACCTCTGATCATGTATGGCACCCGCGGCGCCGGAACGCTCTGGCAGGCGGAGTCCCGCCGTTCCCCCGCGGCGCTCACCGAACTCCTGGGCGCGACGCGCGCGGGCCTGCTCACGGCGCTGGAGACGCCGGCGTCGTCGACAGAGCTCGCCGGCCGCCTCGGCGTCACCACCTCGGCCGTCAACCAGCATCTGCGGGCTCTGCGCGACGTCGGCCTGCTCACCAGCGCACGCCACGGCCGCTCGGTCCTGTATCTGCGTTCGGAGCTCGGCGACGCCCTCATCATGGGCGGGGCCGCGGGAGGCTCCGATCACGAGGGCGGACCGGGCGTGCTCCAGGCGAAGGCGGCCCAGGCGCCGACGCGATCAAGTGGGTAGGGTGGCGGGGTGTCGGGACGGCTCCGGGCGCCTGCTCGACCTGGGCTGCGGCACCGGCCAGCTGGCCATTCCGCTCGCCGGGCATGTCGCGGAGGCGGTCGGCGTCGATCCGGAGCCGGACATGCTCGCCGAGGCCGCCCGGCAGGCACGCGCGGGCGAGGTCGGCAATGTGACGTGGGTGCGCGGCAGTTCAGCGGACCTGCCGGGCGCGCTGGGGCGGTTCCGGCTGGTGACCATGGGGCGCTCGTTCCACTGGATGGATCGTGAGCAGGTGCTGAAAGCGCTGGCCGGCATGGTGGAGGACGGCGGCGGCGTGGTGATCGCCAATGACGGCTGCCTGGCGCGAGCGGTCGCGCCGTGGCAGCACGCCATCGAGGAAGTGCAGCACCGTTTCCTAGGACCGCTCCCCCAGGCCGGCTGCTCGGCGATCGGCGGCCCGCCTTCGAGCAGGAGATCGCCGACGCTCTGCTGGCGGCCGATCCGAGCGGGCGTTTCGTCGAACCGGTGGCACTCGAAGTGCTGATAGCCAGGTAGCGGGCAATCCCGAGTTGACCAAGCGTGAGCCGCGCCCGCGTCAGTGGGCCACGGTGACCACGATCTTGCCGAACTGGGTGTTGGACTCCATGTGCCGGTGCGCCTGCACGATCTCCTCCAGCGGGAAGAGGCGGTCCACCACCGACCGGAAGGCCCCGGTCCGCAGGCCCGACGCGACGAACGCCGCGGCGCGGCGCATCCGCTCCGCGTCCCTGGTGATCTCGTGCACCGTGTACGTGCGCATGTTCAGCGCGGGCATGCCCAGGTCGAACCCCGGATAGGGCGTCGGCTGCCCGCTCTGCGCACCCCACAGGAACAGCGTCCCGTCGGCGGCCACGGCCCTGGCCAGGTCCACCACGCCGGGACCGGCGACGGCGTCGAAGACGTACTCGGCGCCCCTGCCGCCGGTCAGCGCCAGCACCCGGCCCGCCACGTCCTCCTCATCGGAGACGATCACCTCGGCCGCGCCCTCCTCGAGCAGCCGCTGCCGCTTGGCGCGGGTGCGGGTGACGGCGATCGGTGTGGCGCCCACGCGGCCGGCCGTGTGGATCGCGGCCAGGCCGACGCTGCTGGAGGCCGCGTCCACCACCGCCACGTCTCCGGCCCGGATCCCGCCCACCTCCACCATCGCGCCGTACGCGGTCAGGTAGGGCATCCACACCGAGGCGCCGGAGACGGCGTCCACCTCGTCGGGGCGGTGCAGGAGGGCGGACGCCGGCGCGATCGCACGCTCGGCGTACATGGCGTAGTCGTTGTACGAGAAGGACGGCACGACGCTGACCGCCTGCCCCACCTCGAAATCGGTCACTCCCGGTCCGACCGCCTCGATCACACCGGCGGCCTCCGAGCCGAGCCCCGCGGGCAGCTGCTTGACCGGCTCGATGTACCGGCCGCTGCGGAACAGGGCCTCTGCCCGGTTGATCCCGATCGCGTCCACCCTGAGCCGCACCTCCCCCGGTCCCGGCTCGCCTGTCTCCACGTCCTCCAGCCGCATCACCTCGGGCCCACCGATCTCGTGGAACCGCACGGTCCTCGCCATGCCAACCATCCTTCGCTCGCTCTGAACGCGACTCACTCAAGCGCATAAGTACGATGAATGTCAAACTTCGACGACTGTCGTACTATTGGGCCCATGGGACGCACGCCGCCACACCCCGAGGTGTCACAGTTCGACCTCCAGCAGGTACTGGAGGCCCTCGTCGATCCGGTGCGCCGGAGCATCGTCACGCAGCTCGACGCCGCCGCCGAGGACATCAAGTGCGGCGATTTCGACATACCGGTCAGCAAGTCCACCGCCACCCACCACTTCAACGTGCTGCGCGAGGCGGGCCTCATCCGGCAGTACTACGTCGGGACCTCGCGGATGAACACCCTGCGCCGCGCCGACATGGAAGAGGCCTTCCCAGGACTGCTCGACGCCCTCACCAGGGCGCGCTGACCTCCTGCCGCCCGAGCGGGAGGAGGTCAGCGGCTTGCTTCTGTACCTACTAGTATGTACGCTCTTGACCGTGGACATGAGAGAACGGCTGATCGAGAGCACCCGAGAGCTGCTGTGGGAGCGCGGATACGTGGGCACCTCGCCGAAGGCCATCCAGCAGCGGTCCGGGGCAGGCCAGGGCAGCATGTACCACCACTTCAGCGGCAAGCCCGACCTGGCGCTGGCGGCGATCGCCCGCAGCGCCGACGACCTGCGCGCCCGCGCGGAGGCGGAGTTCTCCGGCTCCGCGAGCCCGCTCCAGCGGATCACCGCCTACCTGCGCCGGGAGCGGGAGGCCCTGCGGGGCTGCCCGGTGGGCCGCCTCACGCAGGACCCGGACGTGATGGCCGACCCCGAGCTGCGCCGCCCGGTGGAGGAGACGTTCGCCTGGCTGCGCACCCGGCTGGCCGGCGTCATCGCGGACGCGCGGTCGCAGGGCGAGCTGGACGCCTCGCTCGACCCGGCGGCCACCGCCACCGCACTCGTCGCCGTACTGCAGGGCGGTTACGTGCTGGCCCGCGCCGCCGGTGACGCGGAGGTGTACGCGCAGGCCGTTGACGGCGCGCTCGGCCTGCTCGCCGGCCACGCCCGCTGAGGGCCGGGAGTGAATAAACAATCCCGAGAAAGGACGAGATCATGCCCTTTGTACGTATTGATGCGCTCCGTGCGGACGAGAAGCGGTTGGACGCCCTGGGCCGGGCCGTGCACGATGCCCTGGTCGACGCCATCGGCATCCCGCCGGACGACAGGTTCCAGGTGCTCACCGGCCACGACGGCACGCACCGCATGATCCGCTACGACGCCGGCTACCTCGGCGTGCACCGGGACGACGACCTGGTGTTCGTGGCCATCACGATGCGCTCGGGCCGCACGGCGGAGCAGAAGCAGGCCCTTTACCGCAGGATCGCCGAGCTCGCCGAGGAGTACGCGGGCACCGAGCCGCGGAACGTGTTCGTCACGATCAGCGAGAACCAGCCGATCGACTGGTCGTTCGGCGACGGCGTCGCGCAGTACGCCGAGGCCGGCCTATGACTCCGCCTTCTTGGCGGAGCCGCGCCCGAGCTCGGCCAGGCGGGTGAGGGCGGGCAGCGCGCCGGCGATCGCCCGGCGCTGCTCAGGGGTCAGCTGGGCGACCAGCGGGGCCAGGTGGCGCATCCGGTCGTCGTGGCGGGAGCGGCCGATCCGGCGGCCCGCCTCGGTGATGTGGATGAGGACCGCTCGCCCGTCACTCGGGTCGGGGCCGCGCTCCACCAGCCCGTCGCGCTCGAGCCGGGTGATCAGCTGCGTGATGGCCGGCTGGCTGACCTGCTCGGTCCTGGTCAGGTCGGTCAGCCGCATCGGGCCGCCGCCGAAGGCGAGGGTGTCCAGCACCGACAGCGTCGTGAACGACAGCTTCTCCAGCGTGGGGAGCCGGATGTAGAAGCGGTTGAAGCTCTCGATGGCCGTGGCGAAGGCGTCCACGTCCAGGTCGTCGTCATCGGGGAGGTCGTTCACCCTCCAAATATACATCGCAAATTTATATAAGATGCTTATGATGTAGGCCGGCGAGAGGAGAGATTCATATGACTGTCCGTGTTGGTATCAATGGGTTCGGGCGCATCGGGCGCAACGTCTTCCGCGCTGCCGCCGCCCGGGGCGCCGACCTGGAGATCGTCGCGGTCAACGACCTCGGCGACGTGGCGACCATGGCCCACCTGCTGGCCTACGACTCGATCCTGGGCCGCTTCCCCGGCGAGGTCGTCGCCGAGCCGGGAGCGATCCGCGCCGGCGACGCCACCGTCAAGGTGCTGGCCGAACGCGACCCCGCCGACCTGCCGTGGGGCGATCTGGGCGTGGACGTGGTGATCGAGTCCACCGGCATCTTCACCAGCGCCGCCAAGGCCCGCGCCCACGTGGACGGCGGCGCGAAGAAGGTGATCATCGCCGCCCCCGCGAGCGGCGAGGACGTCACGATCGTGCTCGGCGTGAACGACGACGCCTACGACCCGGAGCGCCACACGATCATCTCCAACGCCTCCTGCACCACCAACTGCCTGGGAGTGCTGGCCAAGGTGCTGCACGACGCCGTCGGCATCGACTCCGGCATGATGACGACCGTCCACGCGTACACCCAGGACCAGAACCTCCAGGACGCCCCGCACAAGGACCTGCGCCGTGCCCGCGCGGCGGCGCTCAACATCGTCCCCACCTCCAGTGGCGCCGCCAAGGCCATCGGCCTGGTCCTGCCCGAGCTCCAGGGCCGGCTCGACGCCTTCGCCCTGCGGGTGCCCGTCCCGACCGGCTCGGTCACCGACCTGACCGTCACCACGCGCCGCCCGACCACCGTGCAGGAGGTCAAGGAGGCGTACGCCGAGGCCGCCGCCGGCCCGTACAAGGGCCTGCTGACCTACACCGAGGCGCCCATCGTCAGCACCGACATCGTCACCGACCCCGCCTCCTGCGTCTTCGACGCCCAGCTCACCCGGGTGCTCGGCTCGCAGGTCAAGGTCGTCGGCTGGTACGACAACGAGTGGGGTTACTCCAACCGCCTCATCGACCTCGCCCTGCTGGTCGGCGGGACCCTGTAGACGCCCCTTGCGGTGGAAGCGGACCCTGGCCGCCGGTCAAGGGGCGAAGAAACGCCGCAACTCTTGCACCAGCCGCTCGGGCCGGCCGCCGCGGTCGGCATTCCAGGGCGCCCCGTGGCCCAGGCCGGCGAACTCCACCCGCCTGACTCGTGGCAGCACGCGCTCCAGCGCTGCCAGAGACGCTTTCTGGTACGGGACGCTCCTGGAGCCGCCGAGCAGGAGGACCTCGGCGCGCATGGCGCGGAAGTCTTCCAGCCGTTCCTCCATCTCGATGAGTGCCCCGACATCCTGCAAGAGGGTCGGCGCCAGGGTGCGCATCGGCACGTACCGGCCGGATCCGTTGCGCTCCTCCCTTCGCATCCCCTGCTCGCTTCCCCACGTCAGCAGCCAGCGCGGCATGGCCCGTATGAAGGCAGGCCCCATCTGGGCGCCCTTGAGGGCGGTGACCAGGGCGGCGGCCGTCCTGCCTGCGGCGAGTTCGCGCTCGAACCTGGCCAGCCAGGCGGTGGGTGCGGCGAACGCGCCGGGGTCGTAGACGGCGAGCTTGTCGATGACATCGGGCATCGTCAGCGCGGCCTGCAGGGCGATGGTGCCGCCGACGCTGAGGCCGAACAGGTAGCGGGCGCCGGTCTCGGCGATGACCGCCTCCAGGTCCGCCACATCCTGCTGGATGCCGTGGCCGGGACGGTAGGGCCCGCTCATGCCTCGCCCGCGGCGGTCGGGCAGGTAGACGGTGCACGTGTCGGCCAGAGCCTGGGCCAGCTGGATGTGGCCGTAGGCCGATCCCATGCCGCCGTGGGAGATGACCAGGCCGGGACCGCGGCCCACCTGGTAGTAGCCGATGGTGGTGCCGTCGGCGGACGTCACGGTCAACTCGTTGATCTTGTTGCTCAAGGGGTTCTCCTTGGGACGGGAGACCCGCGTATCCTTTGAGTTGCTGCCTTCTCGCAAAGGGACCGCAGGTCTCGGTGGGAAGGTCCCTGGCGGGCTGTTGGCGCAGCCCGCCAGGGGTTTCATGGAGTGGCGTCGGCGTGGTATGCACGCCAGGCGGCCAGGTCGGGGAACGTACCGGTGGTGAGCTCGCCGAGCAGATCACGGACCCAGGCCAGCTCCGTCTCGCGCAGGGCCAGCTCGTACTCGTCCTCGATCAGGAACAGGCGCGGAGCTTTCTGGAGATGATCTGAGAGCGTCTCACGCTGATCGGCGATCTGCTCCTGCAGCAGTTCCAGCCGTCGCCGGAGCAGGTTGACCGCCTCCTCGGGGGTGAGAACGCCCAGCACCGACAGGGCGGCCTTGAACCTGGAGTGCTCACGCTCCGGTGTGGAGACCAGCTCACGCTCCCAGTCCTGCAGTTCCGTGCGGCCGGCCGCGGTGATCCGGTAGATCGTCCGTTCCGGCCGGCCGCCCTGCCGCCCGCTCTCGACGGCCTCGATCAGTTCATGCCTGGCCAAGCTCTGCACGACCGAGTAGAACGACCCCCATTTGATCTTCATGTCCTGGTCCTTGCCGTGGGCACGCAGGACCGAGGCCATCTCGTAGGGATGCATCGGCCGCTGCGTCAGCGCTGCGAGCACGGCGAGCGCCATCAGATTCCCGACCTTCCGCCGCTTTGCCATCGATCCTCGTTTCCGTATATTCGAAAACGAGTATAACGAGGCCGCACGGACACCTCAAGACCGTCGTTCGGAATTCGGCAGTGTACTAGTTCACCTTGTATCGCACTAGTCCACTTTGTGCCGCTATTTTCCCCAGAAACATGTATATCGACGAGTGTGCCGATACACTGTACGCATGACAGTCGATACGACGTACGCATCCGTTCGGCGGGCGGATGCCGAAGATCGGCAGGCGGTGCTGGACGTCCTCACCGAGGCGTTCATGAACGATCCCCTCGCCTGCTGGCTCTTCCCCGAGGCGGGTGCACGAGGCCGTCTCCAATCGCACTTCTACCGCCCCCTTCTCACCCACCCGCAGGGCGAGGCATACCTGGCCGGCCGTCGCGAGGGCGCGTCGGTGTGGCTGACGTTGGCCGCGGGCCAGTCGCCCCACGAGGAGCCTCCGGGCGCACCCGAAGCGGGCCCGGCCTCGGTCTTCGGTGAGCACGGCGGGCGCTTGCGGACGCTCGGGGAGGCGCTGGCCCCACGGCACCCCGATCACCAACCGCACCTCTACCTCCCGTGCATGGGAGTGGTGAGCGGACGGCAGGGCGGCGGGCTCGGCTCGGCGATGCTGCGGCACCGGCTGGCGCGAGCGGACGCCGACGGGCTCGGCGCGTACCTGGAGGCGAGTTCGGCCCGGAGCCGGGCCCTCTATTTGCGGCACGGATTCGAGGATCTCGGCGAACCCGTCCGGGTGGACGACAGCCCGCTCCTGTGGCCGATGTGGCGCCCACCGGGCGGTTGACCGCCGCCATCCCAGAGCTCGACCAGCACACAGAAACAAGGAGAGAACGTCTATGACGACCAGCCACGAAGCAGCGAGCACCGTCGCCGATCGGCGGCCGCCGACCCTGGTGTTCGTGCACGGCACCAACTCCTCGTCGGCCTGGGCCTCGGGGCTGATCAGGGAGCTCACCCTGCGCGGGCACCGCAGCGTGGCCGTCGACCTCCCGGGACACGGCAACGAAGCGTTCATCCCCCGCGCGTACCAGGCCCCGCAGGACCTCGAGGCGCTGGCGACCGAGCCGTCGCCGCTCGCCAAGATCACCATCGACGACTACGTCGAGCGCGTCGTGGAGGTGGTGCGGCGCGCCCGCCGCCACGGGCCGGTCATCCTCGCCGGCATCAGTCAGGGCGGCGTCACCGTGAGCAGGGTCGGCAACGCCATCCCCGACCTGCTTGAACGGGTGGTCTATGTCGCGGCGTACTGCTGTGTGGACCTGCCGAACATGGTCGCCTACCTCTCCACGCCGGAGAACAGCGAGAGCCTGCTCCCCCTGGTGGAGGCGGTGAAGGTCGGCGATCCGGCGGTCCTGGGGGTGAGCCGGCTCAACTGGCGCTCGGCCGACCCGTCGGTGTTCCACGCCGTCAAGCAGTGCCTGGCCGGCGACTTCACCAACGAGGAGGTGAACCGGCTGCTCAACCTGCTCGAACCGGACGAGTCCGCCACGATTCCCCTGGCCGAGGCCCGAGGCGAAGCGCATACCTGGGGCCGGATTCCCCGGACGTACGTGCGCTTCACCCGCGACCGGCTGATTCCCGTGGCGCTGCAGGACCGCTTCATCTACGAGGCCGACCGCCTCACTCCGCACAACCTGACCGACGTGCGGAGCGTCGCGGCGCCCCACGTCGGCCCGTTCGACCGGCCTGAAGTGGTGGACATCTTCGCCGAACTCGCCGGCCGCTGACCCGGCCGAGAAGCCGGCGCACCCCTTCGGCTTCTCGATGTCGCACGTTACACTTCAAAAAGAAGAAGTAATAAGCACTTTTTCAGGAAATGTGACGGAGACATACTCATGACCGTTTTCGTGCTCGTCCATGGCGCCTGGCATGGCGCATGGGCCTGGGACCGCGTCACTCCCCTGCTGCGTCAAGCCGGCGCGCACACCGTCACGCCCGCCCTCACCCCCGACGGCGACGCCGGGCTGCACCGGCACGCCGACGAGGTCGTCGCGGCTCTCGAGGCCCTGACCGACGTGGTCCTGGTCGGGCACAGTTACGCCGGCCTGGTGGTCCGGGAGGCCGCCGACCTCCGGCCGCATCTGGTCAGCCAGATCGTCCTGATGGACGGATGGGTGGGTGGCGACGGAACCAGCCTGTTCGACCTGGCGCCCGATTCCTTCGTGACGGCGATCCGTACCGCCGCCGAGGCTCACGGAGGCGGTGCTACGGTGCCGGCTCCTCCGCCGGGCGCGTTCGGCATCACCGACCCGGCGGATGCCGCCTGGCTGGCCGACCGGCTGACGCCCCAGTCGTTGCGGAGCTTCACGGAGCCGACCCGGTTGACGGGGGCGGTCGACAAGATCCCCGGGACCGGCATCTACTGCCGGCCCCTGACGTACCCCTTCGACCGGTTCGCGGACGAGCTGGGCTACCGGTCGATCCCTCTGGACGGGCCGCACAACGTGATGCTCACCGATCCCGAGGCGGTCGCCCGGCTCCTCCTCCAGCTCGCCGACCAGCGGGACTACGGAAACAAGAAGCCCGAGCATTAGAATATTGAGGTGGAGCGGAGCTACAACCAGTATTGCGCGACCGCGCGTACCCTCGACATCGTCGGCGAGCGCTGGACGCTGCTCCTGATCCGCGAGCTGCTCACCGGCCCCAAACGCTTCGGCGACCTGCAGAACAACCTGCGCGGCCTCGGCACCGGTCTGCTGTCGGCCAGGATGAAGAGCCTGGAACGCCACGGGCTGGTGCGCAAGGTCACGCTTCCGCCGCCGGCCCGCACGCCGGCCTACGCGCTGACCCAGGCCGGCGAGGACCTCGCCCCGGTGGTGCTGGACCTGGCCCGCTGGGGCCTGAAGTGGGCGATGGAGGAGCCCCGCGACGAGGAGTCCTTCCATCCCGGCTGGGCCGTGCTCGGCCTGCGGGCGTGTTTCCAGGCCGAGGCCGCCGCCGGACTACGCGCGATCTACGAGTTCCGCGTGGGCGACGAGACCTTCCACGCCCGCGTCCATGACGGCACCCTGGAGACGGTCCACGGGCCGGCCCAGTACCCCGACGTGACCATCACCACGGACGATCAGACCTTCCGCGACATCGCCGCAGGCGTGGTCACGCTCGCCGGGGCGCTCGACAGCCACGCCGCCTCGGCGACCGGCGACCGTGACGCCCTGCGCGCGCTGCACACCCTCTTCCGCCTGCCGTCGCGCACACCTCAGTGATCTCCGGCGTGCTGAACGGCGAGGCGGATGGGGGCGTTCGCGGCGCCGTACCCCTGATATCCGCCCTGCGCCTCCCCATGCACGTACTAGTGAGTTACTCGACTAGGGCCTGTTCGGGGTTCCGATCACGAGAGGGTTGTGGATTCGTCTGCGCGGTGTGGTCTGGCCTTGATAAGCCATGGGCATGGCGCGTGGTG
>NZ_JBFAHJ010000021.1:0-203736 GCF_040654115.1 Nonomuraea sp. NPDC050786
TCGGGTCGAGCCGGAGCCGGCCGCCCAGCTCGCGCTGGGCGGCGGCCCCGAAGTCGGCCAGCGTGGCCAGCACGGCGAACTCCCACAGGCTCAGCCCGGTCTCGTCCGCGAGCCGGGCCCCGAGAGTGCGGCGGCTGCCGGCTCCGACCTTGTGCAGCACGAAGGTGGTGGTCGCGAGGAGGGTGGGTGGCAGGTCCATGTCGCGTAAGTGTAGGTTGCTACCAATAGTTGGTAGTCACCCACTGATTTTCCAGGAGAAGCCCGATGGACGCCCTCCACCCCCGCCTGCTGGTGCGCGACTTCCCCGCCTGCGCCGCGTTCTATCAGGGCGTGCTGCGCGACCTGCTCGGCGCCGAGCCGGTGCGGGTCCTGCCCGGCTACGCCAGCTGGGACATCGCGGGGCAGACCGGGCTGGCCCTGTTCGCCCGGGACAGCCTCGCGGAAGCCGTCGGCACTGCCGACCTGCCCCAGGCCGCTCAGGACAGGGCCATGCTGGTCATGAAGGTGGACGACGTGGACAAGGCGGCCGACTGTCTCGCCCGCCACGGCGCCACGGTCGCCGCCCCGCCCCAGGACCGTCCCGACTGGGGACCGAGCCTGCGCACCGCGCACCTCCGTGACCCGGAGGGCAACCTCATCGAGGTGCAGTCATACTGAGCTCGGAACGGCCGGGGAGCTCGGTCGAGGCCGGCACCGGCACACCGGGGCAGGTGGCGGTGACCCGCCCGGTCTCGAAGTAGCCGACCACCTTCGCCAGGCAGCCCGGCACCCTGAGCGCGGAGCCGTGCACGTCGTCGTCGACGGTCACCACGTGCCCGCCGACGGCCGCCCTCGTCTCCAGCGTCCACTCGTACGGCGACGGGCTCTCGTGCAGGTGCCCCGACAGCACCAGCGAGCCGCCGGGGCGCAGGCGCGTGGCCTGCACGGGCAGCGGCCATCCGGCGCACGCCGGGAAGAACGCGGTGGCCTCGCCGGTCACCGGATAGCGCGCGAGGCGCTCGCGGTAGGCGTTCCAGGCCGAGTCGAACGTGCGCGGACCCTGGTCCTCGTTGCAGAAGAACGCGACATTGGCCGTCCGGTTCTGCCGCTCGGGCACGCCGGCGGGCGCGGGCGGCGGCCGGTCGCCGAAGATCCTCTTGATCGTCGGAGGAGCGGTGGGGCCGGTGGCGCCCACCAGCTCCTTAAGCACCTGGGCGACCTCCGGCCAGCCGGGGCTCGGCTGGCCCGCCGCGTCCGCGATCAACGGGCCGGTCACGGTGAGGTCGATGTCCGTGAAGGTCACGGGCTTGGCGTCGTACGCCTTGCGCAGCTCGGTCAGCGCCGACACCACCTGGGCCTTCGTGGTGCCGAACCCGTACACGTCGTCCCGGTCGGCGATCCACTCGGCCATCCGCTGGAAGTCGCGGTCGGTGGCCATCGCGCGTACCTCGGTGAAGACGTCCATCCGGGGGACGGGCAGCGCCACGCTGTCCAGCCACATGCGGTGCACCTTGGTGGGGAACAGGCTGCGCAGGACCGTGCCGAGCCAGGTGCCCCACGAGACGCCGAGGAAGCTGATCTTCGACTCGCCGAGCGCGGCGCGGACGCGGTCGATGTCGCGGGCCACGTTGGCGGTCGTGAGCTGGCCGATGAAGCCGGGGTCCGACCGGCCACAGGCCCGGTTGTCCTCGACCGTCTGGTCGTAGACCTTCCTGGCCAGCTCCTCGGTGACGGGACCCGGCGGCATCGGCTCCGCCTTGCCGCCTGGACACTTGGCCTTGGTGCTGTAGCCGACTCCGCGCGGGTCGAAGCCGATCAGGTCGTAGCGGGCGTTCAGCCTCGCGTCGGTCATGGCGAGCTCGATCGGCATCAGGTAGCCGCTGCCGCCCGGGCCTCCCGGGTTGACCGCCAGGCTGCCCAGGCGGTGTTCCTGGTCGGCGGCCTTGAGCCTGGTCAGGGCGATGGTGATCTGCTTTCCGCCCGGGTCGGCGTAGTTCTGGGGGACGGCGAGCGTGCCGCACTCCGTCCTGCCGAACAGCTTCCTGAACTGGGGGAGCCGCTGGTCGTCGAGGCCCATCCAGCGCAGCACGTCGTCGGAGTAGGCCGGGCATTCCTGCCAGGCGACGGCGGGCCGCTCGGCGGCGGATGCGAGTGTGGCCGCGGGTGCGGGTGTGGGTGCGGCCAGCAGGCCGAACGTGAGCAGAGTCCGTAAGATCATGCCCCTCAGGCTCGCTTCGCCCCGGCCCGGTCACATCACCCGATCGGGGGAGCCGCCGGCTCTCCTTCAGGGGAGGCTTTCAGGGGAGGCCTTCAGGCGAGGCCTTCAGGGGAGGATCGAGTCCACGTAGCCGCCGTCGACCCGCACCGCGGCGCCCGTGGTCGCGGAGGCGAAGGGCGAGCTGAGGTAGACGACCATGTTCGCGATCTCCTCGGGCTCGATCAGGCGCTGCAGCAGCGACTGCGACCGGTGCTGGATCATGAACGCCCGCTGCGCCTCCTCCCACGGCAGGTCCTTGCCTATGAGGTCGTACACGAACTTCTCGACGCCCCCGGTGTGCGTCGGCCCCGCGATCACCGAGTTGACCGTCACCCCGCTGCCCGCCGCCTCCTTGGCGAACCCCCTGGACACGGCGAGCAGCGCGGTCTTCGTCATGCCGTAATGGATCATCTCGATGGGGATGACCACGGCGGAGTCGCTCGCGATGTACTGGATCCGGCCCCAGTCGCGCTCGATCATGCCGGGCAGGTAGGCGCGCGTGAGCCGGACCGCGGCCAGCACGTTGACCTCGAAGTAGCGCCGCCACTCGTCGTCGGTGATCTCCAGCGCGGGTGTGGCGCCGAAGATGCCCAGGTTGTTGATGAGGATGTCCACCTGGGGCAGCGCGCGCAGCACCGCAGCGCAGCCCTCTTCCGTGGTGACGTCGCCGGGCGCCGGGATCAGGTCGCCGAGCTCTATCTGCTCGATGGCCATCGCGACGGAGCCCTCGCTGCGGCCGTTGATCCCGACGTGGGCCCCCGCCTGCGCCAGCCCTTCGGCGATCGCCGCCCCGATGCCCTGAGTCGACCCGGTGACCAGCGCGGTCTTGCCGCTGAGATCGATACGCACGATGTCCACCCCCTGCCGCCATTCTCCGTGGTCGATGCGCGGAGGCTCGCGTTGGGGTGGCGCTCGGTCCGCGCGGCTCGTGGACCCACGGACTCCTGCGTAGGCTGGTGGTGGCGTGGAAGGGGCGTGGGTGCACCGGATCATCCTGTGGCTGGTCGTGGCGGTCGCCTTCATGGTGAGCCTGGTCGTGCCCGACCGGCCCGAGGTCGAGGCGTGCCAGTCGCGTGACACCCGCGTCGTCGCCCCGTACGCCGTCACCGGCTACTGGGTCATGCCCCGGGCCGATCCGTGCGTGACGCGGCGCATGGTCGAGGCGATCCACGCGATCGGCGGCGACACGCTGATCACGTTCGGCCCGAGGTTCAGCGCCCGCCCGGACCCCGAGTTCGCCGACTGCCTCGTGGACGGGCGGCCGTGCGCCGAGGTCCCCGGGGTCCGCCGGGTCTACACCTACGTGACCAGCGAGGAGTTCGGGAAAGGGCTGCTGCGGTGTCCCGGGCTGGACCGGCGGATCGAGAGCCGGGGCCGGATCTTCTACCGGGTCTCGCTGGCCGCGTCCTGCCAGGACCCCGTACATGATCTCGTCCTCGTCTCCACGGACGGCGACGGGCTCGGCAACCTGATGACCGAGGCGGCCGCGTACGGGATGACGGTCTTCCCGGGGCTGCCCGCCGCGCCGCAGCTCGCGGGCAAGCCGTGGGAGCCCGACCCCGCGCACACCGCCGCGCTGACCGCCTTCACCACGCGGGTGCTCGCCGACTACCGGGAGCGGTTCGGGAGGTCTCCCGCGTTCGGAGGGGTCTACCAGTCGTTCGAGCTGGCCATGCGGACGCGGGCGGCCAAGGACCCGATCATCGGGCTGTACGCGGCCCAGCACGCGGCCGTCGCCGCCGCCCTGCCGGGGAAGAAGATCCTGGTCAGCCCGTACATCGACGCCCGGAGGGGGCGCGGGTTCCCGCCCGGGCAGGTGGCGGCGGGGTTCGCGGCCATCGCCGCGACCCGGGCGGGCGCGCCCATGGCCGTCGCCGTGCAGGACGGGCGGGGGACGGGCAAGGTGCCCGTCTACGGGGTCCACGAGGCGGAGGCCAAGGTGGCGCCGCGCCTGGTGCCGGTCGTCGGGGACGTGAGCAACGCGCAGGCATACTACGGGGCCACCCGCGACTACATCGAGGCGGCGGCGCGGCAGGTGCCGGCCGGGGTGGAGCTGTGGGTGAACGTGGAGGGGTTCGAGCCGACGCCGGTGGACGGGGAGTGCGGGAGGGTCGATCCGCTGCCGTTGCGCGGGCGGACCACGAAGAGCCGGATCGACCAGCAGGTGATGGCTGCCGGGTCATTTGCCGGAAAAATCATCTCTTACGGCTGGGACCCCTTCTTCACCTGCCAGGCCCGCTACGACACGCCCGCACTGGCGGACGACATCGTGAACGGATGGCAGCAGCCGATCATCGTCGCCGCCTCGCGCAAGGAGATGAACGGGCGGGCCGGCATCCTCGTCGAGGGCTACAACCTGCGCGGCGGCACGCTCCGTTTCGACCCGCCGGGGGTGGTGGTGAAACAGGAGTGGTACGGGAAGGGGCGGCTGGAGTCGGCGTGGGCCCCGTACGCCCCCTCGGGCCCCTGGACCTCGATCACGGCCACCAACGAGGCCGGTCTGTCCAGCTCGAGCGGCTACGTGATCCGTTAGCTGAGGGCCGACACGAGGAGGTCGGCGAGCACGGCGGCCTGCGTGCCGTCCTCGTCCAGGTCGGGGTCGAAGATCGTCACCTCCAGCCCGGCGGCCCCCGGCAGACCGACGAGCCCGCGGAGCAGCTCGACGAACTGCGCGGCGTCGAGCCCGCCGGGCGTGGGGGAGTCGACGGCGGACAGCACGGACGGGTCCAGCACGTCGGCGTCCACGTGGATCCAGAACCCGTCGAGCTCGTCACGGACGAGCACCTTCCGCGCATCGTCGAGGGAGATGTCGCTGCCGGGCACGCACGCGATGCCGGTCTCGGCGAAGTCGCGGAGATCCTCCTCGTCCCGCGCGCCCAGCACGATCACGTCCTCGTCCCTGACGTACGGCCGCAGCCCGTCGATGTCCGTCAGGTAGTCGTCACCGCGCCCGGTGGCCAGGGCCAGGTCCTCCCCGGCCGCCGCCCCGACATGGGGGGAGTTGCCGAGGTGCCGGAAGTCGGAGTGCGCGTCCAGGTACGCCACCCCGTACCGGCCGCTCCTGCGCAGGGCCAGCGCGGGCCCGAGCAGGATCGAGCAGTCGCCGCCGAGCAGCACGGGAAACCCGCCATCGCCTCTGATCGCGCTCACCCGGTCGGCCAGCCTGCGGGCGTAGGCGGCGATCGCGGGCCCGTTGCGCACGCCGCTTCCAGGTGTCCACGTGGACACGTAACGGGGCGGGACGAGCGCGCCGGCGTCGGCCGCGCCGAGCCGCTGGACGAGGCCGGCGTTCCGCAGTGCCCAGGGGGCTTTGTAGCAGCCGGGGACGGTGTCGGGGGCGGGCGGGCGCAGGCCGAGATTGGAGGGGGCGTCGAGGACGACGAGATCTCTGTCAGGAGTTATTGTGTTCATAGTCGTGACGGTAACAGAGGGGGCAGCGAATGCGCCAGTTCGTCGAGACGGGGCTTGTGGCGCTCGATCTCGCCAACACGTGGGACGAGTACCTGGCGGAGCCGGAGCGCCTGCCGGACGTGGGGGCCTTGCGCGCCTTCTGCGAGGAGCTGGCGGAGCCTTTCCCTTCGCCCTCGCCATCCCCTTCGTCTTCGTCTTCGTCTTTGCCGTCGCCGTCGCCGTCGCCGTCGCCCTCGCCGAGCCGCGTACTGGCCGGAAGGGGGCCGAGCGAGGACGACCTGGAGGCGGTCCGCGCCGTACGCGACCGGCTGCGCGCGGTGCTTTCCCGCGAGCCCGCTGAGCGGACGCGCGCCCTGGCCCGGTGGGCGGAAGAGCTGCCGATACGGGTGACCATTGACGAGGCGGACGGGGCGCCGCGACAGCGGCTCAGCGCGGCCGAGGGAGTCACCCTGGCCGAGCGGCTGGCCGTGCGATCCGTCGCCGAGCTGCTGGACATCGCCGCCTCAGGTGACTGGGACCGGCTCCGGCTCTGCGCGGCCGGTCCCTGCAAGGACGCGTTCGTGGATCGCAGCCGCCCGGGCAAGCGCCAGTTCTGCTCGACCCGCTGCGCCAACCGCGCCCACGCCGCCACCTCCCGCGCCCGCCGCCGTTGACACTCCCAGACGGCGCCTCCCGTGCCCGCTGCCGTTGGCGCTTCCGGAAGGCGCCTTTCGCGCCTGCCCCAGTTGACGTAGGGGACGCTCCCTCTCGCGCGCGCCGCGGTTGACGCCTTCGGACGTCGCCTCCCGTGGCCGCCGCGGTCGACGTGCGGACGGCGCTCGCCGTGCTACGACGGTGAAGTCGCCGGCCCGGGAATTGTCGGTCGCGGCCGATAGCTTCCGATCATCCCCCCGATGATGGAGGTTGGTCGATGTACCGACAGGGCGACATCCTGATCATGCCCGTGCCGGAGGAGTCCGCGCCGCGCACGCTACGGCCCGAGCCGCGTGACGCTCGCGGGCGGCTGATCCTGGCCCATGGCGAGGCCACCGGCCACTGCCACGCGATCCCCGGTCCCGGCACGCTCTCCGGCGGCTTCCTGCACCTGCCCGAAGGCGGGCGGCTCGTGCACGAGGAGCACGCCGCGATCTCGCTGCCGAAGGGCTGGTACCGCGTGATCCGGCAGCGCGAGTACGTGCCGGGCTCCCACCGGGTGGTGGCCGACTGATGGCGACCCTGACGTGGGAGCGGGTCGCCATGGCCACCGGGCCGGGCGAGGACCCGGAGGCCGCCGTCCGGCAGGCGTACCGCGAGGCCGGGCTGGCCGAGCCCGAACACGTGCTCGTGCTGCCGTCGCCCGCGGCCGGAGCCGTCGCGGCGGCCTGGCTGACGGGCGGCGACACAGTGCGGCGGGCACTGGAGGAAGCGGGGCTCGGAGCCTCGCAGGAGGCGCGTGACCAGGGCGCGGTCGCGTTGCGCCGGTCGGTGGGTGCGGCGCTCAGGTCATGGGAGGCGCTCGGGGATCCAGGCCGGTCGGTGCGGGACGCGGTCCGCACGGTGCCGTGGGAGCGCGCCAGGTCGGCGGCCTATGCCGAGCTCGGACCCGTCGGCTGGGCGGCGTGGTGGGAGGAGACCGGCGGGCGGCTCTGGCCGCAGGTCAACCGGCTGGTCAACGACATCCGCCGCGGCATCGCCGAGCTCGGCGGCGAGGCGTTGCGGCAGGCGACCATCGACGCGGTGCTGGGGCAGCACGACGCCCCCTGGCTGTCGGCGTTCGAGGGGCTCGACGGGCTCAAGCGGACGGCCGAGCGCGCGGGCTGGTGGTGGCCGTTCGAGCGGCTGGCGATCGTCACTGAGCGGCCCGTCGAGCTGCACCTCGACGACCTGGGGCGGCTGCACCGGGCGGACGGTCCGGCCATGTCCTACTCCGACGGCTTCACCCTGCACGCCTGGCACGGCATGCCCGTTCCCGCCGACTTCGGGGCCGCGATGAGCGACCTCACCGTCGAGCGGATCCGCGAAGAGGAGAACGCGGAGCTGCGCCGGGCCATGCTGGAGCACTTCGGCCTCGACCGCTACGTGGCCGAGTCGGGGGCCAAGCGGATGCAATCCGACGAGACGGGTGTCCTGTGGCGGGTCGAGATGCCTGATGACGAGCCGCTGGTCCTGGTGGAGGTCGTCAACTCCACGCCCGAGCCCGACGGCACCAGCCGCACCTACTTCCTGCGGGTGCCGCCGTGGGTGAGGCGGGCCCGGGAGGGGGTCGCGTGGACGTTCGGGGTCGCCGAGGAGGAGTACCGGCCCAAGCAGGAGACCTGAGGTCAGGGCCAGGCCGCCGGGATACGTTCCAGGATGCCGCCGGTGAAGACGTCGTAGAGGCCGAGCGGCTCCAGGTGGACGTAGCCGATGTGGCAGTCGCAGGCCGTGGCGGGGCAGCTGCGGGGGCGCAGCGCCGCCCGGTATGAGCCGTCGTACAGGTTGCCCAGCACCTCCGGGACGAAGTGGCAGCGGCGCACCGTGCCGTCGCCGTTCACCGAGATCACGCTGTCCCCCGTGCGGCACGGCGCGCCGGCGCTCCGATGCGGAAAGCGGCTGAAGTGGAAGAGAGGGTCGATCCCCGACCATTCGGCCGCCTCCTCATCGGTGTAGAGGCGGCCCTCCTCGGCGTTGACCCATAGGTACGTCTCCGCCGGCAGATCCGACCTCAGCCGCCGCGCGTCCGGCAGGTGCGCGGGATCGCCGACGATGCCGACGCTGTGGCGCACCGGCAGCGAGCGGATCTTGCCCAGGAAGCGGTCATACGAGACCTGCGTCGGGTGGTACGTCACCCACAGCGCGGCCCGGTCCGACGCTTCGGAGAGCCAGTCGGTACGGCAGCTCAGGTTCGTCTGGATGGCGACCTTGGCGACATTGGGCAGCCAGGAGAGCTCCACGAGGGCCCGGCGGTACCACGACCTGACCAGGCCCTCACCCCATGGCGTGAACAGGATCGACACCTCGAACGGCTGCTCGCCCACCCAGCCCGCGAACCGCGACAGCGCCTCCCGGTCCGCCCGAAGCTGCTCGGGACTGTCGCGCCGCTTGGCGAACGGGCAGTACGCGCAGTCGTAGTCGCAGCTCGCCAGGGGCCCGCGATAGAGGATGGTCAGCACGCCGCGTACTCCTCCATGAGCCGCCTGACCTCCGGCGAGAACAGCGCGGGCCCGATCGCGTCGGAATATGCCAGCCCCTCCGCCGTGAGCCGGATCGCCTCCGGGTCCGCCAGCAGCCAGTCACCGAACTCGTCCAGCGCGAAGTCGGTGAGCACGTCGGTGCCGAACCGCTCCGCGTAGAGCCGCCGCGAGAGCCCTTCTCCCTGAAGCAGCGACTGGATGAGATGCCGCCGCTTGCGCTCCTCGAGCGAGAGCGAGAAGCCCACGTTGGCCACGTCGAACTCGTCCCGCCGCACGTAGTCGTCGATGATCGAGCGCACGTGCCGGGCTCCGACGGCGTACTCGAACGAGTAGTGCAGCTCGCTCGTGTACGACCGCGCCCCGCACCCCAGCCCGACCATCCCGTCGGTCTGGCAGCAGTATTCGGTGGACGAACCCGTGCCGGGCAGCCGGAACATCCGCATCGAAACCTGCTCGTACCCGGCGGCCAGCAGGCGCTCGCGCCCCACCCAGTACAGCTCGAGCCGCTGGTCGTCCCACGCCCGCCCCTGTTTGCCGAGGCCCGTCAGCGGCCGGACGTAGAGCGGGTACAGATACAGCTCCTCGGGCCGCCACCCGAGCGCGGTGTCCAGCGAGTACAGCCACGACTGCGGCGTCTGCCCGTCGATGCCGTAGATCAGGTCGATGTTGAGCACCGGCACGCCCGAGGCCCTGATCGCGTCGAGTGCCGCGTCCACCTCCGCGCGCTGCTGCGGGCGTACGGCGGAGCGGGCCTCGGCGTCGACGAAGCTCTGCACGCCGATCGAGATCCGGGACGTGCCACGCTCGGCCAGGACGGACAGGCGGTCGGGCGTGGCGGTGGCGGGGGAGGTCTCCACCGACAGCGGGATCCGGGTGAGATCCACCCCCATCGTGCGCTCCGTCAGGTCGAACAGCCGGGTCAGCTCGCGTGCGTCGAGGTACGTCGGCGTCCCACCACCGAACGCGGCCGTGGCGAACCCGGCTGTGTCGGATCCGGTCGTGTCGGACCCGGTCGTGTCGGACCCGGCCGTGTCGGACCCGGCCGTGGCGAATCCGGCCGTGGCGGACGTGCTCTCCTCCAGCGCGTCCCGCACCTGGCGGGCCTGCCGCTCCAGGGCGTCCAGGTAAGCCGTGACCAGCTCCCCCGGGGCGCCGGTGCGGGTGAAGAGGTTGCAGAAGCCGCAGCGCATCTCGCAGAACGGGATGTGCACGTACAGCGCGCCCGGCCGTTCCCCGGCCCAGACCTCCTTCAGCCGCGGTCGCGGATCGAGCGGCCGATAGGCGGTCTTGTGCGGATAGGCGTAGACGTAACCCTCATAGGGCCGCATGGCTCTCCAGAACGAACTCGGTGTACGGAACCGTCCAGACCACCTCGTGGCCGATCCGGTGGCCGACGTGACCGCCCTCGCCGTACGCCGTGCCGTGGTCGGAGCAGACGATCACCAGGCAGGGCCGGCGGCGGCGCATCAGTGAGTAGAGGCGACCGATGTGCCGGTCGACATACCGCAGTGCCGCCGCGTGGCTCTCCAGCGAGTCGCCGGCGGCTCCGGGCAGGAAGAAATGGTTCGGCTGGTGCAGGGCCGACACGTTGACGAACAGGAAGACCGGTTGGCGCCGGTCGCGCAGCACCTCTTCGGCGCGGTCGATCTGACGCTCCAGCGACGACGGGCTGGTCACGCCGAACTCCGGCTCCCAGTGGCTCTCGGCGAACAGGCTCGGTAGCACGGACCCGAGCGGGGTCAGCTTGTTGAAGAACCCCACGCCACCGACGCACACCGTGTGGTACCCGGCCCGCGCGAGCCCGGTGGGCAGGTCGGGCGCGTCGAACACCCAGGTGCGCTCCGCCGTGGTCTCGCTGCCGGGGAACGTGGCCGCGAACAGCCGGGTATGCGGCCCCGGGGCCACGGGAGTGGGCAGGAAGCCGGCGAAGATGGCGGCATGGGCGGCGTACGTGAAGCTGCCGGGGCTGTGCCTACGCTCCCAGGACGCGCCGGGCGGCAGGAGGTTCGGCAGCGCCCCTGCCTCCTCCAGCGCGACCGCGACGTCGTAGCGGAGCGTGTCGAGCGTGACGAGGAGGATGTCGTGGCTGCCCACGATCTCGTTCATGTCGCCCGGGCTCGCCGCGCCCGCGTTCACCGCGCCCCCGCCAGGACCGCCCGCACCTGCTCGGCATACGTGTCCCGCCCGTTCCCCGTCAGATCCCCCAACCCGGGCAGCAGATCCCCGAACGCGTTCACCTCGGCCACCGCCACCGACCGCCAATCCGCCCCGACCATGATGTCCACGCCCGTACTGAGGCTCCCGGGGAAGCAGGCCGCCGCCCGAGAGCAGGCCTCCAGCACCTGCTCCCACAGGCCCGGCCGTGACCGCACCACGTCCAGATCGCCCCGCGACCCGCCGAGATGCAGGTTCGTCATCGGGCTGCGGCCGGCCCGCAGCACCGCGTGGGTCGGAACCCCGGCCACCGTCACCACCCGCAGGTCGAACGGCCTCCCACCGGTGGACGCCTTGGGAAACCACTGCTCGACGTGGAGCCCGTCAGGGGCGAGGAAGTCCACGATCCGCCGCACCTCGCCGGAGGAGGTGTACGTACGCACCCGCAGCGAGTTGCAGAGCACACCCTCGACCCAGGCCGCCGACGTGACGGCCTGCACCCGATCGCCGTGCGCCTGGAAGGCGATCACGCCGGACGCCGACGAGCCGTGCGCGGGCTTGACGAACACCCGGGACCAGCCCCGGCGCGCCATCTCCGCCCGCAGCCCGTCGTACGAGGTGGCCTCGAACGCGGGCGGCACCGGCACCCCCGCCCCGGCCAGCACGGCGTGGCAGCGCCGCTTGTCGAACATCACCGAGATCTCCCCGACGTCACCCAGCAGCCGCACCCCCGGAATGGCGGCCACCCGCGAAAGCCCCGCCGTGAACGCTGCGTACCAGGCCGCCCCGCCGCCGACGCGCGCGGGATCACCCGGCCCGCGCAGCTGCGCGTCGACATCGCCGTCCTCGCCCGGCGAGTCCACGCGCAGCAGCGCGCCCTCGGGCGCGCCGATCTCCCGCCCGGCCAGCACGTCCCGCCACGAGATCACATGTGGCTCGGCCAGCCCGGCGGCGACCGCGGCGTCGCGGAACATCGTCACCCGCCGATCCCCAGGCGTCCCCACCACGGCGAACCGCACATCACTCACTTACGGCCACATACGTCTCGTCCGGGCTGGACAGGTCGATGTCGACGCCGGGCAGCGCCGCGGTGAGGCGGGCCCTCATCGCGGCGCTGATGCCGTGATAGGAGAGGTCCAGGCGTCGCAGGTGGGTGAGCGGCTGGCCGCTGAGCAGCGCCTCCACCCCGGCGTCGGTGATGCCGCCCATCGACAGGCTCAGCGTCTCGAGCCCGGCCACGATGGGCGCGGACGCCACGGCGGCGGCGAGGTCGTCCTGGATCTCGCTGTTCTGCAGGCCCAGATGGCGCAGCCGGGGCAACCGCGCGCCGCCCAGGATCCCGGCGACGTCGCCGACCGTGGCGTCACCGCCGTACGTGCCGACCCCGAACCACAGGTCGAGGTGCTCCAGCGCGGGCAGCTCGCACGCGCCGACCCCACGGACCGCCTCTCCCGGCAGCCCTCCCGTCTCGAACCGCAGCACCTTCAGCGACTCGTGCCGGACGGGGGAGAGCCGCAGCTCGGAGCCGCCGCGCACCTCCAGCCGCTCCAGCTTCGGGTACGCCTCCAGCAGCGGCGCGATGTCCGACTGCTGGATCCAGGAGATCTCGCAGTCCTCCGGCGACATCGCGCCCAGGAAGAGCGAGCGCAGCTCGGGCAGCCTGCCGGCCTCGTCGGCCAGGCGCTGGACGATGGGGCTGCTGTCGTCCTCGTAGGAGTCCTCCCACCCGCCGATCACGATGGCCGTGACCTTCGCGGTGTCGACGTGCTCGAAGAACCAGTCGAAGCACTCGGCGATCTCGTCGGGGAGGTCGTCGTCGAAGGTGCTGGCGTTGAGGCGCCAGGCCGCGGATCCGGCCTCGGGCGGCTCCCCGTCCTCCTGCCACGGCACCTCGGCCACCGGCAGGCCGGCGTAGCGCTGGTCATAGCGCTCATATTGGCTGGGCTGCTCGTCGAACTCCCGCATCACTCATCCACCGCCACGTAACGCCACGCCTCGCCGCCGTCCTCGTCGACGTCAGCCTTCTCCTGCTCCGACACATCGACCCGCACCCCGGGCAGGGCCTGGATCACCCGCTGCACCATCGCCTCGGACAGGTAGTGGTGGTGCAGGTCGAGCGCGCGCAGGTGGGTCAGCGGCTGGCCGCTGAGCAGCGCCTCCGCCCCGGCGTCGCTGAGCGCGCCCATCGACAGGCTCAGCGTCTCGAGCCTGGCCACGATCGGCGCGGTGGCCACGGCGGCGGCGAGGTCGTCCTGGATCTCGCTGTCCTGCAGCCCCAGGTGTCGCAGCGCGGGCAGCCGCTCGCCCCGGAGGATGGGGCCGACGTCGGAGACGCCGCTGTCGCCGCCGTACTCGGGGACGCCCAGCCAGAGCTCCAGATGCTCCAGCGCGGGCAGGTCGCTCGCGGCGACGGCGCGGACCACCTCTCCCGGCAGCCCTCCGCTCTCGAACCGCAGCACCTTCAGCGACTCGTGCCGGACGGGGGAGAGCCGCAGCTCGGAGCCGCCGCGCACCTCCAGCCGCTCCAGCTTCGGGTACGCCTCCAGCAGCGGCGTGATGTCGGACTGCTGGATCCAGGAGATCTCGCACTCCTCCGGCGAGATCGCGCCGAAGAAGAGCGAGCGCAACTCGGGCAGCCGCCCGGCCTCCTCGGCCAGCCGGCGGACGACGGGCGCACTGCTCTGGGTGTCGCAGTCTTCCCACAGGCCGATAACGACGGCCGTGACCTTCGCGGTGTCGACGTGCTCGAAGAGCCAGTCGAGGTGTTCCCCGATGGCTTCGCCGTCAGGGCCGTAGGCGCTGAGCCGCCACGCCACGGACCCGGCGTCGGGTTGCGGTCCGTTCTCCTCGTCCCAGGGGACCATGGCTGTGGGCAGGCCGGCGTAGGTCCTGTGGTAGCGGTCCCAGTGGCTCGGGTAGTCGTCGTCGGTCACGGATGATCCTCGTGTCGGGGGGTTGACGCGTCCTGTCCTACCAGACCCTGGCGACACTTCCGTCACTCGTAGACCGCGAGTAAGGCACAGCCCCGCTCCTCACAGGAGCGTTTCGGCGAACGTCTCTATGATGCGGGCGACTGTCCTGCCACGGCGTGCTGCGGTCGCCGCCGAGCAGCAAGGTGAGTGAGCTGATCCGGGAGTAGGCGTCGAGGCGGACGCCCAGCCGATCCACGGCCTCGAGGTCGTCGAGGCGGACGCCCAGCCGATCCACGGCCTCGAGGTCGTCGATCCGGCACGACACGACACCAGCCTGCGGTGGCGCGGGACGAGGGCGCAGAACACGCCGGCCGCCCATGCCTGCCAGCCCGGCAGGCCGACGGAAGGCGATCGCCATTGCCTTGCCCGGCCTGCCCGCGGGCGCTCGCGGCCATGCCTGTGCGATGACCTCGCCACCGTCCTTCAGCACTGCTAAGGATGACTTAGCGCTGCTAAAGTGTCAGCCGATGTGCGCGGCCACCCGGCCTGGCCTGACCAGGCAGACGTTGATCGAGACGGCGCTACGGCTCCTGGACGAGGTCGGGCTTGAGGGGCTCACGGTGCGCCGGCTGGCCGCCGAGCTCGGCGTCCAGTCACCGGCGCTGTACTGGCACATCCGCAGCAAGCAGGAGCTCCTGGACGGCATGGCGGACGCGGTGATCCTGGCCGCCGGCATGGGCCCGCCGCACCACGGCGAGGCCTGGCAGGACTGGCTGGCCCGCCGTGCCCGCGCCTTCCGGCAGTCGCTGCTCGCCCACCGCGACGGCGCCCGCATCGTCGCCGACGCCACCTGGCTCGGCCCCGCCACGGTCAGGACGTTCAACGACGAACTGGCCGCCATGGTGGAGCGCGGCTTCACCCCCGTGCTGGCACTGCGTACCATCACCGCCGTCTCCCAGTACGTCACTGGATTCGTCCTCCAGGAGCAGGCCCGGCGGCCGGGCAGGCAGGCCGACCAGCCTTCGGACCCGCTGGCGGCGCTGACCGACCTCCTGGACGGCGACACCGACGCACCCCTGCTCGCGGCGATCCGCGACGGCGCCAGGACGACCGGCGACGATGCCTTCGAACACGGCCTCCAGGCGCTCATCGACGGCACCACCGCCGCCCTCGCCGCCCACCGCACCTGACGGCCTGGCGACCGCCGGTGCTGCTCGACCGTTGCGCCAATCGCGCCCGCTCGGGGTGCGCAGCGGCAGGGTCGGCGTCGTGAATCCCTCCACCGTAGGCCGGTTCGCAATGGTGGCTGATTGCAACAGTGCTCAGCCACGTAGCCGAAGGAGCGGGCATCGGGGATTGGCTGCCGTTGACCGATCATGACGAAAGAAGCGCCGTCCCGCACTTCGATAATGGCGACTTCTCTGCTCGAGAGGACGACGGGGACGACGTCAAACTCTTGGGCGTGTACTCCACGCCGGATCGCGTCAAACAACGCATCAGCACGGCTCGAAACCTTCCTGGATTTCGAGATGAGCCTGATTGCTTCTGGTACGCCGAATATGAAGTCGACGAAGACGCATGGGTGTCCGGTTACGTGACGGAAAGGTAGGAGACCGCCACCGGCGCCTCGTATGCGACCGTGGTGCCGAGCGTTGCCGTCGGGGTTGCCGGCGGCATTCAGCGAGGAACCACCTGAGCGCGCACGCCGGGGAGATCGTCGAACGCTGCCGACGCGTCCATCGTGATCACGGTCCTGGCGGTGGCCGCGGCCGTCGCTGCGATCAGAAGATCGTACGCACCCCGCGACTTGCCCTCTCGTCGGACATGCGCCATGAGGCGGGCATGAACCCTGGCGACGTCCGTCGTGTACTCCTCAACGGGGATCAACGCAAGAACCTCATCCACGAAGGCCTGTCGATTGGGCCGCCGGGCCGCATCGGCCAGCTCGACACCGACGAGCAACTCGGCCACAGTGATCGCCGCGATCGCACCTTGCGGCATCAGAAGTGTCAGTGGTCGCTGGCATACTCCGGCCCATGACAGTGGAGACGGTGGTCCTGACCGGTGCGGCCGGGCGGGTGGGGTCCGTCCTGCGGGAGCCGTTGCGGCGTCGGCTGCGCCGGCTGATCTCGGTTGATCGCGCACCGCTGGTCGCCGCGGGAGCCGACGAGGAGGTCCGCCAAGCCGAGTTGGCGAGCATCGAGGACGTGGCGGCCGTCATCGACGGGGCCGACGCGGTCGTGCACCTGTCCGGCGTTCCGGACGAGGCGCCGCTCGCCCTCCTCCTGGACGCCAACGTCCTGGGCGCCCACCACGTGCTGGAGGCCGCACGGCGCACGGGAGTCAAGCGCGTGGTGCTGGCCAGCAGCAATCGGCTGACCGGCTGCTACCCGGCCGCGCAGCCGGTCTCGGCCGAGCTGCCGCCCCGTCCCGACGGGCTGTACGGCGTGAGCAAGGTCGCCGTGGAGGCCCTGGGCCGGCTGTATGCGGACAAGTTCGGGCTGCAGGTGGTGTGCCTGCGCATCGGCAGCCTGGAGCCGGAGCCGAGCGAGCCGCGGCACCTGGCCACCTGGCTGAGCCCGGACGACTGTGCCGGTTTCGTCTGGGCCGCGTTGACCCAGCCTGATATCACGTTCACCGCCGCGTACGCGGTCTCGGCCAATACCCGCCGGTTCTGGGAGCTGGACGACCGGCTCGGCTACCATCCCCGCGATGACGCCGAGGCCTACGCGGACCGGATCCCTGGAGCGGCACGTTACTTCGCCGATGACCCGCTACAGGGCGGCGACTACGCCACGGCCGACTACACCCTCCGTCACGCTTTCTGACCAGCGCTCGACCGCCGCTTGGTGCTGAAGCTCATCCACCGGATCCCAATCGTCATCGCTACACGCAGGTGACGGCTGGGTTCAGGGGCGGGAGCCTCTTGCGCGCCGTAGGCGGAGGCGTTTCGTACGAACATACTGGTGGCGCGTCCACCTCGTCGCAGGGCTGGCCTGGCTCGTCCGCGAAGTCCCGCCGACCGTCGTGTGATGGAACTACGGCTGCTCGTACTTCAGCGGGTCGGCCGGTCTGGTCACCTCATCGAGAAGGCTGTCGAGCGGGACTCGGCGTTCGGTGTGGTCGTTGATCGCCATGAGAGCCACGCTCAGGTCGAGGTCGGGTACTCGGGCGTGCAGGGCGCGCAGGCCGACCCAGCCTCCTCCGTGTCGATAGACGCGGTGCCCGGCGTGTGATCGGACGCCGACGCCCCAGGCGTAGTCGATCGGCGTTCCGTCATCGAGGCGTCCTGGGGTCTGCATGAGCTCCGAGATGCCGAGTTCGTCGGCGTTGAGTGCCTGGCTCCAGCGCAGCAGATCGCTGAGAGTCGTCCATACCCCTCCGTCACCCAGGGACAGTGGAGCTGGACGGAGACGGGCGAGCGGCGCGGCGCCCGGCGGCGTAGGGTCAGGTCCGTCCCAGTAGCGGGTGTCTGCCATCCCGAGTGGGACAAAGAGGTGGCGCTGGGCGAAATCTGGCAGCGACATGTCCGCGGCGCGCTCCACCACGGCGGCCAGGCAGACGTATCCGGCGTTGGAATAGACGTGTGCGGTGCCCGGCCGGCGTTCCAGAGCCGGGAAGCAGGTGAGTGCCTGGATGATGCCTGAGGTCGTCCGGTCGGCGTCGCCGGCGAGGATGGCGTCGACCTTGGAGTCGGCAGGCAAGGCTGCTGTGTGATGGACGAGGTGCCGGAGCCGGATGGCGCCGGCCCACGCCGGTAACCGGGGCAGCCAGTGCGACAGGGGCGACTCCATGTCCAGCGTGCCACGTCGGGCGAGCAGCGCCGCGCAGGCCGCGGTCATCTGCTTCGACAGCGACGCCGCGTACGCGAGCGTCGTGGCGGTCACCGGCTCACTGGCGGAGGTCATCCCTTGGGCCAGGAGGACGGGCGGCGCGCCGCGCTGCTGTATCCCGACCATGACCGGTTCGTCACTGCGGTAGCCGGCTTCGGGGAGAAGGGCGGTCAGTCGTTGGTGCAGCTGGGACACACAATCATCCTTCCTATGCCTCGGTCGTCACCATTCCCTTGCGTTCATGGTCGTGCCGTCCCGCCGAGGGCGAGCAGCAGCGTGGTGTGCAGCGCCCGCCTCGATTCCTCCTGAGTCATGCGTCCGGAGCGGGTCTCCTCGCTCGCGGCGTGGGCGAGCTTGACGGTGACCGTGGCCAGCCAGCCGGGCGGGAGCCGGTCGTCGAACTCGCCGGCCTGCTGCCCGCGCCGGATCACCCGTGCCAGCAGCTCGCTGATCGGCTCGTGGCGCTCGCGGTCGGCTCGCGTGCCGGTGGGCAGCGATCCGGCCAGTCGTGCCAGTACGGGATAGCGCCCGACCGTGCGCTCACCGGCATCGAGCACACGCAGCAGCGCTTCGGCGGCCGAGCCCGTGTCAGGGTCCGTGGCGTTCATCGCGGCGGCAGTTTCTTCGGTGAGCCGGTCGACGACGGCCGTCAGGAGCTGATCGCGTGAGCGGAAGTGGGCGTAGACGGTCTGGCGCGTCACCTCGGCGGCAGCGGCGACGGCGTCGAGGCTGGCGTCGGGCCGGGCTTCGAGGACCTGGAGCGCCGCATCCAGGATGGCGGCCCTGCTGCGCAGCGCGTCGGCGCGAAGGTTGCGAGTCGGGGGCGGAGTCATCTCTTACACCTTGCCAAAGTTAGCGGGCGCCTCATATCTTACGGCGTGTAAGAGATATTACCGCTCTCGCACGATAGGACCCACTGTGAACCCCTTTCATGACGACGACCCGAAGCGGTTCATCGCCGACTTCTTCACCTCGTTCACCAAGGAACTGCTGCACAGCGACGACGATCCGGCCCTGATCGTCGATCGCTACCACACGCCGGACATCGTCCAGGTGGCCGACGGCAACCGCATGGACCGCGACAAGCTCATCGCGCACACCCGCCCGCTGCGCAAGACCCGGCCGGAGGGCCGCATGGACGTCCACGAGGCGGTGGCCGACGGCGATCAGCTGGCCGCCCGATACACCCTGTACGTGCACACCCGCAACCGGGATCTGGCCATGGAGGTGTGCTTCTTCGGCCGCTTCGCCCCCGATGGGCGGATGCGGCAGGCCCACATCCTCACCCGCACCGTCCCTGGAGACACCACCTCCGGCGCAAAGGTGCCGGCATGACCGAGACCACCTACGGCGTGAGCGGCATGGCCTGCGGCCACTGCGCGGCCTTCGTCACCGAGGAGATCGAGCGCATCCCCGGTGTCGGCGCCGTGGCAGTGGACGTGGAGGGCGGCACGGTCACCGTCACCAGCGACCGGGACCTCGATGTCGCGGAGGTGCGCGCGGCGGTCGAGGAGGCCGGCTACGAGCTCACCCCGTGACGCCGGGCCGGCCGAGGGAGGACCGCGGCTGAGCCGACCGGCCGAGGGCGGACCGCGGCTGAGCCGACCGGCCGAGAGCGCATAGGGGACCAAGAGTGAAGCCGCTGGTTCAGCCGGTGATCGCGGGCGCCTTCGACTTGGCCTCGCGCACGCCGCGCAGCGCGCCGGACCAGGCGATGACCTGGTCGAGCATGCCGCGGACCGCGGCGTCGAGGCCCTCCGCCGGGGCGAAGGCGCCGGTCGAGAACGCGGGGATCAGCGGGACGGCGGGCTGTGCGCGGACCGTTGCCACCTGGAGCTCGGCGAGCACCAGGCGCAGCGCCTCGGCGGCCCGGACGCCCGCGGCCCATCCGCCGTAGCTGACGATGCCGGCGGCCTTGTCGTTCCACTCGCGGTAGACGTAGTCCAGCGCGTTCTTGAGCGCGCCGGGAAAGGAGTGGTTGTACTCCGGGGTGAGGAACACGAAGCCGTCGAAGCCGTCGATCAGCGCCGACCAGTCGCGGGTGTGCGGGTGCTCGTACTGCTGGTGCGTCGGATTCCCGCCCTCGTCGAGGTTGTCGAGGCCGTGGTCGGCGAGATCGATCAGCTCGTAGTCGGCGCCGCCGTGGGCGCGCGCGGTGTCGAGCACCCAGGAGGCGATCTGCTCGCCCCGGCGGCCGGGGCGCGTGCTTCCGAGGATGATGCCGATGCGGAGTGCCATGGTGTCCCTTCGGGGGTGAGTTGTCGCGTCAACTCTAAACACAAGAGAGTTGACGCGACAACTCACCTGACCGATATGATTTCCGCCATGGCGGAGACCCGTACGCTGGAGCCCGAGGAGTGGGAGCTCTGGGACAGCTGGATGCGTGCGCAGCGCCTGCTCGTCCGGGAGCTCGAGCGTGGCCTGCAGCGCGACTGCGGCATCTCGAAGGCCGAGTTCAGCGTGCTGGTGACGCTCTGGCAGGCGCCCGGCCGCGAAATGCGCGTCGGCGAGCTCTCCGAATCGCTCGACTGGGCGAAGAGCCGCGTCTCCCACCAGCTGACGCGCATGGAGAACCGCGGCTTCGTGGAGCGGACCCCGTACGGGGCCGACGGCCGCCGCGCGGGGATCGGGCTGACCGACCAGGGGCGCCGCGCTGTGCAGAGCGCCATCCTCGTGCACGCCGGCAACATCCGCCGCTACTTCTTCGACTCGCTCACGCCCCAGCAGGCTGCGGAGTTCCGGGCGTGGAGCGGGCAGATGATCGAGCGCATCGAGCCGCGCCCCAGCGAGAGCACAGGCGACGACGCCGCCCAATAGGCCTCCCTCATCAGCAGGCGTCTCTGACCAGCGGCACGCGTACGGGTCAGCTCGCGATCAGGCAGTCGGCCGGCAGCGGAAACCAGCGCAGCCGCTCGAAGTCGTCCGGCAGGTCGGGCGGGCGCAGGTCGATCTCGTCGGAGCGGGCCGCCAGGATGGTCCGGGCCTCCTCCAGGTAGCCGGGCAGGGCGTCCTCGCCGGCGCGGACGTGGGCGACGGGCTCCGCGCCGAGGTCGTCGAAGCGCAGGTCGGACAGGTGCAGGGGTGGCTCGGCGGAGCCGCGGTGGTGCCGCCACAGCCCGGTGCGGGGGTCGAAGCGGTAATCGGGCAACAGCCGGTTGCCGTGCAGGGCGACCAGTTCGACGGCTTCGATGAGGTAGTCGCAGACGGCGTCGGAGATGAAGTAGTTGAAGTTGATGCGTACCCAGCCCGGTTTGATGCCCTGGCAGCCATGCCCGATCTCCTCCTCGAAGGCCCGCGAGTGCGCGGCGTCGATGGCCAGCAGGCGGTGACCGTAGGGGCCGGCGCAGGAGCAGCCGCCGCGCGCCTGGATGCCGAACAGGTCGTTCAGCACCGCCACCACGTAGTTGTGGTGCAGGAACAGCTCTCCGGACCGGATGCGGACCGACACGATCGACAGCCGGCGAGAGTGCCGGTCGCCGAGGATCTCGATGTTCGGATTGCTCTCCCACCGCCGCAAAGCCCGCTGCCAGAAGCGTTCCTCACGGGCCTGGATGAGGTCGGTGCCGATGGCCTGCTTGAGCCGGAAGACCAGCCCGGCGCGGATCGACTCCACGATGGCCGGTGTGCCGCCCTCCTCACGGGCGATCACGTCGTCGAGGTAACGGTGCCCGGTGGGATCCACGAACAGCACGGTGCCGCCGCCCGGCGCGGTGGGCACCCGGTTGCGGACCAGTTCGCGCTTCACCACCAGGACACCGGGCGTCTGCGGCCCGCCGACGAACTTGTGCGGCGACAGGAAGATCGCATCCTTGTGGTCGTTCGCCCCGGGCGCGCGGGCGGCCATCCGGATCGGCACGTACGGCCCGGCCGCCGCGTAGTCCCAGAACGACAGCGCGCCGTGCTCGTGGAGCAGCGCCGCGATGCGGTCGGTGTCGGACAGGATGCCGGTCACGTTCGAAGCGGCCGAGAAGCTGCCGATCAGCAGCGGCCGGTCGGCGTGGCGGGCCAGCTGGGCACGCAGGTCGTCGCAGTCGATCTGGCCGTAGCGGTCCTCGCCGATGGCGACGGTGTCGGCGATGGACTCGCGCCAGGGCAGCTCGTTGGAGTGGTGCTCGTAGGGACCGACGAACACCACCGGCCGTTCCTCCTCGGGGAGCACCGGCGCGTACCGGCCGGGGACACGCAGCTCCAGGATGCCGACGAGCTTGTTGATCGCCGAGGTCGCGCCCGAACCACAGAAGATCACCACATCGTCCGGGCCCCCGCCGACGGCGTCGTGAACGGCGCGCCGGGCCTCCTCTCGTAATCGGCTGGTCTGCAGCCCGGTCCCGGAGCTCTCGGTGTGCGTGTTGGCGTAGCGCGGCAGGACGTGGCCGCGGATGAAGTCCTCGATGAAGCCGAGCGACCTGCCGGAGGCGGTGTAGTCGGCGTAGATGATGCGGCGCAGCCCGTACGGGCCCTGCAACACCTCGTCGTCGCCGATGACGCCCTCCCGGATGCGCTCCAGCAGCGGCGAGGTGGGTAAGGCGGGGATGGATCGTTTTATCGGCATTCATCCAGGATCCCCCGCCCACCGGATCAGGCAACAGGGCGCTGGCCGCGCCGGTCGCCGAACGGGTCGTGGACAACGAGAACCTATGGTGGCCGGCGCTTACCGATGGCTGGCCATGATGACCAAGAGAGCGATGATGCCGATGATGGAGACGATGACCCCAAATGGGCCCATGTCCTCCCATGCAGTGGGCGTGTGACCCCTATCAGACCTTTCGGTTGTCCTCCGGACCATCTGCTGGTGCTCATAATCCCGCTGGCGCTTGCGCATCCTGTCGATGTCATCGAAGGGCACTGGACTGTCCCCGCTTCCGCTCGATGCCACTGGATGTAGCAACCATGGCACAGTAAGTCGTCACTTGGGGGTGATGTCACCGTTCCATTCCCCCGTCGCCCGCCGTGTGCCGCCGGAACCCGCGAACGCACTGCCATCGAACAGCTCCGTTCGAAGAGCACGCCGGGCAGCGGGCTGCGCTGCGTGCCCCGCTGGTCCGCCGGCACGCCTCAGCGGCTGGTCAGAATTCGTCGGAACCCGAGACCTGGCCGATGGGGAAGATGTGCCGGTCGGCAGCGCAAATCGGCTCGAGAACGTGGACGGGTGTGTCCTCGGTCGAGTAGCCGGCGCGGAGCACTTGGACGATCCACTCGCCGGCCGGCTCCGGGCCGACGTAGAGCATCCGGCGATCGGCCTTGGGCCCTTGCCGTTCCCCTCCGCCAGGAACAGGGACTTGGAGCCCCGTACCGCAGGCTCGGTCGGCAATGCCCGCTGCACCAGCACGCGCGGGGCTGGTGAGGCAGGCCCTTCCGGCGCGTGAGCGGCTGGTCCCTTCCTCGTTTGCGAGATTCGACCCGGCGAGACCCCCAACCGCCCGGCGATCTCCTCCAGGCTCATGCCGGATTCCCGTGCCCCGCGAAGGTGAGGCGGTCAAACTGCATGCGCAGGCGGCGCCTGAGCTCCCGTGCGCGAAGCGCCCCTTGGCGAAGACCTTGCGCGCCGGAAGGCGCCCGAGCGGTGGCGAGGACCGCTCGGGGCGGGGGCCGGCAGGCCCAGCCGGTAACCAGGCAACGGGTGGGTGCAGTGGCGTGACCTACTCGAAGAGTGAGCGGCCCCAGTAGTCTCCCGCGTCGCGGACTCCGGGCGGGCAGGCGAACAAGCCGCTCGATACATGCTTGATGTACTCGTTGAGCGAGTCGTTCTTGGCCAGGTTCATCTGGACGGGCACGAACTGCTTGCGTGGATCCCGCTGGTAGGCGATGAAGAAGAGCCCGGCGTCCAGGCGGCCGAGCCCGTCCGAGCCGTCCACGAAGTTGTAGCCGCGGCGGAGCAGGTGCGCGTTGCCGTTGGAGGTCGGGTGCGCCAGCCGCACGTGGGCGTTGGCCTTGATGTGCGGTTGCCCGTCCGCGCCCTTGGCCGCGAAGTCCACCGCGTCGAACTCCGCCTGCTTGCCCAGCGGGGCGCCCTCGCCCTTGTTCCGTCCGAAGATCTGCTCCTGCTCGGCGAGCGACGTGCGGTCCCAGGTCTCGATCGCCATGCGGATCTTCCTGGTCACCATGTACGTGCCGCCCGCCATCCAGGCGCTGCCGTCCTGCGCGGAGGCCCACAGCTGGTCGCGGAGCAGGTCGGCGTCCTCGAGCTTGAGGTTGTTGGTGCCGTCCTTGAAGCCCATCAGGTTCCGGGGGGTCGCCTGGGCCCGGGACGTGGACGACGTACGGCCGAAACCGAGCTGCGACCAGCGTACGGACACCTTGCCGAAGCCGATCCTGGCCAGGTTGCGGATGGCGTGCACGGCGACCTGGGGGTCGTGGGCGCAGGCCTGCACGCAGATGTCCCCGCCGGAAATTTCGGGAATGAGCTGCTCTCCCGGGAACTTCGGCAGGTCGGCGAGGGCCGCGGGACGCTTGCCCGCCAGCCCGAACCGCTCGTCGAACAGCGACGCCCCGAACCCGATCGTCAGCGTCAGCCCGGAGGCCGGCAGCCCGAGCGCCTCGCCCGTGTCGTCCGGCGCGGCCTCGGGCGCGCCGCCCACCGCCCCGAACGACCCCGCCTCCTTGCCCTGCGTCAGCCGCGCCGCGGCGGCCGTCCACTCCTGCAGCAGTTCGACCAGTTCGGCCCGGTTCTTCGTGATGACGTCGAACGCCACGAAGTGCAGCCGGTCCTGCGCGGGCGTGACGATGCCCGCCTGGTGCTCGCCGTAGAAGGGGAAGGGGTCGGAGATCGAGGCGGCGTGCGCGACCGGGGCCTCGTCGAGCAGCGTGTTCGCACCCACGACCCCGGCCCCGACCACCGCGGCGCCCGCCGCGCCCAGCCCGAACAGCCCCCTACGGCTCATCCGCGCGCCACGTGAAGAGCTCATCGCCGCCACCCCCTACTTCGCGATGGCCGGAGCGATCTTGCTGATCGGCTCGGCCAGCGCGTTGATCGCGTCCGACAGGGTCTTCAGCTCGGCCTTGGACAGCTCGTTGTGCAGCTTCCAGCCGTCGCCCTTCTGGTGCGCGTCGAGCGCCGCCTCGGCCGCGGCGAACTTCTGGTCCAGCGTCTCGACCAGGTCGGGAGCCCGCTCCTCCAGCACCGGCCGGAGCGCCTGCACCGCCGCCTTGGAGCCCTCGAGGTTGGCGTCGAAGTCCCACAGGTCGGTGTGCGACCAGATGTCCTCCTCGCCGGTGATCTTCCCGGTGGCCACCTCGTCGAGCAGCCCCTTGGCGCCGTTGGCGAGGTTCAGGGGGGTCAGCTGGGCGGCGTTCGCCTTGTCCACGATCGTCTTGACGTCGGCGATCAGCTTGTCGGCGATCGGGCCGTCCTTGCTGACGTCCTTCTTGATCCACAGATCCTTCTCGATCTTGTGGAAGCCGGTCCACTCCTCGCCGCCGGCCAGGTCCGCCTCGCGGGCGTCGATGGCCGGGTCGAGGTCGCCGAAGATCTCCGCCACCGGCTCGATGCGCTCCCAGTACGTCCGCGCGACCGGGTACAGCTCCTTGGCCTTGTCGACCTTCTCCGCCTTGACCGCGTCCACGAACTCCTGCGTCTTGACCAGCAGCGTGTCGCTCTGCGACTTGATGTACCGCTTGTAGCCGGCGACGGCCTCGGCGAGCTTGGCGTCCGCGTTGAGCGCCTTGTGCTCGCCGGTCACTTTGAGCGCGTTGCGGATGCCCTTGCCGATCATGCCGGGCTTGCACACCGTCTCGTACGCGCCCGCCGGCAGCTCGGCGATGAGCTCCCTGGTCAGTCCGGGCACGATGTTCTCGAGCTCGGCCATGACCCGGTCGCCGGGGGCGTACACGTAGAACTCGGTCACCTTGCTGCCGCCGTTCGTGATCGCGAACGTCGTGGTGCCCGCGCTCACCTCGGAGGCGGCGACCTTGCACTCGGTGTCGGACGCCGCCACGGTGACCTTCCCGGGCGCGGCCGATCCGGAGGGGGCGGCGGCGCCGCTCCCTCCGGACCCGCAGGCGGTCATTGTCGTGAGGGCGAGCGCGCCGAAGGACAGGCGGATTGCGGTACGCATGATGCTCCTGTTCAGGCCGCGGAGGAGGCGGGCGTCGGCGTGGTCTTCACTCGCGAGTCGCGCAGGAAGAAGAAGAGTGTCGGCACGAGGTAGCAGACCCAGGCGATGACCTCGGCGACGCTGGGCTGCGGCGTGATGTTCAGCATGCCTGACAGCAGCGCGCCGTACCAGGACGTGGGGGGCAGGACGGAGCTGATGTCGAAGGCGTACGTGCTCAGGCCCGGCAGGAGGTTCGCCTCCTGGAGGTCGTGCACCCCGTACTTGAAGATGCCCGCGGCCACCAGGATCAGCAGCAGCCCCGTCCAGGTGAAGAACCTGGTGAGGTTGATCTTCACGGCGCTGCGGTAGAGACCCCAGCCGAGGAGTACGGAGGTGAGCAGCCCCAGGCTGATGCCCTTCAGCGGGTCCGGCGAGGCGGTGGCGCCCTGCACGGAGGCGAAGAAGAGGATGGCCGTCTCCAGCCCCTCGCGGGCGACGGCGAGGAAGGCCATCACGATGACCGCGAACGAGCCCATCTCCAGCGCCTCGGAGAGCTTGCCGCGCAGCTCACCGGAGAGCGCGCGGGCCGCCCGCCGCATCCAGAAGATCATCCAGGTGACGAACACGACGGCGAGCAGCGAGGTGATGGCGTCGAACAGCTCCTGTCCGGTGTGTCCGAGGTTCGCGGCGGTGAACGTCAGCAGCGCCCCGAACCCCACGGACAGCGCGACGGCCGCACCCACTCCCGTCCAGACCTGCGGGAGCTTGTCCTTCCGGTCGCTTTTGACGAGGAATGCGACCAGGACCGAGACGACGAGTGTCGCCTCGAGACCTTCGCGCAGTCCGATGAGGTAACTGGCGAACACCGTCACTCCCGGTAGCTGATGATTTGCTGAGCTAAGCCTTACCTAAATTAGGGCAGGCGAAGCATACCTAGCGCAAGAGCTGGAAGCGACAGTGTGCGGGGTATCACGTCACAGGCGCGGTCATCCCTTCGTCGCACCCGCGGTGAGGCCACCGACCAGGTGACGTTCGGCGACGGCGTAGAACCCGAGTGCGGGCAGCATGGCCAGGACGAGGTAGGCCAGGATGCGGGCCGTGTCGGAGGCGTACTGGCCCTGGAACTGCTGGATGCCCAGCGGCAGTGTCCAGCTCGACTCCTCGTTGAAGACCACGAGCGGCAGCATGAACTGGTTCCAGCTGCCCACGAGCGCGAGGACCGAGACGGTGGCGATGGCGGGCCTGGCCATCGGCAGCAGGATCCGCCAGAAGAACCCGAACGGGCTGCATCCGTCGATGATGGCCGCCTCCTCGACCTCGCCCGGGATGCTGCGGAAGAAGCCGCGCAGAATGATGATCGTCAGTGGCAGGCCGAAGGCCGCCTGCGTGAGGATCACGCCGAACGGGTTGCCCAGCAGGCCGAACGAGCGCAGCAGCACGAAGATCGGCAGGATGGCCACCGCGAACGGGAACATCAGCCCGGCCGTGAACAACGTGAAGAACAGCTCCCTGCCGCGGAAGGCGAACCTGGCGAAGACGAACCCCGCCAGCGCCGACACCCCCACGGTCAGCACGGTCGTCAGCACCGCGATGAACGTGCTGTTCCACAGCTGCAGCCAGAACGAGTGCGAGCCGAGCACGTCGGTGTAGTTGGCCGTCATCCACGTTCTCGGCAGCCCGAGCGGGTTCTGCGAGAGCTCGTTCGTGGGCTTGAACCCGCCGATCACCGCGTAGATCACCGGGACGATGACGAACGCGCCGACGATCCACGCGACCACGTGCAGCGGCAGGGTGTTCCGCCGCGGCGTGGACTTCTTGCGGCGCATCATCGGCGGCCTCCCATCGAGGTGGTCGCGCCCGCCAGGTCGCGGCGCATCACGAGACGCTGGTAGACGAGCGCGAAGACGAGGCTGAGCAGGAACATCACGACGCTGATGGCGCTGGCGTAGCCGACCTGGGAGCGCTTGAAGCCCCAGTCCATCATGGTGACGGCCATCGTCTCGGAGGAGTGCGAAGGTCCGCCTTGGGTGAGGATCCAGACCAGGTCGAAGAGCTGGATGGTGTAGATGACGGACAGGAAGACGCTGATCCGGATCGTCGGCCCGAGCAGTGGCAGCGTGATGTGCCTGAACGTCTTCCAGCTCGTGGCGCCGTCGATCTGGGCCGCCTCGATCAGCTCGTTCGGGATGTTCTGCCGCCCGGCGAGATAGATCATCATGTGGAAGCCGAAATATTTCCACGTCATGACGAGGAACAGGGACGGCATCACGGTGGCGGGGTCGGCCAGCCACTCCGACTCGATCCCGAACACCGACAGGATGTGGTTCGCCAGGCCCGACCCGGGCGAGAGGATCAGCGAGAACAGCACGCCGGTGATGACCTCGGAGAGCACGTACGGCGCGAAGAACACCACCCGGTAGAGCGCCCGCCCCCGGATGCGCTGGTTCAGCAGCATCGCGATGGCCAGTGAGAACGGCAGCTGGACGACGACCGAGAAGAGCACGAGGACCAGCAGGTGCCACAGGTCCTGGGCGAAGATCTCGGTCTTGAACAGCCGGGTGAAGTTGTCCAGCCCGATGAAGTTGGTCGGCAGGCCGCCGAACCCGTTCCACCTGAACGCGCTGGCGTAGAACGCCACCAGGATGGGCGCGACGACCAGGAGCAGGAAGAGGACCAGGGCGGGCAGCAGGAACAGGGCGATGGTCACCCAGCGGCCGCGCCCCCTGGCAGCAGGGGCGGGGGCCGGAAGCTTGATCGCCTCCGGCCCTGTGATGAGTGTCGTCATCCTTCGCTCTTGGCCACTTCGGTGATGGCCTTGCCCACTTCCTCCGGCGTCTTCGTACCGGCGATGAGCTCGGCCACGCTGTCGTTGACCTGCTGGCCGACGGCGGGCGGGTAGGCCTGGTCCAGGTAGAGCTGGTAGCCGCCGGCCGAGGCGAGCAGGGTCGCCACCTGCTTGAGGTTGGGGTCCTTGACCGCGCTCTCCTCGCCCTTGAGCACCGGCAGCACGCCGCCGGCCTCCACGGCCTTGGAGTGGTTGCCCATCTCGGTCATGAACCTGACGAAGTCCACGGCCTCCGCGGGGGCGTCCGCGCCCACGGCCAGGCCGCCGCCACCGCCGAACGCGTCATTGATCGAGCCCTTGCCGCCCTCGACCGCGGGGAAGGGGAAGAAGCCGAGGTCGGCACCGAGTCCCTTGCCGTTGTCCTTCTGCACGGCGGGCGCCCACTGGCCCATCAGCTCCATGGCGGCCTTGCCGTTCGAGACCGTGGCGGACTGGCCGTCGGGGGTGGAGTACGCCGCACCGAGGAAGCCCTTCTGGAACGGCTGCAGGTCCGCCAGCGCCTTGACCTGCTGTCCGGCGGCGATGAAGTCGGGCTTGGTGAAGTCGTGGTCGGTCGCCGCCTGCTTGAGCGCGTCCAGGCCGGCGATGCGCATGGCGAGGTAGGCCCAGTAGTAGTGGCCGGGCCACTTCTCCTTGCCGGCCAGCGCGATCGGCGTGATGCCCGCCGCCTTGAGCTTCTTGACGTCCTCGAGATACGCCGACCACGTGGCGGGCGGCTGGGTGATGCCCGCCTTGGCGAAAAGTTTCTTGTTGTACCAGAAGCCGACCATGCCGATGTCGGTCGGCAGCCCGTACGTCTTGCCGTCGAACTGGTACGCGCTCAGCGCCGCCGGCGTGAAGGTGGGCAGGACGCCGGCGACGTCGGCGGAGATGTCCTTGACCAGCCCCGCCTCGATCTGCTGCTTGAGCACGCCGCCACCCCAGGTCGCGAAGATGTCGGGCGCCTTGCCCGACTGCGTGATCGTGGTGAGCTTGGCCTTGTACGCGTCGTTCTCCAGGACCGTGGCCTTGATGGTGACGTTGGGATGCTTGGCCATGTACTCCTTGGCCCGCTGCGCCCACAGCGACTTGAGCGGCTCGGCGGTCGACAGGTGCCACCATTCGAGCGTGACCTTGGCCGGGGAGCCGCCCTGCTGAGGGGCCGAACTGCCTCCCTTGTCGCCGCCACTGCCGCAGCCGGCTAAGAGCACTGCGGTCGCGATCAACGCCAGACTGCGTTTCATTCCGGGGTCCCTTCCTCAGAAGCGGCCCGGCGCTCGTTCACAGGTGTGAGCTTCGCCGGAAGAAAGTTTCGCAACTCCCCCGATAATTTCGCTGCCTGGATCGTAGGTAAGTGGCGCGCAAAGCGTCAACACCTCGAGTGGGAGCGATCCCAAACCGAAACTTTCGGCTAAACTCCCGAACGTGTCAGGAAAGCGGCGGGTGACGATCGCACTGATCGCGGAAGAGGCCGGAGTCTCCATCCCGACGGTGTCCAAGGTCATCAACGGACGTCCAGAGGTCGCTCCGGCGACCCGCCATCGAGTCGAACGACTCCTGCAGGAGCACGGTTACCAGCGGCGCATCAGCCAGGACGACACCCCGGCGGGCCTGGTCGACCTGGTGTTCGCCGAGATCGAGTCGCCGTGGGCCATGGAGATCGTGCGTGGCGCGGAGGGCGCGGCCCACGAGGCCGGGGCCAGCGTGGTCATCTCCGTCCTGCACACCCATGCGGGTCCGGGCCGCGACTGGCTCGAACGCCTGGCCGCCCGCAGGACCGACGGCGTGGTCATCGTCGCCTCCCGCCTGTCCACCGGCATCCAGGCGCAGCTCAGCGCGCGCTCGCTGCCGTTCGCGGTGGTGGACCCGGAGGGCGAGCCCGCCCCGGGCGTCGTCTCGGTGGGTGCCACCAACTGGAACGGCGGCCTGGCCGCCACCCGCCACCTGCTGGAGCTCGGCCACCGCCGGATCGGCATGATCAGCGGCCCGACCGACATGCTCTGCAGCCAGGCCAGGGTGGACGGCTACCGCGCGGCCCTGGAGACGGCGGGGGTGCCGATCGAGCCCGAGCTGATCCGGCGCGGCACGTTCCTGGTGGAGTCCGGCCACGACGAGGGCCACGCGCTCCTCTCGCTGGACCAGCCCCCGACGGCCATCTTCGCGGGCAGCGACCTGATGGCGTTCGGCGTGTTCGAGGCCGCCCGCCAGCGGGGGCTTCGCGTGCCGGAGGACCTGAGCGTGGTGGGCTTCGACGACCTCCCTCTGTCGAAGTCGGCCTGGCCACCCTTGACGACGGTACGCCAGCCGCTGCAGGAGATGGCGGCGCTGGCCACGCGTACGGTGCTGGCGATGGGGCGGGGAGAGGCGCCGGAGACGAAGCGCGTGGAACTGGCCACAGAACTGATCGTCCGGGACAGCACGGCCCGGTACGAGTAGGTGGGGCGGGGCTCACCCTCCCGTTGCCCTGTTACCGGCTTGGCCTGCTGGAGCCCGCCCCGAGCGGTCCTCGCTGCCGCTCGGCCCTCCTCTGACGTGGCGATTCGCTTGAGACTCAGGCCAGATGCCCCACCGGTTGCGGGACAACATCGCAATTTTCTCCGAACGTTGCCGGGCCCGAGGATCCGGGTCAGAAGTCATAGTGCTGGTAGTCGGCGGCCTTGGCCTCCTTCTCCGTGCAGAAGAACGTCCCGTCGAACGGCGTCACCGCGTAGTCCTCGTCCCCGGGGACGTTGTAGCTCATGGCGGCCGCGAAGCCGGTGGCGACGACGGGCAGGCCGCCGCACCTGATCACGTGGTACGGATAATGGCTCATCGTGCCGACCAACGGCGTGACCGACACGATCGCGTACACGGCCACGGCCGCCACCAGCGCGCGCAGCCAGTCCGGCCGGAAGCGCAGCAGGGCGAGCAGGATCAGGCCTGCGAGGTAGGCCAGCACGAACAGCACCAGGTACAGCACCGAGAACAGCACCCACGACCGCCCCCGCAACGCCACGATCACCGCGACCAAGCCCAGCGCGGGCAAGCCGATGACGAACGCGGCCAGCCACGCGCTCGCTCGTCGAAATGACCTCATGCGTGGTGTGATGATCAATTTTGTGAGTTGGTTCTCAGACCGGACCAGGATTCCCGGACCAGACAGGGGGGCGTCCTTCCGGGGATGGGCTGACGTTGTTCAGGTCTTTTTGCCAATGATGGGCTCGAACGCCCGGATTAGTGGGATCCGCCTACCGGGGCCGAGAGGCTCTGCGTGCTCGTCGCGGAACGCCTCATCACGTACAGGTAGGAGACCATGGCGCCGCCGGCGAGCGCGGTGAGCAAGGGGACGTGCCAGAGGGGCCGGATCTCGGCCGCCACCTCCGGGTACGGCCCGATTGGCCCCAGGGGGCCCGCAGTTGCGAGAATCGTCAGCCCCAGCATGTTGAACGGGGTCACCATAGCCGTAAGCACCCGCAATCGCGCGCTGCCGCGGCGCGCCGCCACGCCCATGGCAACAATCGCGGCGCTCATGACCGCCATGGTGATCGCGACAACGGGGAGCATGCTCCACGCGTCATGTACCAGGCCCTCCGGCATGCCGCCCCAGGCCACTTCGTCCGGAGTCGCGGGACGTGCCGTGACCGAGGTGAACCAGATATCGAACGAGCACACCGCGAGGTAGGCGGTATACCAGACCGGCTGCAGGAACAGCAGGCGGGCCACGTGCGGCGAGGGGGTGACCCCCAGACCGCGGGCCAGCCGCAGCACGCCCCAGATCTGTGCGATCGCCGCCGCTGCCAGGACCGCGGTGAGTGTGGGAGGGCTCCAGTCGAGGTCGAACTCCTCGGGGCGGACCTCACGGCCTGTGTAGGCATCGGGTTCGAGCCACATCAGGCGGTGCGCCGGATTGGCGTCGCCCACGAGATACAGGCCGAGCAGGTAGGGCGGCGTCAGCAGGCCCGCCACGAGCAGCACGCGGGCGGTGGGCCGAGCCGCGGCCAGGCGCCAGAAGGCGAGCGCCGACAGCGTGAAGAACACGCAGGCGAACGCGGTAGGTCCCGCCACGACCTCCGTGACGATGTTCAGGAACTCGGTGTCGTCCTCGCCCGGGAGGAACACGGTCGGAACAGTGACGAACCGCATCTGCCCGTAGCCGATCAGGTAGATGCCGACGACAGCGGCTCCGAAGACTGGAGTGAGCCTGAGCAACCTATTTCCCGCCATCGCCCCATGATCGACCATTTCTCGCGAAGCCGCCATGAGGGCGACGGGAACCGGCAGCCGAAGGCGGAATCCGACAACTCAAGCTGAACACCGACACGAGCATCGACAACAACACGCGGACACCGACAGCTTCATCTGCAACCGGTACGTCAGTAAGCGCGCGCTGATTCACGTACAAGATCGGCCGCGATGTACCTATGCATCTGCGATGTACGGGTCCGCCGAGTTGCCGAAAGATCTTGGGTTGAGGTTGGACGATCGGCAGACTTCGGTTCCGTTCTGGAGGGCCGGGCACCGAGCACGTCCAGGTCGCGAAGTTGCCGAAAGAATGCTCAGCCTCCCCGGCCCTGGCGACGCTGATGCGCTCGCCGGTCAACGACCGACTGCATCCGGGGTTGAGGAGCCTACGGACAGCCGTTGGCGGTACCCGGGAGTAACGTGGCCTCGCTTGACCTTGACACTGTGACAAGGCCTTCACTTGTGCCAAGGAGGTGGTCCCCATGGCCGCCGACGGCTATTTTCGCGAGCAGCGACCTGATGGCGTTCGGCGTGTTCGAGGCCGCCCCCAGCAGGGCTTCGGGTGCCGGAGGATCTGAGCGGGACGGGCTTTGACGAATTGCCTTGTCGAAGTCGGCCTGGCCGCGGTTGGCGACGGTACGTCAGCCGGTGCAACTTTCGCGCTTGTTGCGGCAGCATGCCCTTGGTGCGTTATCGTCGCCCGCGTCGGCCTACCCCCAAGTACGCAAACGGAGAATCCGTGGCGCAGGCACCACGTGCGGAGACGCGCCTCCACATCAGCGTCTTCCGCGTCGGGGCGGTCCTGGCCGCCTCCGCGCCGGTCATCCTGAAGACGTCCAAGATCAGTGCAGCCGAGCTGACCATCGGAGTCTGCAATGGAGTCACCGGAGCCGGCCCCTTCCTCCTGACGGTCGGCCCATGGGGGCAACTGCTGTCATGGGCCGAACTCCTGCTGCCCGCCGTACTGGCCGGCCTCCTGCTGACCGCCTCGCGCCGGACCACGACCCTGGGAGTCACGGCAATCTGCATCGTCATCGTGCTCCGGCTGTTCTCCGTCTTCTTTACGCCTGAGGCCCGCGATCCCGGGGCCGGCCAGCTCCTTCCCTTCGCTGAGCCCTGGCCGGCGATGGCTTGTTATGTGGTGGCCGTCATCGCGCTGCTCCTGACCGCACGTTCACCCCTTCGTCGGGCACGGTCAGCAGCTGTCCTCTGGGGGTTGGCCATGGCGGCGTCCGCGTGGACGGTCGGCCGACTGTCTCTCTTGAACGGCGACCCCATCTCCTTCGGATGGTCGGCCTACACGCAGTCCACGGAGTTGCTGTGGAAGCAACCCTGGGGCTGGTCATGCAAGGCTGAGGTGGACGGGGTGCTGATCGTGCTCATCGCCCTGGCCGCAGCGGCGAGCACCGTGCTGACGGACCGGATGCGGATCCTTGCCGCACTGGCCACCAGCATGCTCCTCGTCCTCGCCGCATTCGAAGGATTCCTGATGGCTCTCATCCTCTCGATCAATGATCGCCTGGAGACGGCGGTCCCGCGGATCCAGTGGCACCTGCTCGCCGCGGCAGTGCTCGTCACCGCGACCGCATGGCGCAAACGAGCACTGTCGACTACACCTGAACTGCCTCACCCGTCGTAGAGCTGGACCCAAGGATGTAGAGGTGCGCCTCAATCATGTGACGCCGTCCGGGACGATCAGGCTATGTGGACCGCTCGGTCTTGACCGGCAACCCTCGGTCGGGACACGACCGGTCCGCTATCGAGGACAGAAGCTGGCGTAACCAGTCGGACGTAGGCGGGGCAGGCTCCGGCGGCCGTGGGTATGAAGCGCAGGGACCACTCCAAGACCGGCAGCGGATAGACCGGCTTTCCGCAGAGACCTCCACCACCCTCTATGCCTCGCTGTTCCGCTACGACGACGACATCCTCGTCAACCCGCATGCGTACGGAGAACCGGCGTCGGCCAACCCCACCTTCCATTTCCGCCGCCTTGACGGTGGGACGACAGCCGACCACTACATGTCATCCTTCGAACGTGTCTGGGCCGGGGCCGCGCCCTGGTCGGGTGCGGAGATCTGAGAGGCGCCTCATGGGACGAGTCGAGTACTGGACCGACCCGGACGCCCCGAAGGCGAACAGCCTGGTGCCGGCCTGTGGCACGGTCACAGTGGACGACGCGGGGCGCATTCTCATGCAGCGCCGACGGGACACCGGCCAGTGGGCCTTGCCCATGGGCAAGATGGAGATCGGGGAGACGCCGTCCCAGTGCGCCGTGCGGGAGACCGAGGAGGAGACCGGCGTCCGCGTCGAGCCGGTGGGCATCCTGGGGATCTACTCCGACCCCGGTCACATCGTCGCCTACACCGACGGCGAGATCCGCCAGGGGTACGAGGTGATGCTGATCGCGCGCCCGATCGGCGGCCGGCCGGAGGCCAACGACGAAGCCAGCGACGTTCGCTGGGTCGACCCGGATGACCTTCGCTCTCTGGACATCCACCCCACGCAATGGCGGCAGCTCAATGACTACCTGGAGCGTACTTATCCCCACGTCGATTGACCGGACGTGGCTGTGCCGGGGCTCAGCGCAAGGCCATGATCTGCAAACGCTGCCAAAGCATGCCGGCCAGGGGATGGTGGAACTCATCCATCAGGCGGCTTAGCGCTGCAGTTCGGGGAAGCGGTCCAGCCACAGGACGCGGACCCGCGGAGGCAGGACCAACTCCGGCCAGAGGCGTCGTAGGAGTGAGGCGTTCAGGAAACGCCGCAAGTCGTCAGGCGTGGCGCTCTCCCGGATCACACGCATGTACATCAGCCGAGCCTCGGCAAGCTGTTTCAGGTCATAGCTACGCTTTGGTCCCCAGTCGAGGTGATGGGGGAGTGAGACGACACCCCTGATGGGCCCGGCGAGTTCCTCCAACGCCTCCGGCACGACGTAAGGACGGGCTGCTCCGTATCACCTGGAACCCATGTCACCAGTGTGATCCATCCGAGCCCTGATGCGCAGGTCGATCTCATTAACGGACAGAATAAGAACTACTACGGAAGTCATGAGCGGTCGCACATCGCGGCGATGAAGGCGTCGATCAGGCGCTGCCGCTTCTCAGCGGTGCCGGCGACACCGGTGACGTAGACGGTGCCCGCACGCCTGGCCCGGTCCCGCCCGCTGAGCACCGAGGCTCCCGGCATGTCGCCGCCGTGGAAATAGGCGTAGCCACAGCTCGACTTCATCCGGGCCACGCCGTAACCGTATCGAGCGCCTGCGGGCCAGCCGGCCTGCTCGACCGGCACCGTCCTGGCGATCATCTCGTCCAGCGGGGCCTTACGCCAGAACCGGTTGAGGTCTTCGGGGGTGGAGATGAGGCCGCCGCTGGGTCCGAACTCGTAGGTGGGCAGCTGGTCGGTCAGGTCCACCTCGCCGTCCCGCGGATGCCCGGGGTGCACTCCGTAGGTGTGGGCGTGCGGGCCACGGATGCCATAGTCGCCCTTGGCCGGCCAGTACGTGTCCCGCATCCCGTACGGCCTGAGGATGAGGTCACGGCTCGCCTGGCGGAAGTCCTTGCCCGTCACCGCGGTCACGATCATGCCGGCGACCAGGTAGTTGGTGTTGGCGTAGGCGAACGAGCCACGGATCGTGGGCTTGAGCGTCAGCGCAACCTGCAGATAGTCCGGGAACGGCTCCTTCCACGGGATCGCCTTGACGTACTCGGGCAGTCCGCTGGTCTGCTGCAGCAGCATCCGGACGGTGATCTTCCGGCCGTCGATCTCGGCGCCGTCGCCGGTGCCGCGCAGCACCCCGGGCAGGTAACGTTCCACCATGGCATCCAGGTCGATCTGCTTCTGGTCGACCAGCCGCAGCACGGTGGCGGCAATGATCGGCTTGCTCATGCTGGCGATCCTGAACCGGCCCTCGGGGCCGATCATCGGCTGCCCGGTGTCCCGTTCCGCAGTGCCGGAGCGCCGGGTCACGGTCGCGCCGCCCGGGCTCCGCACCTGGCTCAACGCGCCCGCCATGCCGTCCTCGGTGGTGAGCAGGTCAAGGCGGGACTGCGGCGAGGGCGTCGCGGCAGTGGCGAAGGCAGGGGCGACAGGGGCGAGTATCAGGGAGCCGGCGACAGCGGCAGCGAGCAATTTCGTCATGCCTCCACTGTCGCGAGAAGATCATTCAAGATCAGTCACGCCCGCCAGCCTGTTGGGGTGGGGTCTTCCCTACCATCGAGCCCCACCGGCGCCCCGATGAGAGGGCGTTAGGCAAATCGATGTTACCTTCCTCCAACGTGAAGACCACCAACAGCGTCCAGAGAAGCGTCAGAGCCAAAATCGCGTAGTCCCATCACATGGCCGGGGGCCGCAGGCCGAGCCACTGCTCGGCGTCCCAGGCCTGGAACCGCTCGACCTCGGTGAACCCAGCTTTGCCGCGAGGCGCATCGAGCCAACGTTGGCGCTCTGGGTGGTGAGCACCACCGGCTCGCCGGGAAGGACGCCGTCGAGTCAGTCGAGTGCCGCCCCGCACGCCTCGGCGGCGTACCCTTGCCCCCAGGCCTTCGGCAGGAACAGGTAACCGAGATCGGCCTTCCCCACAGCAGCCGGGCGCGAGTGCTCGGCTGCTCTCCTGAGCAGGATCTGGCCGATCATCGCCCCGTCGAGCTCGACGACGAAACACCCGGGCCATCGCCCAGGCACCTCGGGCATCTCACGCTCAAGCTCGGCACGCGGGCGGGGACCGCCGAGGTAGGTGTGCACCTCTGGCGAGGCGAGCAGCTCGATGAACGTTGTACGGTCCCGCGCCTCGGACTCGGGGGTTGAGCAGCATGCGAACGAAAAGTCGCGTTAGACGACCCTCAAGACTCGGGTAAGCGTGGGTGACCGTTCCGGCACGTTTGACCTGCGGAATCATGCGGTTCACCGGGTCGCCTGAGCTGGTTGCTGGATCACAATTTGATCTTGCGCCTGGTCCGCGTTGGTGGATGAGTCCTACTTTCGGGCCCCATGCCAGTTGAGTTCTTGAGCGATGATGAGGCGGCCGCCTACGGCCGCTACACAGGGGCACCGACGCGGGCCGAGCTGGAGAAGATGTTCTTCCTCGACGACGCGGACCGGAAGCTGATCGGGCGCCGCCGTGGCGATCAGCACCGGCTCGGGTTCGCCCTGCAACTGACCACGGCCCGGTTCGTGGGCCGTTTCCTGCCGGACCCGCTGGAGGCCCCGGCCGAGGTGATCGACTACCTGGCCGACCAACTCGGCGTGGCCGACGTCTCGCAGATCAAGCAGTACACCGAGCGGCGCCAGACGCAGTTCGACCACCAGGACGAGATCAAGAAGGCGTACGGGCTGCGGGACTTCTCGGCGGTCGAGGCGGAGTTCACCGCGTGGGTGGACGCGCGGGCGTGGAACACCGGGGACGGTAAGAAGAGCATCTTCACCGACGGGGTGAGCTGGCTGCGCACCAACAAGGTGCTGCTGCCAGGGGTGACCACGCTGACCCGGCTGATTGCCCGGGTGCGCGATGAGGCGACCGAGCGGCTGCATGAAACGCTGCATGCGATCTTGTCGCCGCGGCAGCAGGCGATCCTGGCCCGGCTGCTGGAGGTGCCGGAAGGGGCGCGGGCCTCGGATCTGGAGCGCTGGCGCAAGGGCCCGTCGGTGCCCTCGGGCCGGAACATGGAAAAGGCGCTGGAGCGCGCCGGGGAGATTCTCAGCGTCGGGCTTGGGTCGATGGAGCTGCCGCCGGGAGTGCCGCACCGGCGGATGGTGGATCTTGCCCGGTACGGGATGACCGCCACGGCGACCACGCTGCGCCGGCACGGCCCCTCGCGTCAGCTGACCACGTTGCTGGCCACGGTCATCTACCTGGAGGGCAAATCGGTCGACGACTGCCTGGACCTGCTAGATCTGCTGATGACGACCGAGCTGATCGGCAAGGCCGAGACCGCCACCGACAAGGAGCGCGCCCGCCAGCACCCCAAGCTCGCCCGGCATTCGGCCACGCTCGCGGTCGCGGTGGAGACGCTGCTGGAGGTCACCGAGTACGGCGAGGAGCTGCGGCTGGAACAGGTGTGGCAGGCGATCGACGCGATCGTGCCACGCCGGGAGCTGAAGGAGGCGGTGGCCGCGGTGACCGGCATGGTGCCGCCGCCAAACGCCGACGCCGATGGGCAGATGCGGGCGCTGCTGGCCGAGCGGATCGCCACCGTGTCGGGGTTTCTCAAGACGCTGACCACGGTGATCGAGTTCGGCGCGAACGCCGAAGCGCAGCGGGTGCTGGCCGCGATGAAGACGCTGCCCCGCCTGCTCGACGGCCGCAAGAAGAAGGTGACCGAGGACGACATCGATGTCGCGCTGGTGACCGGCTCGTGGAAGCGGCTGGTGTTCCGGGCCGGATCGCACGGCAGCACGGTGGACAAGAACGCCTACACCATGTGCGTGCTGACCCAGTTCCACCGCTACCTCAAGCGGCGCGACGTCTACGCCGAGGCCTCGGCCCGCTGGCGGGACCCCCGCGGCCAGCTGCTGGACGGCGCGGACTGAGCTGCGGCCAAGGGGCCGGCGTTGACGGACCTGCAGTTGCCGGAGCATCCGGAGACGCTGCTGGCCGAGCACGCGCTGGTGCTGCATCTGGCGTTGCGTGACGTGGCCGCCCGGCTCGGCACCGACGGCGTGGACGTCACCGTCGATGAGGAGGGGCGGCTGCACGTGGCCAGGCTGAAGGCGATGCCCGAGCCGCCCTCGCTGGTGGATCTGCGCAAGCGGGTGGCCGGCATGCTGCCCCGGGTGGACCTGCCCGAGCTGCTGCTGGAGGTGATGGGCCGCGTCCCCGGATTCGAGGCGGCCTTCACCTCGGTGGCGGGCGGGGTGAGCAAGCTGGCTGACTTCCACGTCTCTGTGGCGGCCTGCCTGACCGCGAGTGCGCTGAACATCGGTTACGCGCCGGTCGTCAAGGCCGGCACCGCGGCACTGGAGCGCGCCCGGCTCAGCCACGTGGCCCAGAACTACCTGTCGGCCGAGACGTTCTCCCTGGCCAACGCGCCGCTGATCGAGGAACAGGCGAAGATCGGTTTTGCCCGGCAGCTCGGCGGCGGCCTAGTCGCCGCGATCGACGGCATGCGGTTCGTGGTGCCAGTGCCGTCCATCTACACCCGGCCCAACCGGAAATTTTTCGGCGGCAAGAGGGGCCTGACCTGGCTCAATATGATCAATGATCAGGGCGCGGGGCTGGGCGCGAAGGTGGTCACCGGAACCGTCCGGGACTCGCTGCACATGATCGATGTGCTGTTTCGGCGCGACGGCGGGCAGCGGCCGGACATCATCGTCACCGACACCGGCTCCTACAGCGACGTGGTCTTCGGACTCGTGCACCTGCTGGGCATGCAGTACCGGCCGGCGCTGGCCGACCTGCCGGATCAGAAGGGCTGGCGGATCCAGGACGCCGACTACGGGCCGCTGGCACGCTTCGCCCGCGGCAAGATCGACCTGGCCAAGGTCAAACGGCACTGGGACGACATCCTGCGGGTGGTGGTGTCGATCTACACCGGCCGGATCCGCGCCTACGACGTGATGAGAATGCTGCAGCGCGACGGCAACCCCACCCCGCTCGGGGACGCGATCGCCACCTACGGCCGCATTTTCAAGACGCTCCACATCCTCACCTACGCCGTGGAGGAGCCGTATCGGCGTGACATCAAGGGCATCCGCAACCTGCAAGAATCCCGGCACGCCCTGGCCGGGAAGATCTTCCACGGCCGTAAGGGCGAGGTCTACCAGCGCTACTACAAGGGCATGGAGGATCAGCTCGGCGCCTTGGGCTTGATGCTCAACTGCGTCACGCTGTGGAACACCTTCTACGTCGACAAGGCCCTGGGCCGTTTGCGGGAAGCGGGGTACCCGCTGGCTGAGGAGGAAGTCGCCCGTTTGTCGCCGTTCGGCCGCCGGCACATCAACGTGATCGGTACCTACACCTTCGCGCTGCCCGACCTCGGCCCCGCCGGCGTGCGGGCGCTGCGCGACCCGGACGAGCCCGACTGGGAGGACTGACGGCGGCCGGGCCGGCCCCGGGCCGGCCGGTCGGCGTGGTCACCTGGGTCGTGACTTGGTGCGTTGTGCGGTGTATGTCTCGGCCACCAGTGCGGCGTCTTCGCCGACCCAGCCCAGCAGGGCCGAGCCGCGGCAACGCTGGAAGGGCAGGCCGACATAGGTGAGGCCGGGTACCGGGCTGATCCCGCCGGTGTGGCGGGGTAGACCGTCGGCCAGGGCGCCGGGGATGCGCAGCCAGCGGTAGTCGGGGCGGTAGCCGGTCGCCCAGATCACACTTCGCGGGGCGAGGGTCTGGCCGGAGGCGGTGCGGAGCAGCAGGCCGCTGGCCGTGGTGCCGGTGGTGGTGACGCGGTCGACGATGCGCACCCCGAGCCGGCGCAGGCCGCGCGGGCCCAGGCCGATGAGGGGGTCGCGGTCGCGGACGAGGCGGCCCAGCCGGCTGGTGACCGGCGCGCGTACCAAGCCGAACGCCTGTAGCCAGGTGAAGACGTCGGTGCCGGCGATGCGCTGGGGCAGGACCGGTTGCCGCGCGCCGAGGGCGAGGGTGACCGGCCGGGTCGCGGCGAGCTCGGCGGCGATCTGCACGCCGGAGTTGCCGCCGCCGACCACCAGCACGGGGCCGTCGGGCAGCTGGGCGGGGTTGCGGTAGTCGGCGCTGTGCAGGGCGACGATCTCGGGCGGGAGCGGCAGGTCGGGGAGGCGAGGCTGCTGGAAGGGCCCGGTGGCCACCACGACGCCGTCGCCGGTGTAGGCGCCGGTGTCGGTGGCCGCCTCGAAGCCTCCGCCGGGGGCGGGGCGCAGCTCGGTCACGGTGGTGCCGAGCTGGATGGGCAGCTCGAAGCGGGCCGCGTACGCCTGCAGGTAGTCGGCCACCTCGTCCTTGCCGAGGTAGCGGTCGCCGCCGGGCAGGGGCAGGCCGGGCAGCGCGCTCAGGGAAGCCGGGGTGAACAGGCGCAGGGAGTCCCAGCGGCGCCGCCAGGACTCGCCCAGCCGCGGGTGGGCCTCCAGCAGCAGCACGTCGTGGCCGGCCAGGCGTAGCGCGCGGCCTGCCGCGAGCCCGGCCTGTCCGGCGCCGATCACGAGAATCATGAGATCCAAGCCTGGCCGAGCAGGTGGCGGTGGGGCTTGAACGAACCTGCTACGTCAGCCACCGCACGCCAGCCGTGAAGGTGGAGGGGGCCTGGCCCATCATCCGGCGGACCACCCTGGTCAGATGGGCGGCGTCGGCGAACCCGGCCGCGTGCGCGGCCTCGGTCAGCAAGGCGCCGCCGGCCAGCGCCGACAGCGCCACCCGCAGCCGCATCCACAGCACATACGGCCGGAACGGCAGCCCGAGTTCGCCGGTGAACAGGTGAGACAGCCTGCTGTCGGACAGGTGCACGGCGCGGGCCACCTCGGTGAGCCGGACGCGTGCGGGCAGCAGGGCCGCGATGACCTGGGTGGCGTGCGTCAGCGCGGGATGGCGGGCGCGTGGCGGGGCCGCACCGGTCAGCCGGTCGGCCAGGGTGTGCAGCGTGGGCAGGTCCCGGCTGGCGGGAACGTCCAGCTCGATGGGCCAGCCGTCCGCCGACCAGGGGTGGGGGTGAGCACGCGCGGGCCCGGCCTGGGCCGGGTCGATGAGGGCCAGCAGGCCGTCGGCCGCGCCGCGCACAATCGCATGGGGCGCGTTCGCCGGGATGAGCGCGGCCGTCATGACGTGCTCGCTGCCGTCGGCGTCGCGCAGGACGAACCCGTCGCCGATCAGGAGCTGGGCGGCGTGATGGGCGTGCAGGCCGGTGGCGCCGATCCGGCCGCCGTAGTAGAGCCGGCCAGCTGTGATCGCCGCCCAGCCCCGCCAGTCGGCCGCCGGGCGCACGCGGGCGGTCACCGGCGCTGCCGGGCGGATGGCCGGCAGCGCTGGTGCGGCCTGCGGGGTAGCGGGCTGGTGCCGAGCCGGGACGGAGAGCAGACGCTGATCATCTGGCCGGGTGCCTCGCGACGGTCGCGCTGTTGGACGGCGAGTCGGCGGGCGAGGAGGCGGCTGCGGCTGGCGTCCCTCCTCGCTGGCCTGTTCGAACAGATGGCGCCCGCCTGGGACACCGAGCACGCCACCGGCCGGTTGGACTTCCTCACCGACACCCTGACCCGCGGCGGCCCGACGCCGTCCGGGATCTGCCTGGAGCTCGGCTCGGGCACCGGCCAGCACACCCCCTCCTGGCCGACGCCTTCAATCACGTCATCGCCGTCGACCTGGCCCGGCAGATGCGCCCCCGCGCACCCGCGCACCCGGCGGCGGCGTAGATCGGCTCTTGACAGGCCATCTCGATCACCCTCTACTCTGCTCATATGAATAGATCTTCAGATGAAAGTACTTTGGCGTTGGACGGCTGTACCGTCAAGGTGGTCGACGCCGACCGGGTCGCGGCCGTGCACGAGCGCATGCCCGCGGCCGAGGACCTGTCCGACACCGCCGACGTCTTCGGCCTGCTGTCGGACCCGAATCGGCTGCGCCTGCTGGTGGCGCTGCTGGACGGCGAGCTGTGCGTGTGCGACCTGGCGGCGGTGACCGGGCAGAGCGAGTCGGCCGTCTCCCACGCCCTGCGCCTGCTGCGCGCGCACCGCATCGTCGCCGCCCGCCGCTCGGGCCGGATGGCCTACTACCGGCTGGAGGACCAGCACGTCCGCCTTCTGCTCGACCTGGCGCTGGCCCACACCGAGCACACCGAGGCCCTGCACCCCGAGCGCGAGGGGACTACCTGATGGGCGCCGGTCACGGGCACGGTCACGGGCATGCAGGCGGGAGGCATGGGCATGCGGCCGGCAAGCACCGGTGGCGGCTGACGGTCTCCTTCGCCCTGATCGGCTCCTTCTTCGTGGTCGAGCTGACCTTCGGGCTGCTGTCGGGCTCGCTGGCGCTGCTGTCGGACGCCGGGCACATGGCCGCCGACGTCGTCACCCTCGGCGCCGCGCTGATCGCCACCAAGATCGCTACCCGCCCCGACTCCACCGGCCGCCGCAGCTACGGCTCCTACCGGGCCGAGGTGTTCGCCTCGCTGCTGGCCGTCGTGCTGATGCTGGGCGTCGCGGTCTACGTCGTGGCCGAGGCGATCGGCCGCATCGGCGGGCCGGCGGAGGTGTCCACCGGGCCGATGCTGATCGTCGGCGCCCTCGGCCTGGCCGTCAATGTGGTCGCGCTGCTCCTGCTGCGCTCCGGCGCGAGCGAGAGCCTCAATGTCAAGGGCGCCTACCTCGAAGTCGTGGCCGACACCGCCGGATCGGTCGGCGTCATCGTGGCCGGCGCTATGGTGGCCGCCACCGGGCAGCCGCTGTGGGACACGGCGGTCGCCCTGGCCATCGGAGCGTTCGTTGCCGTCCGGGCGATCTCCCTCGGCCAGCAGGTCTTCGCCGTACTCGGCCAGCACGTGCCCGAAGGCATCGACGCCGCTGCCGTCGCCGCCGACCTGGCCGCCATCAACGGCGTCCGCGACGTGCACGACCTGCACCTGTGGACGCTCACCTCCGGCATGAACGTGGCCACCGCCCACCTGGTCACCGCCGACCAGGACAACCACCACGCCGTCCTGGACCAGGCCCGCGACCTGCTGCGCCACCGGCACGGCGTCGCCCACGCCACCCTGCAGGTCGAGCCAGCCGACCACCACGGCTGCGACGAACTGAACTGGTGAGCCACCCCCAGGACCGCCACCAGTCACCCTTATCCCCGACACCGATCCGCTTCTTCGGAGAATCACCCATGCCATCCCCCCTCACAGGCCCCGCCTCCGTCCGGACCGGTCCGGCCGCACCCGGCACCTGGCCGTTCCTGCTGCCCTTCGCCGTCTACGTGCTGCACACACTGGAAGAACTGCAGGGGTTCGCCGCCTGGGCCAGCCGCCACTTCGGCCCCGAGACCACCAGCATGTTCGCCGCCTACCACATCCCGCTGATGCTCCTGGTCCTGCTGGCCTCCTGGCGGGCCACGACAGCAGGCCGGAACGGCATCTGGGTGGTACTGGCCACCGCGTTCCAGTGGCAGTTCAGCGTCAACGCCCTGTTCCACCTCAGCACCTGGATCATCTTGGGTGAGTACTCACCCGGCGCCGTCACCGCGGCCGTGGTCTCCCTCCCGGCCACCGTCTACTACCTGGCCTGGATCCGCCGCGAGGATCGCGCCAGCTCCAGGGAGATCGCCCTGGCCATCGCGCTGGGCACCGTGATCGCCGCCCTGGCGATCAGCTTTCTGTTCCTCTAAAGGACCGCGCTGGCGGCAGGCCGTCCTGCACCAGGACCCTCCTGGCCTGCCGCCGGCCTCGGCCCATCAGCTCTGGCCCTCCTGACCCAGCACGCGATAGACGCTGGCCAGGGACGGGTTGCGGCCCTTGTTCTTCCCGGCCGGGATGACCAGCTTGCGGGCGATCTCCGGCACCGGCACGCCGCGGGCGCGCAGGCTGCGGGCGTAGGCGACCATGTCGTCGTCGAACACCTTGGGACGGCCACCGTGGCGGCCGCGCTCACGTGCCGAGGCCTGGCCTTCGAGGGACTTCTCCCGGATGTACTCCCGTTCCGACTCGGCCATCCCGGCGAAGAACGCGAACAGCGCCGCCCCGTGCCCGCTCGGGTCGTACACCCCCTGCAGCGGACCGGTCAGCAACTCCAACTGGATGTCGGCCCGGCGCAGCTCTTCGGCGATGGTGAGCAGCTCGGCCGCGCCGCGGCCCAGGCGCTTCATCTCGTGCACCGTGAAAATCACCCGCTGGAGCGGGACCGCTGTCTTGATGGTGCGGGCGTACTCCATGGCCTTGGCGAACTCCGGCCGTACCTTCACGCGCGTGCTGATCTTCTCGGAGAAGATCGGCTCGCAACCCGCCGCCTCCAAGGCGTCCAGCTGACTCTGCAGCTCCTGCTGTTCGGTGGAGCACCGGGCGTAGCCGACCCGGGTGGGTCTGGCCGCGGCATCGACGACAGCGGCCTCACGCGCCGGTCCCGCCGTCCAGGCCCGGCCCGGCCCGCGATCGACGGGCGTGCGCACCTCCAGCTCCGCCCGCAGCTGCGGCACCAGCATGAAGCGCGGCGTGTGGTACTTCGGGGCAACCTTCCCGCCCCGCGTACGGCAGGCGCTGCCCGCTGACGCCTGGCACATGGGACAGTCGAACGCCTCGACCGCGGCCGCCGGATCGGCGAGATCACTCATGTCGCAAAACCTATCGCGCCCAGTGTTGTGAGAACACAGTTTTGCGAGAGGTTATGAGAACGGCGCCCGAGGACAAACCGGACACGGCCGGGTGGCGCGCCGTGGTCTGTCAGAACTCCTCATTTCTGAGAACATGACCAGCTGGCTATGAACGGGAGCGTTGGCCCCAGTTGAACGAGATCTCTGGCCCTACCTGAGGAATCGGGTGGACCCGAACGGAATGTCACGCCAAGCCGCTTCAACCCCGCCCGCTAACGCGACTTTTCGTTCGCATGCTGCTCGACCCCCGACTCACGGAGCACGAGGCGCTCGGTCCGGATCGGCTCAGGCGGCCAAGCCACATGTCCCAGATCTGACATGCGCGCAGGCTAACAACCCTGTAGAACGACGTTCAACGTGGGCGTGAACGCGTGGCTCACCGGCCGAGCTGCGGGCGCGGCTGGGTGAACGATCCCGGCTGTGAGAATCTGCTGGTAGGCGGGTGATCGGGGACAGTTGGCGGCGCGGCCGGTTATGCCGGGGTGAGGCGACATCAATGGCATGGACTCGCGAACCGCACTCTGAGAGCCGCGGACGGCAGGACCGGTGACCCTGCCGTCCTGAGCCAGCCGGCGTTATGCGTCGTTTTCGGAGGTGGCGAGCATCTGGAACTGGTCCCACTGAACCCGGGGCCGGGTCAGGCCGCGCCGTTCCAGGTAGCGCGCCGTGGAGCGGCGGGCGGTGCGCAGGGTGCGGAACGCGTCGCTGGCGCGGCCGGATCCGCCCGGCTCGACCACCTTCCGCGGGATCATGGTCCATTGGTCGCCGTCGGCGCGGAGTTCGCCGCGGATCAGTGCGTTGTGCATGGCGTTGAGCTGCTCGTCGTGCCGGTGCACGAGCAGGCTGGCCTTGCCCGGCACGATGCCATCGGCGGCGTCCGTCGCGATGGTGAAGCCGTTGGTGGTGGCTCTTGGTCGCGTGCGCATCAGCAGCGGGGCCCCAGAGGCGTCCCGGGCGCCGAGTACGGCGCTCGGGAAGCGGGCGATCAGGTCAGCGCCAAGCAAGTCGGCCCCGGGCAGGTCCGTGCCGGGCAGGTCCGTGCCGGCCGGCGTGGCGGGCCCGGGCTGTTCGGCGGCGGTCAACTCGGTGAGCGGTGATCGCACCTCGACCCGGGTGGGCGTCACGGTGATGAAGAGCCGCAGGTAGTACCAGTCCATGAACCACCGGCCGGGCGCCCGGACATAGCCTCGGCTGTGCGGCTGCCGTTCGAAGAGCATGCGCCAGTAATCGGCCGCTTCGTCCGGCCCGGTCCGGATCTCATCGGGGCAGGTCGCGGTTCCGCTGACGAAGACCTGGGGCGCGTCGGTGCGGCCGCTGCCGGTCGGGTCGGAGAAGAGCAGTGCCACGCGTCCGTCCCGGCGGACGTTGAGCGCCTTCTGCGCGAAGGCCAGGCTGGTGGTGACCAGCAGCGTGCCATCCGTCCGGCGCCAGGCCGCGGTGGGCCAGGTCAGCGGGGTGCCGTCAGCCCCGAGAGTGGCGAACTCGCAGGTCCGGTAGGCATCGATGATGGCGCCGACCTCGAGGTCGATAGGTGTCGTGGTCACAGGGCGGCTCCGGGGCGGAGGCGGTGGCGTAAGCGCATGCGCGTGATCATCTCGTCATTTCGGCAAGGAACGGTGGAAAACCGAGAAAAGCGTCACGCGGCGGACATGGCCCCGGCCAGGTCGTGTTTGACAAGGCGTTGAGAGCCACTGGCAGTGCCGCGCGGGCGGCCCCAGCCGCCTGATCGGCCGACTCCTGCGCGCCCCCGCAGCGTCCGCACACGCCTGCAACGCCGACAGGATCCAGGCCGGAACTGCGGTTTTTGGGAGTTGCGGATGTTCTTCAACAAAACGCACCCCATCCCCGTCTGTGAGATGACAGACCAGGAAGAGGGCGGAGACGACAGGTGGAAGACGACTCCCGTTTCACGGAGTTCGTCGCCGAGCGGGCCAACGCGCTCATGCGTTACGGCTACGCGCTCAGCGGCAACCCCCACGACGCGGCGGACCTGACACAGGAGGCCCTGATCAGGCTGCACCGCGCATGGGCGCGGGTGCGCAGCAAGGAGGACCCGGAGCGCTACGCCAAGGTGACCATGGCCAGGCTGCACATCAGCCGGTGGCGGCTGAGGCGGCGCGAGCACCTGTCGTGGGCCGTACCGGAGGTCCCGCTCCACGACACGCTGCCCTCCGACGGCGATAAGGATCTCTGGCACGCCTTGGCCGGGCTGCCGCGCAAGCAGCGCGCTGTTCTCGTGCTCCGCTTCTACGAGCAGCTGTCCGACGCCGAGATCGCCGACCTGCTCAAGATCTCTCAGGGCACCGTTCGCAGCCATGCCTCGCTCGGACTGGCGAGGCTGCGTTCGGAGATGGCCGCGCGTCGCGCGTCGCCCGCGAAGGCCCGTCCCACACCCGCCGGCCACGACCGCGTGACGAGCCCACAGACCCGGACCACATCTGCTGAGAGGAACGTCCCGTGACGAAGGATCTGGAAGACGATCTCCACCGGGTCATCATGCGCGGGGCCGAGGGCGCGCCGCAGGCGCCGGCTGGGTTCCCGGCGCAGATCGTCAGCCGGTCGCGCCGTCGCCGGGGGCGTACCCATGCCGTGGCTGCGGCCCTCGCCGTCGTCGTGGTGGCGGGCGGCGTCGGATGGGCGGTGCGGGGGCAGGGCGACAACGCCCCGGTGGTGCTGGACCCGGTCGCCACGCCGTCGGCGTCTGCCGCGACCACCCGCGCCACCGCTCCCAGACCCATCGAGCAGGTGTGGCCGCAGGCCGTATGGAAGATCCCGGCGAAGCTGCCCGGCATCAAGAAGTACCAGCCGCGCATCTTCATCGACGACCACACCGTCCTCCTCGAAACCTGGGAGAGCTTCGAGAAGGCGAACGCGATCTACGCCTACGACCTCACCACCGGCGGCCATCGGAAGATCGCGGACATCCGCACCCCGAAGGGCGTGTACGCCTCCAACTACGTGGCAGGCCAGGACCGCATCGTCTGGCAGGCCATCGACGACATGCGGACCACGTTCTGGTCGGTGCCCATCGCGGGTGGGGAGCCTGCGCCCATTCCCACGGACGCCCCGGTCGAGGGCCGTGCCGACACCACGGTGGTCGTCGGCGACAGGCTGGCCTTCTCCGTCATGGAAGGCGGCGTCTTCACGCTCCCGCTGACAGGCGGCGCCGTGACCCCGGTCGCCCACGCCGAACGCCATCACATCCTGCGCTGGCCGTGGGTGGGGACCCCGGGCGACTACACACCGGAGAACGAGCCCAGTTTCGAGGAGATCCGCAACGTCGAGACGGGAGAGACGAGCAAGGCGCTGGTACGTCCCGGAGACCAGCACGTCCGCTGCGGTGTGACGACGTGCGTGGGCATGGCCGCGGACGGCAAGCCCTTCTATCGCCTGCGCGACGGCTCACACGAACGGGAGCTCCAGCAGCCGGCCATGACTGGCGTCGCCTTCGACCGCTTCCTGACCGTGCGGACTCTGGACGAGTCCGTACGACGGCAGCTGCTGCTGGACCTGGACACAGGCAAGTCCGGGGACCTGGGCCTGCACCTGACCCCCAACGGGAAGAGCGGTCGCAGCGTGGAGCCGGGCATCAGCGCGAACAATCTGGTCGCCTATCCCCTGGGCGACGACTACGTGATCATCGATCTCACCCGGATCACCTAGAGCGATGAAGATCTATGGCCAGTGGTGTCAGGTCGCATCCTGCCGGAGTTCCTTGGTGGCCGATCGGTATGCCCCCGCGACGCGGGCGAACATGTCCAGCAGCAGCGGCACCTGCTCCGCCCCGTAATGCATGGCGAGCGCGTCCAGGTGCCGCCTGGACGCCGCGCAGGCGGCGTCGTAGTCGTCCATCCCGCCCTCCACCAGCTCCACCGTGACCGTGCGCCGATCGCGTTCGCCACGCACCCGCCGGACATATCCGGCTTTCTCCAGCCTGTCGATCAGCCGGGTGGTCGAGGCGGACGGCAGGCCGAGCTCCTCGGAGATCGCGCCCACGGCGAGGGGCCCACGCGTCTCCAGCAGGATGGTGGCGGCGACGTCGACGGGTTGCAGGCCGAGCCGGTCGGCGACCGCCTCGTTGTGCAGCAGGATCGCCACCAGGAACTCGCGGAAAATCGCCTCTTCCGGATGCTTGTGGGCCACTTTCCTAACCTACTCCATCGCGATGTATCTTCGAATCGAAGACACTCCGCTTTGGAGGGGAAATGGACATTCTCGTCATCGGCGCCGGAGTGGGCGGACTGGCTGTCGCGCGCGGGTTACTGGCCGCCGGTCACCGGGTGCGGCTTTACGATCAGGCTCCAGCCAGGCGGACAGGCGGTAAGGCGCTGCTCGTCTGGAGCAACGGCAACGCCGTACTGAAGGATCTGGGCGTCAGCCTGGAGGGTGTCGGTGCCCGCATCGACCGGATCGACGCGCTGACCTCCGGCGGCCGGCTGCGTACCAGCATGGACATCGCCCACGCGGCCGACCGGTACGGCTTCCCGACCCAGGCGATTCCGCGCCGTTCCCTGCTGGAACGCCTGGCCGACGGGCTCCCCGGCGACATCGTCCACTACGGTCTGGCCTGCCGGAGTGTCGCACAGGACGGTGGCAAGGTGACGGCGACGTTCGCCGACGGGTCGACGGCCACGGGTGACGTGCTCATCGGAGCCGACGGTCACCACTCGGTCGTACGGCGCGCCCTGTGGGGCGACGGGACCGTGCGACCGGCCACCTTCGGCACCTGGCAGGGCCTGAGCCCGATCGACATCGAGATCACCGACACGACCCGGCATCTCATGATCAGCGGGCGGGAGGGAGCGTGCGGGCTCATGCCGGCGGGGGAGGGCCTGCTGCAGTGGTGGTTCGACGTGCGCTGGTCGCCCGGCGACCCGCGTCCCGCCGCGCCGCTGGCCGAGCTGCGGCGGCGCTTCGGGCACTGGGCCTCGCCCGTCCCCGAGGTGCTCGCCGCCGCCTCCGAGGAGGACCTCGAGTTCTTCGGCCACCACTGGAACAAGGTCCGCCAGGTGTGGGGCGAGGGCCGCATCACGCTGGTCGGCGACGCCGCCCACACCATGCCGCCCACCCTGGGGCAGGGCGCGAACCAGACCCTCGAGGACGCGTGGGTGCTGGGGCGCGAGCTCGCCGAGGAAGGAGACGATCCGGCGGTACGGCTGCGCGCCTACGAGGAGGCCCGCTACCCGCACATCTCCCTGGTCTCCCGGCTGGCCAGGCGCAATCCCGCCAACTGGCGAGTCCCGCCGCTGATCGCCCGGTTGGTCCCGGAAACGTACCAGACCGTCATGCTCGCCCGCTTCAGCAACCGCCTCACCGCGACCGCCGGATGATCCTTCTCGTAGGAGCCGCTCAGGCGAAGTCGCCCGCGTGATCGACCGCCCACTCGGCGAACGTGCGCGCGGCACGCCCCGTCACCTTCTCCACCACCGCCGACGTCTCCGCGGGGACGCCGTCGCGGGCCGCCCACTGCTTCATGATCACCTCGACGCCGATCGGCGGCATCGTACGGCCCAGCTCCTCCCGCGCCTCCTCGGCCGAGATCACCTCGATCGCTATCGTGCGGCCGATCGCCTCCCCAATCAGCTCGACCTGCCGCCGCAGCGTGAGCGACTCGGGCCCGTACACGGTGTAGGCCTGCCGCTCGTGCCCCGGCCCGCGCAGCGCCGTCACCGCGAGCGCCGCCAGGTCCTTCTCGTGCACGGGAGCGGTCTGCGACTCCGGGTACGGCAGGCGCACCGCCCCCTTGCCCCGGATCGGCTCACGCCACCACCACAGCGTGTTCGTCGCGAACATCCCCGGCCGGATGAACGTCCAGGCCGGCCCTGACTCCTCCAGGGCCGTCTCGACGGCGCGATGCTGCAGGGCGATCGGATTGTGCTCGGCGCCCTCGGCCACGACCGACGCCGACGACAGCAGCACCACCTGCCGCACCCCGGCCGACCTGGCCGCCTCGGCGAACCCCGCGACCCCGGCCGGCTTGGCGTACACGAACACCTTCTCGGCGCCCTCCAACGCGGCCGGCAACGTCTCGGGATGCTCCAGGTCGGCCGCCACGACCTCCGCGCCCGCCGGCAGGCCGCCCTGCTCCGGATCCCGGCTCGTCACCCTGACCCGCTCACCGGCCGCCAGCAGGCCGGCGGCGACATGGCGCCCCACATTGCCCCGCGCCCCGAAGACCACCATCACCATCGCGACAACACCCTCCCTCAGTCCTCGGCCTCGCCGAGGAGCTCGACCAGCTCGCCGTGCAGCCGGCGCCGCACCTCCGGCGACGGCGGATCGTCGCCGAAGACGTTCCGTACGCACACAAGCATCATTCAATTGGATGATCGATACGGGTGCGACGGCCCAGGGCAGGTCCCGGGCTGTGCCGGGGCGGTGATTCGGCTCGCTGCCGGCGTCGTCGGCGTCGTCGGCGTCGAACCGGTGGGCCGGCAGGGTGAGGACCCGCTCCAGGGTTGAACGCGCGACGACAGCGGGCTGCAAGCCTGACGACAGCCCCTTCTGCCAAGCTGGCGGAACATCGATCAAAAACGGGGGATCTGATGACTTTCTCTCCTCGGGATGCATGATTGCGGCCGATATCGCGTATCGCCTTGGTGTCCCTCGGGGGGTTCACGCTGGGAGCGTCAGCGGCATTCGGCGTCCTTGCCGTCCAGGCCGCCGGCGTCGTCGACGCGGAACTCCACGCAACGGCCAGGGCCATGGCCACGGTCCGGTTCATCGAGTTCGACGGCCAGGGCAATCCGGAGATGTTCCACCTGGACTGGTCCGACGGCAGGAACAGCCATCAGACGGTGATCCAGGCCGAGTCCGAGCGTTTCGTGCAAGGGTCGGTGCTCTCCATCCGCTACGACCCGGCGGACCCCGGCGGTCTGGTGTTCCCGGCAGAGGACGACGGCATACCGCCTCCCGGCGACATGCTCAGGCGGGCACCGTTCGTCGTCGCGGGCCTCTACGGGCTGGGGCTCGTCCTGGCGCTGGCCCGTTCTCTGCTCAACCGTCGGGCGGCCGGAGCGGCCGACGTGCGGTGGCGGGCCAGGTCGCTGACTCTGGGGTCCAGCAGGCGGGGGATTGTCTGGTTCAGTCAGTACCTGGAACTCATCCCAGAGCGCGGAGCGAGGCCGTACTACCAGCGCGTCTACTGGGATCCTGCCTTCGACCAGTTGGCAAAGGGCCCCAAGGCCCAGGTACGGATCGGCGGATGGCCGTTCAGGCGCGCCGTGGTGATCGCCGGTGACGGCACACGATTGTGGCCGGCGGCGCGGCTCAGGCGGCGTACGCCGAAGGGCTGGAAGAAGTGGGACAGGCCCATGGGCAGACCGTACTGGCACGGGCCGAGCCGGGTGCTGCTCGTGTCGATCATGGGGGTGACCGCCTCCGGCCTGTTCCGCCTCGACGCACTGCTCTACCTGCTGCCGGTCCTGGCCTTGCTCGCGGGATTCGTCTGTTTGCTGTGGGGCTGGTACGGAGGCCAGCCCTTGTACCGCTCGGACGTCGAGCCCAGGCGCGGCCCGCCGCCGCAGAACCTGCGCGGGTCGGGTGCACGACGCCCCCCTAGGAAGAAGACGCCCCCGCGGAACGGGTGAGGGCACGTCGCCCGCGTGGTCGCCTCAGGCGTCACGGGGACGTGGGAACGAACCGCTTCAGCGCCTCCTTGCCGTACTCGACCGCCGCGTTCCCGCGTGCCAGCATGTCCTCCTGGTATTCGGCCAGCGCCGAGCGGAGGTCCCGCTCGCCCCGATGGACCTCGGCCAGCCGGTCACTCAGCCGCAGGGCGTCCTGGATGGCGGTGTTGGCGCCGTTCCCCCCGCTGGCGAGGGTCAGGTGGGCGGCGTCGCCCAGGAGCGTGATGCGGCCCGCCGGCCAGGGCGGCACGGGACGGTCGTAGACCTGGGCGCGGCCCACGGCGCTCATGTCGGCCGAGCTCACCAGGTCCCGCAGGTCAGGGTGCCAGCCGTCGATGAGCTCCAGGACGAGCTCGCGGGCGTCCGGGAGAGCCTGCCGCGACCCCGGGTGCTCCGGCGGCACGAGCAGCACCCACCGTACGTAGCTCTCCCGGTACGGCATGTCGAGGCCGGGAACAAGCTCGGCGGCGGCCACGGAGGGCTCCCTGCCGAACTGCATGCGGCCCAGCATCAGCGTGATCCCCGGCCCCTTGACCATGGTGCCCCGGCCAGGCACCAACTCCAGGAAGCGGTCGGTGATCGGCGTGCGGCCCATCGCGCCGCACAGGTCGGTGTCGACGTAGCCCACCTCGGGGGCCAGGTGGCGGCGGACGACCGAGTTGCTGCCCTCGGCGCCCACCAGCACGGCCCCCGTGGCCTGCGTGCCGTCGGCGAACCGGGCCGTGACGGTCCCGTCGGACTCGTCGACGCCGGTCAGGCGCTTGCCATGGGTGACCCGGTCGCCGAGGCCGCTGAGCAGGATCCGCCGCAGCACCTGCCGGTCGACCGCCCTTGCCTCGTCAGGTCCGGGCAGGGCGCGGCTGAGCAGGGTGAGCTGCTCGTCGAAGAGCAGCCCCGGCCCGTCCAGGCCGCCGCTGGTCACCTCCGCCAGCTCGTACATCCGCTCCGGCAGGCATGCGCGCAGCCCTTCCCATCCGACCGGTGAGAGCCCGATCCGGTACCCCTGGAAGCGCTCGCCGCTGCCGTCGTCGGCCTCGTACACGTGTACGTCGATGCCCGCGCGTAAGAGCCCGTGCGCGAGCGTCAGCCCGCCGAGGCCCGCCCCCGCGATCAGCACCCGTTGTCGGTCCATGTCCATCCTCCCGTTCCGACGTGAACAACGTTCACGTGTACATTGTTCACGTATGCGGAGCCGGGTTGTCAAGGAGTTCTCATGGGGGAGCGGCGCGGGCAGGTCCTGCAGGCGGCGATCGAGCTGCTCGACGAGGTCGGCCTGGACGGGCTGACCATGCGCCGCCTGGCCGGCAGGCTCGGGGTGCAGGCCGGCGCGCTGTATCGGCATTACCCCAGCAAGCAGGCCCTGCTGGACGCCATGGTCACGCACCTGGTGACTCCGCCGGAGGGTGCCGCCCCGCCGCTCGAAGGCCCCTGGGACGATCGGCTGCGCATGATCGCCATCGGCGTCCGCGAGCTCATGCTGGCCCACCGGGACGGCGCGCGCCTGCTGTCGACGTTCCAGCAGCCGGGGGAGGAGGCCGTGGCCGCCTTCCACGGGCTCATCGCCGCCCTGGCCGCCGCGGGCATCCCGGCGGAGCTGGCTCCGGTGGCCGTGGACACCGTCATGGCCTACGTCAACGGCTACACGACCGAGGAGCAGGCCCGCAAGGTCGGCCACTGGCCCAAGGAGCAGCGCGACGCCGCCTTCCGCGCGGGCCTGGAGTTGATCATCGCTGGGATCGGCAGCTCGTCAGGGGCCCGGACGGCGGGGTAGCCCACTTCACCCCACGGACGAGGTCACCGTGTCCACGCCCGCCTGGGTGACGGCGCGGCCGGAGACCAGGACCAGCGCGAGGTTGCGCAGGTCGGCCAGGCGGGTGAGCGGGTCGCCCGCGACCGCGATGAGGTCGGCCCGCTTGCCCGCCTCCAGGCTGCCGGTCACCGCGCCCACCCCGCAGGCGTCGGCGGCGCGCACGGTGGCCAGCTCGACGATCTCCGCGTTGCCGTAGCCGACCTGCGCGAACACCTCCAGACCCCCGACGTACCCGTCGGTGGGATTGGCCACGCCGGCCGTGGCGAACCCGGCGTCGGTCCCCGCGATGAGCCGGATCCCGGCCTCCCGCATGGCGGCCACGCTGTGCAGCCAGGCGTCGAGCATCTCGGGGCCATGGCTCTCGCGCATCCGCCAGAGCACGCCGTGCACCGTGGGGCACACGTACGTGCCGCTCTCCGCGACCAGATCGGCCAGCTCGGCGTCGAACTCGTGCCCCGACGGCGTGAAGAACGTGCAGTGCTCGATGGTCGTCACGCCCGCCTCGACGCAGCCGCGGATCGACGCGTGCGCGTGGGCGTGCGCCGCGACGCCCTTGCCGCGTGACGCGGCCTCCTCCACGACGACCCTGAGCAGGTCGGTGCCGTACTGCTGCGTCCAGCTCGGCGGCGCGCCCGGCGTCATCAGCCCGCCGGAGGCCATCACCTTCAGGCAGTCGGCGCCCGCCCGGAGGTTCTCCCTGGCGACGCGGCGGATGGCGGGCTCGTCGTCGGCCTCGCCGCCCATGTACCAGCAGTGGCCGCCGGTGATGGTGATCGGCCTGGTCGCGGCCACGATGTGCGGGCCGACGGCCAGGCCCTCCTCGATGGCGTCGCGCAACGCCAGGTCGAGAAAGCCGCGCGAGCCGAGGTCGCGGCAGGTCGTGACGCCCGCCGAGACGAGCTTGCGCGCGTTCTCCGCCATGCGTAACAGCAGGTGGTGGTCGCTCTCGGGGCTGCGCCGCGTCACCGGGTCCACCTTGGCGTCGAACCCCAGGTGCACGTGCGCGTCGATCAGACCGGGCAGGACCGTGTGGCCCGGCAGGTCGACGACCTCGGCGGCGTCACCCCCGCTGCCGCGCGGCCCCACGGAGACGATCGTGGAGCCGTCGATGAGGACCTCGCCGTCCGCGATCACCTCCCCGGGACGCCCGGTGAGCACTTTCGTGGCGCGAACGATCCTCATGCGCCGACCTTAAGACCATGAGAAGAGGATCTGAAGACCGTTCCCGCACTCTGGGGACATGACGACACAGACCGCAGAGTACGAGATCACCCGCCACTTCGACGCCCCCCGCGAGCTGGTGTGGGCCGCCTGGACCGAGCCCGAGCGCTTCTCGCGGTGGTTCGGCCCCCGGATGCTGACCACGCCGGTCGGCCGGATCACCCTGGACGCCCGTCCGGGCGGCGTCTGGCAGGCCACGCTGGTCGGGGAAGAGGGGTTCGAGGCGACGCTGAACGGCACCTACCGCGAGGTGAAAGGGCCGGAGCGGCTGGTGTTCACCACGGGCGACCCGGACAATCCGGGCGACGGGCCGGCGTCGGTGGTCACGATCGACCTCACCGAGACGGACGGCAGGACGGAGATGCGCTTCCACCAGTACGGCGTCAACACCGACCCCCAGCACGCCGAGCAGGCCAAGGCCGGCTGGGTCGAGTTCTTCGACCGGCTGGCCGAGCACCTTGCGGCGTAGCCGTCACAGCAGGTCCGCGGCCTGGTCGAGCTTGAGGGCGGCGCCTTCCCGGTACGCGGCCGCGAAGGCGTCCTCGCCGAGCGCGTCGCGTACCCTCGCCGACACCCGCTCGATGTCCGCCCGCTCGGCCGCCCCCGCGGGAGTCTGGTTGCGCTCCCTGGCCGCGGCCGCCAGCCCCAGCAGCATGGCCGCCTTCTCGGTCGGCCCGGCGGCGGCGGCCACGCCCTCGACGGCCCACGCCATCGTCCTGGGGTCGCCGATCCTGTGGGCCGCGGCCAGCGCCTCGACGTGCAGGTCCATGGCCGCCTCCGGGTCGCCGCGCAGCTCCAGCAGGAAGCCCAGCTCGATGAGCGTGTCCGGCAGGTGCACGGCGGGCTCCACGTCCGGGCCGCGCGGCACCGCTTCGACCAGGAGGCGCAGGTGGGTCTCGGCCAGGTCCAGCCGGCCGGCCCGGCGCGCGGCGAAGGCGAGGCCCATCTGGCCCATGATCGTGCCCTCCATGTAGCCCTGGCTCTCGGCCAGCTTCATGGCCCGCTCGCAGAACTCCATGCCGCGCTCGTACTCGCCGCTCTGCAGCGCGATCCAGCCGAGCCAGGCGATGCGCGTGGAGACCTCCGGCCAGAGCCCCAGGTCCTCGGCCATCCGCAGCCCCTCGCCGAACAGCCGGGTGGCCCGCTCCGCGTCGGTCGCCATCTCGGCCAGCGACGCCAGCCACGCCGTGGCCTGCAGCAGCCCCCAGCGGTCGCCCAGCTCGGTGAAGAGCCGCGCGCTCTCCTCGCCGATCCGCTCCAGCGCCTCGATGTCCCGCGTCGTGAACGCGTCCCTGGCCTGTCTGGCGAGCGCCGCCGCGACGCCCCACCGGTCGCCGACCTCCCTGAACGTGACCAGCGCCCGGCGCGTCAGCTCCTGAGCCGCCGGCATGTCCGGTACGTGCATGCTCACGAACAGCTCGGCCCTGGCCCGTTCGCGCGGGTCCTCGACCGCCTTCAGCACGTGCTCCCACTCGACCTGCTCGCCCACCATGAGCGCGAACCCGGCCTCCCACGCCGCCGCCCTGGCCCTGACGGGGGAGGGGTCGCCCGGGACGGACAGGGCGGTCGCCATCGACCGCCTGCCCTCGGCCAGCCTGCCGCGCAGGAACCAGTACCAGGCGAGCGCGTTGACCAGCCGTGCCGCGCTGTCGGCGTCCTGGCGGGCGACCGCCGTGTCGAGCGCGGCCCGCATGTTCGCGGCCTCAGCGTCCAGGCGCAGCAGCCATTCGCGCTGCTCGTGCCCGTACAGCTCCGGCTCGGCCCGTACGGCCAGCGCCAGGTAGTGGTGGAGGTGCGCGAGGCGTACCCGATCGAGCTCGCCCGCGTCGGAGAGCCGGCCCCGGCAGTACTCGGAGACCGATTCGAGCAGCCGGTACCTGACGCCCGCGTGGGCGTCGGCGACGACCACGAGCGAGCGGTCGACCAGGCGGGCCAGCACATCGAGCACGTCGAGCTCGGACGCGTCGCACACGGACTCGGCGGCCTCCAGGGTGCAGCCGTCGGCGTGTACGGCGAGGCGGCGCAGGACGCGGCGCTCCTCGTCGGAGAGCAGGTCCCAGCTCCAGTCGATCACCGCGGTGAGCGTCTGCTGGCGGGCGGGCGCACCGCGCTGCCCCGAGGCCAGCAGCCGGAACCGGTCGTCCAGCCGTGCCACCACGCCGTGCACGCCCAGGGCCCGCACCCGGGTCGCGGCCAGCTCCAGCGCCAGCGGGATGCCGTCGAGCCGCCTGCAGAGCTGCGCGACGGCCTGCGCGTTGCCCGCGTCGAGCGCGAACCCGCGGGCGGAGGCGGCGGCCCTGGTCACGAAGAGCCTGACCGCGTCCGAACGCGCCATCACCGACAGGTCGGCGCTGCCCGGCACGTCGAGCGGGGGCACGCTCCACAGCACCTCGCCGGCCACGGCCAGCGGCTCCCTGCTCGTGGCCAGGATCCGCAGCTCGGGACAGGCCCGCAGCAGCGTCTCGGCCAGCTCGGCGACCTGCTCGACCACGTGCTCGCAGTTGTCCAGCACGAGCAGCATCCGCCTGGCCCTGAGCACCGCGGCGAGCCGCTCCGCGAGGGCGCGGTCGGCGTCGCCGGGGGAGGCCGTCGCGGTGGCGTCCTCGCGGATGTCCAACGCGGCCATGACGGCCTCCGCGGGGGAGCGGGACGCCTGGTCGAGCGCGACCAGCCAGGCGCCGTCCGCGAACCCGTCCACCAGCCTGTTCGCGGCCTCCAGTGCCAGCCTGGTCTTGCCCACCCCGCCGCTGCCGGTGAGCGTCACCAGCCGCTCCTCGTCCACCAGCGCGCACACCTCGGCCAGCGCCTCGTCCCTGCCGATGAGCTTGCTGACGGAGGCGGGCAGGTTCGTGACGGGGCGGCCGGCGGGCACGCTCAGTGCGGGGTCCTGCCCGAGTATCGCCTGGTGGAGCGCGACCAGCTCGGGGCCGGGATCGAGGCCGAGCTCGTCGGCCAGCCGCTCCCGCAGCTCGGCGTAGGAGGCCAGCGCCTCGCTCTGGCGGCCCGCGCGGTAGAGGGCACGCATGTGGACGGCGCGCAGCCGTTCCCTGAGCGGATGCCGGGCCACCAGGTCGCCCAGCTCGCCCACGAGCAGCCCGTGCTCGCCCAGCTCCAGGCGCGCCTCGGCGTGCTGCTCCAGCGCCGACAGCCGCTGCTCCTCCAGGCGGAGCACGGCCGACCTGGTGTACTCCTCGTCGGCGAAGTCGGCGTACGCCGGCCCCCGCCACAGTGCCAGCGCGTCGGCCAGCAGCCCCGCTCTGGTCCGCGGGCTGTCGGCGGCCTCGGCCCGGGCCAGCAGGGCGGTGAAGCGCGCGGCGTCCACGGCGCCGTCCTCGTTGCGCAGCAGGTAGCCGGGGGCCCGGGAGACGACGAGGTTCTTGCCGCCGGGCTCGGCGTCCTCGAACGCCTTGCGCAGCTGGGAGACCCGCACCTGCAGCGCGCCGGCCGGATTGCCCGGCGGCTCCGCGCCCCAGAGATCGTCGACCAGCCGGTCCACGGACACCGGGTGGCCCTCGTGGACGAGCAGGTCCACGAGGAGCGCGCGTACCTTGAGCCCCGGAATCGTGACGCTCTCGCCCGCATCCGTCCACACGGCCAGCGGGCCCAGCACCCCAAAACGCATGTTCGTCACCTTATGCGCGGCCTTAAGTCCGCGGAAAGAACACCGGAAGCCCCTCACCGCACTGTGGAGGCAACTGAAAGGGGAACGAGATGAACACCAGCACACTCACAGGCCCGCTCGCGGGCCGCCGGGAATGGACCGGTCTGGCCGTACTCGCCTCCGTGGCCCTGCTGCTCTCCATCGACGTCAGCGTGCTCTTCCTGGCGCTTCCGCACCTCAGCGCCGACCTCGGCGCCAGCGCGCCGCAGCAGCTCTGGATCATGGACGTCTACTCGTTCATGCTGGCCGGGTTCCTGGTCACCATGGGGACGCTGGGCGACAGGATCGGGCGGCGGAAGCTGCTGATGATCGGGGCGGCGGCCTTCGGGACCGCCTCCGTGGTGGCCGCGTACTCGGTCAGCGCCGAGATGCTGATCGCCGCGCGGGCCCTCCTCGGCATCGCCGGGGCCACGCTGCTGCCGTCGTCGATGGCGCTGATCAGGAACATGTTCCGGGACGGCAAGCAGATGGGGAGCGCGATCGCCCTCTGGTACGGCTGCTTCATGCTGGGCATGGCGGTCGGGCCGCTGGTGGGCGGGGTGCTGCTCGAGCACTTCTGGTGGGGGTCGGCGTTCCTGATGGGGGTGCCGTTCATGGTGCTGGTGCTGGTGGCCGCGCGGGCGCTGCTGCCCGAGTACCGCGACCCCGCCGCCGGGCGGCTGGACCTGGCCAGCGTGGCGCTGTCGCTCGCGACCATCCTGCCGGTCGTGTACGGGCTCAAGGAGATCGCCAGGAGCGGCTGGCACGTGCTGCCCGTGGCGGCGATCGTGGTGGGGGCCGCGTTCGGCGTGGTGTTCGTACGGCGGCAGCGCCGCCTCGCCGACCCCCTGCTGGACCTGCGGCTCTTCGCCAACCGGGCCTTCGCGACCACGCTCGGGACCATGCTGCTCGCCGGCGTCGTGATGGCCGGGACGACGTTGATGACCACCCAGTACCTGCAGACCGTCCAGGCGCTGTCCCCGTTGGAGGCCGGGCTCTGGCTCGTGCCGCAGAACCTGGCCATGATCGTCGCCCTGTCGCTGGCCCCGGCCCTCGCCCGCCGCCTCGGCGCGACGTACGTGATGGCCGGCGGGTTCGTGGTGGGCGCGGCCGGGCTGTTCCTGCACACGCAGGTGCCGAGCGTCGGAGGCACCGGGCTGGTCGTGGCCGGACTGGTGCTCGCCTCCGCGGGCGTCGCGCTGCCGATGGGCGTGGGCAACGGCGTCATCATGACGGCCGCGCCCGCGGAGAAGGCCGGCTCGGCGGCCTCGCTGTCGGAGACCAGCGGCGAGTTCGGCGTCGCGGTGGGCGTGGCCGCGCTGGGCAGCCTCGGCACCGCCATCTACCGTGGGCAGCTTCCCGAGCACCTGCCGGCGGAGGCGGCGCGGGAGAGCATCACCGCCGCGGTGACGGCCGCCAAGGACCTGCCCGACCTGCTCGACCTGGCGCGTGCCGCGTTCACCACGGGGCTCAACACGGTGGCGGCGATCAGCGCGGTCACCTTCCTCGGCCTGGCCGCCATCACGCTGGTGGCCCTCAGGCGGCACAACCCGACGACGTGACCCACTCAGACGCCATCGCCGGACCGGCCCCCACGGCCGGTCCGGCGGCGTTCGCGTGCACGGCGGGCGGTCTGCCCCGTCGCCCTTCAGTGACGGGCGTCTCCGGTCCGGCCCTCGTGCGGGAACGGCGGCGCCTTCTCGGCCGAGCCGCGGTAGCGGTCGGCGTCGTAGCGGCGGTCGTTCTCCTCCAGCTTGGCCTGCGCCGCCTCCACCAGGTCCACGCCGAGCACGTCGGCCAGCCGGATCAGGTAGAGGGTCACGTCCCCCAGCTCGGTACGCATCCTGGCGAGCGCGTCGGGGCCGGGGCTCCTCGACTCGTCGGCCGTCAGCCACTGGAACTCCGCCACCAGCTCCCCGACCTCGCCCGCGAGCGCCATCGCCAGGTTCTTCGGCGTGTGGAACTGCTCCCAGTCCCTGACCCTGGCGAACTCGCGCAGGCGTACGGCAAGGCGCTCCAACTCGGTCGTCACGTCGAACGACCTTACCGACGCCCGCCGGTATGTTGCTGCTCGTGAATGGGGTCGAGCTGTTCCTGTTGGGCCGGACACTGATGAAGATCGGCGAGGAGGCGATGCCGACCGAGGGCATCGGTGAGCACTCCACGAGCGTGCGTACCGTGCTGATCGTCGCGAGCGACCTGCGTGGGCACCCGGACACCACCGTGGGCGAGATCGCCGCCCGTACCGGCCTGCCGCAGAGCGCCGTGTCGGCGGCCGTCGCGCGGCTGCGCACCGCCGGCGCGGTGATCACCGAGACGGATCCCGCGGACCGGCGGCGGACGATCATCCGTGAGGCCCCCAAGGTGTCCGAGCGGGTGGCCGAGGTCCGGGACACCCCGATCGACGCCGCGCTGGCCGCCGCCTTGGGCACGGACGATCCCGAGCGCGTGAGCGCGACCGTGGCGATGCTGGAGGAGCTGGCCGGGCGGCTGATCCCGGAAATAATGCATCGAACTTGATGCATCTAATTTGATGGATTATTGTGGTCCGCATGAACGCAGACCTCCTGCACGTGCCGGGCGCCGAGCTCTACTACGAGACACGCGGCACCGGGCCGCTCCTGCTGATCTCCCAGAGCGGCGAGGGTGACGCGGGCCGCAGCGTCGACCTGGTCGATCGGCTGGTGGACGAGTACACGGTGATCACGTACGACCGGCGCGGGCTCAGCCGCAGCACGCTCCACGATCCGGCGGCGGGAGTGAGCGTCCGGCAGCACGCCGATGACGTGCACCGGCTCCTGGCCCACCTCACCGACCAGCCCGTGATCATGCTGGGCCAGAGCCTGGGCGCCTCCATCGGGCTCCACCTGGCCGTCGAGCACCCTGAGCAGCTCGGCCTGCTCATCGCGCACGAGCCCGTCTCGCCCTGGCTGCTGCCCGAGACCGAACGCGCCGAACACCGGGCGGAGCTGACCGAGCTCCAGGAGCTCTACCTCGAAGGCGGCCTGCCCGCCGCGATCGGCCAGGTCAAGCGGGTGCTCGGCATCACCGAGGACGCCGAGACCGACCTGACCCCGCAGCCCATGACGGCCCAGCGGCAGGCGAACTTCGACTTCTTCATCCGCCGCGACTTCACGGCCGTCGTGCAGGACGAGCTGGACCTGAGCGGCTGCCGCACGCGCATCCTGCCCGCGACCGGCCGCACCACCCCGCACCACGTCTTCGACCACCGGTGCGCGGTCGAGCTGGCCAAGCTGCTCGGCACCGAGCTGGTGGAGTTCCCGGGCGGCCACAACGGCAACACCAGCCACCCACGCGCGTACGCCGCCCGGCTCCGCGAGGTGCTCCAGGGCGTCAGCTGACGCTTCCCTCTGAAGGCCGGACTCCCGAACCTGTACGCTTCCGCGCGTGTCCGAATTAACGGTGCCCGGCTACGAGATCAAGGGCATTCTCGGCCAGGGCGGCTTCGGTGTGGTCTACCTCGCGCTGCAGTCGGCCGTGGGCCGCGAGGTCGCGCTCAAGGTCGACAACCGGGTGCTGCTGTCCGACCGCGACAAGCGCCGCTTCATGCGCGAGGTCACGGCCGCCGGAGCCCTGTCCGCCCATCCGCACGTGGTGCCCGTCTACGACGCGGGGCTGCTGCCGGACGGGCGGCCGTACATGGTGCTGGAGCTGTGCCCCGGCGGGTCGCTCGCGGGGCGGCGGCTCTCCCCGGCCGAGGCACGCGACGTGGGCGTGCGCATCGCCGACGCGCTGGCCGCCGCGCACGCGCAAGGGGTGCTCCACCGCGACGTGAAGCCGGGCAACATCCTGGTCAACCGGTACGGCCAGGTCGCACTGTCCGACTTCGGCCTGGCCACCATGCCCGCGTCCGGGCCCGAGGCCTCGGTGACCCGCGAGTCCCTGACGCCCTCGTACGCCCCGCCGGAGGCGTTCGAGCTGGCCGGGCCGACCCCGGCCGCTGATGTGTACGCACTGGCGGCCACCGTCTACGCGCTGCTGTCCGGCCGCCCGCCGCGCTTCCCGGAGAGCGGCGTGCCGAACCTGGCGATGATCCTGGCCCTGCACCGCCTGCCCGTTCCGGAGATCCCCGGCGTGCCGCCCGAGCTGACCGACGTGCTGCGCCGGGCGCTGGCGAGCGATCCGCGCGAGCGCACGCCCACCGCGGCGGCCTTCCGCGACGCCCTCGCCGCCGTCCCGCTCGGCCCTTCCTCGGTGCCGACGCCGCACGCGCTGTCGGGCCCTCCGGCCTCGGTGCCGCCGCCTCGCGTCCTGTCGGGCCCTCCGGCCTCGGCCGGCCCCATGGGGGACACGGGAGGCCGCCCGCCGTCGCACGCTCATCCGGACACCCGGCCGTCCGGCGGCGGCACCTCGAAGGCGCTGGTCGCGATCGTCGCCGCGCTGGCCCTGGCCATCTCGGTGGGCGTCGGCGTGGTCGTCTACACGTACGTCACCAAGGGGCCGGCCACCCACGACGAGGCCGCACCCGGCGCCACGACCACCACCCAGGCCACGGACCAACCGGCCAAGACGGTGTTCGGGAAGCTCGACACGTACACGGAGAACTGCCCGGCCGCCAAGGTGCGCGGCGCCGAGGCGGCCTGCGTGCGGGAGCCGGAGTGCTGGGGCGGCCTGGTCATCATCGTGGGCGACACGAAGGCCAGACGGCTCGGGTGCGAGGAGGAGCACTCATGGGAGACGTTCGCGGTGGCCCCGATCCCGTCCGACGCCGACACGTACGTGCAGCAGGACCTGGCCAGGCACCCGACGGTGAAGCGGGTCTGCAGCCGGGCGGTGCTCCTGCTCAGCAGGGCTGGCACGGCCAAGACCATCGCGGCCGCCAGGTGGCGGGCCGACGTCATGCCGCCGTCCCAGGCGCAGTTCGAGCAGGGCGTGCGCTTCTACCGCTGCATCGGCAGCCTGTCCGGTCAGGGGCCGCGCAGGTCGTTCTTCCATTAAGGGCGATTCGGGGTGATGATCTGCCCCAGATTTGAGCTCGCCGACGCCTGGTGGCGGCGCGATGCGTGGTCGCACCGGCGTTAGGCTTCCCCAATGGAGTTGAAGGATCAGGTGCGTGAGCTGCGGGCTCAGGGCCGCTCTCCGAAGGAGATCGCCAAGGCGCTGAAGGTGGCGCCGTCCGTGGTGGCGCCGCTCGTGCGGGCCATCGCCGCGGAGAGCCCCACCGTCGACCCCGAGGTGGTCGGGTGCTGGATCAACGTCGGCTGGAGCGAGGGGCTCACCGTCGATCCCGCCCGCGGGTGGGTGGACGAGGCGCCGGAGTCGGGCACGGGCGGCATGGTCTGCGTGCTGGTCGCCCGACGGCACACCTGGGACAAGATGACCGTCTGCGGCTATCTCGCCGACGTCTACTGCCTCGGGCTGAAGAACGCCATCGGCCCCGACGTCCTCGACGAGCGGGAGCTCGCGCGCTTCCGCCAGTACTTCTTCGGCGAGTACGCGGGCTGGCAGGAGGCGCCGCTCGAGCTGGCCAAGAACATCGTGTTCGGGTCGATCGACTACGCCCGCACGCTCGGGTTCGAGGCGCACGAGGACTTCGCGCCCCTGGCCGACGACATGCTGGGCAAGTGGGAGGGCGACTCGGCGATCACCTTCGGCCGCAACGGCAAGCCGTTCTACGTGCAGGGGCCGGACGACAAGCCCCAGCGGGTCCTGCAGATCCTGCGCCGCAAGCTCACCGACGACGAGTTCGACTACGTCATCGTAGACCCGTGACCCGCATCGTGATGTCGAGGCGGCCGGAGGCCGGCCCGGTGGCGGGATCGCCGGTGCCCGGATAGACCTTCGGCACGCCGTGGTAGGCGAAGCGCGACGGCCCCCCGGTGTGCCGGATCGGCACCGGACCCATGGCCCACTCGCGGCATGCCTGGACGAGGTGTCGCTGCTCGTCCAGCGTGAGCCACCCGGGCACGTGCACCGCGCCGGGCGCTGTCTCCCGCATCGTCCTCCCCTCACGGTCAGCGGGCGTCGTGGAAGACGAGCCCCAGCGTATGCCGCAGCCCCGACCGCACGGTGCTCACGCCGTGCCGCACAGGGGAGGCCGACCAGCCCCGCGACGACCGTACGGGCCGGTCGCGAGTGGTGAAGATCAGCCCGTGTCCCTGCGGCAACAGGGTGACCGTGCCCCGCGACTGGGCTCGCGGCCGCTGCTCCACCAGCAGGAACTCGCCCCCGGTGTAGTCCTCGCCCGGCCGGTCGAGCCCGATCACGACCTGCAACGGGAAGACCAGGTCGCCGTAGAGGTCGCGGTGCAGCGCGTTCCAGTCGTCCTGCCCGTACCGCAGCAGGATGGGTGTCGGCTTGGTCTGCCCGGCTCTGTGGCACATGTCGAGCCACTCGCCGAAGTCGTCCGGCCATGGCGCGGGCCGTCCCAGTTTGGCCGCCCAGTCGCGGGCGATCGGCAGCAGCCGCGGGTAGAGCTCCGCCCGCAGCCTCTCCACCAGCGGCGGGAACGGCCGGGCGAAGTACCGGTACTGCCCGGCCCCGAACCGGAACCGCTCCATGTCGATGGTGGACCGGAACAGCCCCACCTCGTCGTACAGGCCGGCGATCTCCTTGCACTCCTGCGGGGTGAGCAGCGGCGGCGTGAGGGCGCACCCGTAGGCGTTGACCTCCTCCGTCAGCTTCTCCCAGGTCATGCGCCCACGCTCCAGAGCTGCGGCTGCAGGGCGCCTTCGAGGGTGAGCAGCTCGTGCTTGCGCTCGAGGCCGCCCGCGTACCCGGTCAGCGTGCCGTCCGCGCCGACGACGCGGTGGCAGGGGCGGACGATGAGCAGCGGGTTCGCGCCGACGGCCGCGCCGACCGCGCGGACTCGGTCACGTGGCGCGCCGATGCCCGCGGCGAGCGCGCCGTAGGTCGTCGTGGTCCCGTACGGCAGCGCCGCCACCTCCGCCCACACCCGCTCCTGGAACGGGGTCCCGTGGGAGGCGAGCGGCAGGTCGAACGTCGTCCGCTCGCCCGCGAAGTACTCGGCGAACTGCCGCTCGGCCTCGGCGAACGCGGCCGGATCCCGCCGCAGGCCCTCTCGCGTGCCCACCTTGAACGACACGCGCGTCAGCGCCGAGCCGTCACCGGCGAGCAGGATCTCACCCAGCGGGCTGTCGATCGTGGTGTAGATGTCCATACCCTTTACAACACCGACGGGCGCCCGAAAGTCAGCGGTTTTCGGACATCGCAGCAGCGCCGTCCCCGTGGACGGCGTAGCCTCGGTGACCATGGCGGAGTCGCGCGAGCACACCTTCACCGGCACCAAGGGCCTCAACACGGTCCGCGAATGGCCCCATGACCGCCCCCGATACGTCGCCGTCCTCATCCACGGGTACGGCGAGCACATCGGCCGCTACGAGTACGTCGCCGACCGGCTCGTCCGGCACGGCGCCGCCGTCTACGGCCTCGACCACATGGGCCACGGCAGGTCGGCAGGGGACCGGGTGCTCGTCGCGGACTTCGAGGACGTGGTCACGGACGTGCACACCGTCGAGGAGCGCGCCAGGGCCGACCACCCCGGCCTCCCCGTCGTGGTGATCGGCCACTCCATGGGCGGCATGATCGCCGCCCGCCACGCCCAGCGTTACGGTGACGGCCTGGCCGCTCTTGTGCTGTCTGGGCCGGTGATCGGCGAATGGGAGGTCGTCCCGACGCTGCTGGCCTACGGCGAGCCGCCGGACACCCCCATCGACCCGGCCACCCTCTCCCGCGACCTCTCGGTGGGGGCCGCGTACGCCGCCGACCCGCTCGTGTGGCACGGTCCGTTCAAGCGGGCCACGCTGGAGGCGTTCGCCACGACGCTGGCCACGATCGCCAAGGGCGGCGGCCTCGGGTCGCTGCCCACGCTCTGGGTGCACGGGGCCGACGACGAGCTCGTCCCGCTGAGCGGCAGCCGTCCCGGCATCGAGGCGATCAAGGGTACGGACCTGACCGAGCGGATCTACGAGGGCGCCAGGCACGAGGTCTTCAACGAGACCAACAAGGACGAGGTCCTGGACGACGTGACGGCCTTCATCGACCGGGCCGTTCGACGGGCTATTTGACGGAGAGCCATACGTATCCTGAGCCCCGCGTGCGGGTGAGCTCGATCTTCCAGCAGCCGGGCCTGGGGAACACGAACCCCGTGCCCCATTCCTGGCCCGGCCGCTGCCAGTTGGATCCGCTGTGCTCCTCGGGGCCCCAGGCGAGCTTGGCCGGCGTGCCGTCGGCAAGCGACGCCCTGACCCGCAGCGGTCCCTCGCCGGTCATCCGCCACACGATCTTGATCTCTTCGCCGCTGGCGAGCGGTGGTCCGGGGGCGAACAGCAACCCCCACAGCTCCGCGTTCCGCGCCGTCCCGCGCACCTCCGGGAACCCGCCACCGAGGATCACCGAGGTCTCGTTGCACACCGCCCTGGTCGCCGTCGGACTCGGGGTGATGGCCGGGATATCAGAGCTCGGGACGGGGGACCTCGCCACGGGGGCAGAGGCAGAGGTGGGGGCAGGGGCGCCGGTCCCGGCCGAGCACCCGGCGACCAGCAGGAGCATCGCCACCATCAGCTGTTTCATCAAACCTCCTCGCTCTCTCTACTCGGGATCAGCGCAGGAGGTTCCGGCCGATGAGTTTTCTCCGGCAGCGGGGTCTGCATGGGGTGAGGAGGCGATATGTGCGAGCAGACATCGGCATCGGTCGCGGGGGTGGCACTGCTGGAGCGGGCGATCGACTACGCGCTGGGCAGCCTGCGCCTGGTCACGACGGCGACCCTCTGCCGGGCGACACCCTGCGCGGACTGGAACCTCCAGCGCCTGCTCGACCACATGGCCGACTCGCTCCAAACCCTGAACGACGCCGCCACCGGCCACATCGCCCTGTCACCGGTGGACGAGGTGTCAGAGGGCAGCTGCCACAACCCGGCGCTCCGCCTCCGGGACGGCGCCACCGAAGTGCTGGCCCTGTGGACGGGCACTCTCGCGAGCAACCGGATCGCGGGCACCCCTTCGGGCAACCAGCTGATCGCCATAGCCGACCACCATCTCACGAGCCCGGTGGTGGCCGCGGCGGGCGCGATCGAGATCACCGTGCACGGCTGGGACGTGGCCAGATCCTGCGGCGAGCACCGCCCGATCCCGTCCCTGATGGCCGACGAACTGCTGGACCTGGCCCAGCTGTTCGTCACCGGGCGGGACCGGCCGCACAGGTTCGCCCCGCGGGTGCCCGTGCCCCCGCACGCCCCCGCCGAGGACCGCCTCCTGGCCTACCTCGGCCGCGATCCGAATTGATCAACGAGCCCCTGACCAGCGCGGTCACCCCATCCTGAAGGACAGAACACCCAGCCCCGGGCACCATTTCCCGCTCACACGCCGTACGATCATCTTGTACGGCAAGTCAAAGGCGCTCGTCATCGCGAGCCCGACACGCGTCCGGCCGGTTGTCAGCGGGGCGGCGAGCTGATCGCCGCGACCAGGCCGACAACGTGGTGGCGACGACCGTTCTTCGTGCGGCCGTCGCCACCACCACGCCCGCCCTTATGCGCAGCAGAGGCGCGCCGCGCCCGCTCAGGTGTCCTCGCCGAGGACCTCAAGCAGCTGCTCCCCGTATTTCGCCAGCTTGTTCTCGCCGACTCCGTTGATCCCGCTCAGCTCGGCGACCGAGGACGGCCGGACGGTGGCGATCTCCCTCAACGTCGCGTCGTGGAAGATGACATAGGCGGGCACCCCCTGCTCCTTCGCGGTGGCGGCCCGCCACGAGCGGAGCCGTTCGAAGAGCGGGGCGGCCTCGGCGGACAGCTCGGCCACCGCCCTGTCCTTGGAAGAGGACGCCACCTTGGCCCGGGCCGGGCGCAGGGTGTCGCGGCGCAGCAGCACCTCGCGCTGCCCCCGCAGCACCGCCGTGCTGGCGTCGGTCAGCACCAGCGCCCCGTAGTCGGACTCCACCGCCAGCAGCCCCTGCGCGAGCAGCTGCCGCACCACGCCGTGCCACTCCGCGTTGCCCAGGTCCGCGCCCACCCCGAACACGGAGAGCGTCTCGTGGCCGTGCTGCAGCACCTTGGCGGTCTTCTTCCCGAGCAGGATGTCGACCACCTGCCCCACCCCGAACTTCTGCCGCCGCTCCCGCGCCAGCCGCAGCACCGTCGAGAGTACCTTCTGGGCGGCGATCGTGCCGTCCCACGACTCCGGCGCCGTCTGGCAGGTGTCGCAGTTTCCGCACGGCTCGGCGCCCTTCTGCCCGAAGTAGTCGAGCAGCATCACCCGGCGGCAGCCCACGGTCTCGCAGAGCGCCAGCATGGCGTCGAGATGGAGCACCTGGCGGCGACGGTGTGCCTCGTCGCCCTCCATGGCCATCCGGCGGTGCTGGACGACGTCCTGGAGGCCGTACGCCATCCACGCCGTGGCGGGCAGGCCGTCGCGCCCCGCGCGCCCGGTCTCCTGGTAGTAGCCCTCGACCGACTTCGGCAGGTCGAGGTGGGCGACGAAGCGCACGTCGGGCTTGTCGATGCCCATGCCGAACGCGATCGTGGCCACCACGATCAGCCCGTCCTCCCGCAGGAACCGGGCCTGGTGGGCGGCGCGGGTGCGGGCGTCGAGACCCGCGTGGTACGGCACCGCGGCGATGCCGTTGTCCGCCAGGAACTCGGCGATCTTCTCGACCGAGGAGCGCGACAGGCAGTAGACGATGCCCGACTCGCCGGGGTGCTCGGTGCGCAGGAACTCCAGCAGCTGCCGCTTGGGCTCGCTCTTGGGCGTGATGCGGTAGTGGATGTTGGGCCGGTCGAAGCCGGCGACGAAATGGCGGGCCTGGTCGAGGCCGAGCCGGGAGGAGATCTCGGCGTGGGTGGCCGGGGTGGCGGTGGCGGTCAGCGCGATGCGCGGCACCTCCGGCCAGCGCTCGCGCAGCGTGGACAGCTCGAGGTAGTCGGGGCGGAAGTCGTGTCCCCACTGCGCCACGCAGTGCGCCTCGTCGATGGCGAACACCGAGATCTCGCCCTTGGCCAGCAGCCGCTGCGTGGCGTCGACCCGCAGCCGCTCGGGGGCGAGGTAGAGCAGGTCGAGCTCGCCGGCCAGGAACTCGGACTCGACCAGCTGCCGTTCGTCGAAGTCCTGCGTCGAGTTGAGGAACCCCGCCCGCACGCCGAGTGCGCGCAGCGCGTCGACCTGGTCCTGCATCAACGCGATCAGTGGGGAGATGACCACGCCCACGCCACGCCGCACCAGCGCGGGGATCTGGTAGCAGAGCGATTTGCCGCCGCCGGTGGGCATGAGGACGAGCGCGTCGCCGCCGGCCACGACATGGTCGATGATCTCCTGCTGTCCCGCCCTGAACGAGTCGTAGCCGAACACGCGGTGCAGAACCTCGATGGGGGTATCCATGCGGCTACCTTACGTGTTCGGGGGAGGACGTTTCGTGAGTTCCGCCCACGGCGATCGGACCCGCCGGCGGCCTCCGGACGGCGTCCCACCAGTCTGCCCGACGATCCCGGTGACCGTGCCACCGCCGCGTTCCCCGCTCCACCCACTCCGGCCGTGTACTGCGAGGTCTTTGGCGCTTTCACCCTTACAGTGCGCGCCCCTGCCGGGCGTCGGCATGACGCGCGGCTGCGCAGAGGCGTGGACCTTCAAGGGGGCGGTCAGGCGGGGGCAGGACCCGGGCGGACGCCGCGGTCGTAGGCCACCAGGGAGAGGGCGCCGAGCGCGCACGCCGCCGCCACCGCCCCCATGACCGCGGGGTACCCGGCGAACTGGGCGATCCCCGCCGCCAGCAGCGGCGCGACCGCCTTGGCCACCGTGACGGGCAGCGCGAGCGCCCCGCTCAGCGACGCGTACGCTCCCGTGCCGTACCGGTCGGCCAGCAGCGCGGGCCGGGCGATGGTGGCCACCCCGAACCCCAGCCCGAACAGCACGACGGAGGCCACGGCCCCTGGCAGGCTCCGCCCCACCAGGGGCAGGAGCACCGCCGCCAGCCCCTGCAGCCCGAACATGACGGCAGTGATCAAGGCCACCGACCACCGCCCCTGCAGCCCCGTGGTGACGAGCCGCCCGGTCACCGACAGCACCCCGAGCAGCCCCGCCACACCGGCCGCGAACACGGGTGGATGCCCGAGGGCGATCAGGTACGTGACCAGCAGCATCCCCATGACCCCCACCGCGCCCGTCTGAGAGAGGAAGGCCGTCGCCAGCAGCCAGAAGGGCCGCTCGCGCAGCGCCGCCCCGACGATCTCGCGCCGGTCGGCGCGCGGCGGCGCCCCCCGGCTCCGCACGGCCAGGGCGTGCAGCGGGACCGAGGTCAACGCGTATCCGACGGCCAGGATGACCAGCGCCTGCCGCCATCCGTACAGCTCGACGAGAAGGCCCGTCAGCGGCAGGAAGATGCTGGAGGCGAAGCCCGCCACGACCGTCACCGCGAGTAACGCGCGCGCCCGCCTGGTCGCGTCGAACCAGGCCACGATCACCGCGAACGCCGCCTCGTACAGCACCATCGCCGACGCCACGCCCAGCACCCCGCACACCAGGTACAGCTGCGTGACAGAGCGCACCTGGGACCAGGCCAGCACCGCCAGGCCGCCGAGCACCGAGCCCACGGTCATCAGCCCGCGGCCGCCGTGGCGGTCCAGCCAGCGGCCGATGACCGGCGCCGCCACCCCCGACACCAGCACGGCCAGCGTGATGGCCCCGGTGAGCTGCGCGACGCCCGCGTGCAGTTCGCGGGACATCGGCGGGATGAACACAGAGAAAGCGTAATAGAGCACGCCGTAACCGGCGGTCTGCGTGATGGAGAGAGCGGCGACCATCCAAACATGGGACTTCGATCCGGCTGCGTGGATCACGCCGAGAATAGTTCCCGTTCACCGAGAGGAAATACGGTGATAAAAGTCACTTCATCTGACTTGTGCCAACGCATTGTGAAATCGGAATAACGTCGAGTCATGAGTTTTTCCTACGTGGTGACCGGTGGCGGACGCGGAATTGGAAAGGCTGTGGTGGAACGGCTGCTCGGCGGGGACGGGAAGGACACCGTCGTGGCCGTCGAACGCGACCCCGACGCGCTCTCCTGGGCCGGCCCCCGAGTCGTCCCCGTGATCGGTGACGCGGCCGACGAGGAGGTCGCCGCCTGGGCCGCCGACCTGGCCCAGGAGTCGGGCACTCTGCGCGGCTGGGTCAACAACGCGGCCGTGTTCCGGGACGCGTCCGTTCACTCCGATCCGATCTCCGAGGTCAGGGCTCTGATCGCGGCGAACCTCGACCTCGCCGTCGTCGGCTGCGCCACCGCCGTGCGCCACTTCCTCGCGGCCGGTACGCCCGGCGCCATCGTCAACGTCACCTCGCACCAGGCCACCAGGGCCGTGCCCGGCAGCCTCCCGTACGCGACCGCCAAGGCCGCCACGGAGGGCCTGACGAGGTCGCTGGCCGTCGAGTACGGCAGGCACGGCATCAGGGTCAACGCCGTGGCCCCCGGCTCGGTGGCCACGGAGCGGTACGAGGCGTTCCTGGCCTCCCGGACGCCCGAGGAGCGCCGGGCGGTCGAGGAGCAGCTCGCCAGGCTGCACCCCTTGGGCCGGGTGGCCACCCCGGCGGAGGTGGCCTCCGTCGTGGCGCACCTCCTGTCGGACGAGGCCGCGTTCGTCAACGGCGCCACCATCCCCGTGGACGGCGGGCGTACGGTGCTCGGACTCGACCCGGAAGCGCGGGAATGAAAACCGTTGTCGCCCGGTTGAGAGGGGCATGAAGAAGAACCTGCACCCCGCGTACCGGCCCGTCGTCTTCCGTGACCCCAGCGTCGGGTACGCCTTCCTCACCCGCTCCACCCTGGCCTCCGACCAGACCGTCGAGTGGGAGGACGGCGGCACGTACCCCGTCGTCGACGTGGACGTGTCGTCCGCCAGCCACCCCTTCTACACCGGTCGCGGCCGCATTCTCGATTCGGCCGGCCGCGTCGAGCGTTTCAACCAGCGTTATGGGAGGAAGTGACGTCTGTCCGGAACGGGCGGGCATGCCTGCGCTACTGGTGGGTAAAAGGGGGTCACCGGCATCGGAGCAGTGGTGATGGCGATGAGTCTCTCTGGAAAGGAACGCCGCATTCTCGCTGAGATCGAGCAGGCCCTTGAGCGAGAGGACCCCGAGCTGGCCAAGCGCGTCGCGGCGATCAACAAGATCGAGTCCGACGGGGACATCTTCCCCCAGGCGTACGGTGATCGCCTGCGCATGTGGGCGCTGGCACACGTCTGGATGATCTTCGCGGTCGGGGCTCTGATGATCGTGCTGCTCCTGCTGGCCGTGCTGACCACCTGAGCCCCGCCGCCCCGTGCCTGACCCCCGTTCCTCCGGTGGTCAGGCGAGGCACCTCAGGGCCGCGACGATGCGCGGCTCGATCCCGTGCGAGGCCGGCAGGCGTCCGACCGTGGCCTCCACGAACTCCGGATACGACAGCGAGGCGGTGACCCCGTTCACGGCGCCCCAGATCTCGTCGGCCGTCTGCTCCACCTGCACCTTGGCCTCCTGCTCCGCCAGCACGAACCGCCCCACGGCGACCCGCCAGAACGTCCTGTCGTCGGCCTCGGCGTCGGAGACGGGCGCGCCGACGTCGTCGGCGTGGGTGGCGTACTCGGAGGCGTAGTGGAAGGCCTGCAGGCCGCACGGATAGGGCCCGGCCATCGTGTCGATCAACGCGTCGGGCCCGAGCTCTCGCATGCGCCGCCGCGTCTCGCCGTTCTTGGCGCGCCACTCCTCCAGCACGTCCTCCACGGGCAGGTCGCGGCGCTGCCGCACGGACCACTCGTTGAAGTCGTTGTACCCGGCCACGCCGGACGTGGAGAGCCGGGTCAGCAGATCCTCTACGGTCCCGTCGAGACAGGCGTGGTTGTAGAGCTCCTCGCCGGCCAGGTGCGCCAGCACGTCCCGTACCGACCAGCCCTCGCAGCGGGACGGCCGCCGCCACCCGGCCTCGTCGAGCCCGCCGAAGAACCGGTCGAGCCGCGCCGCCTCGGCGTCGAAGATGTCGAACGGATTGAAGTCTTTGAGCAGGTCGTCGGCCATACTCGGACGCTACCCGCTATGTGCCTGCTTTCACGGCCATGGAACCGATGGCGGACCTGACCCGGTCGTACTCGTCCACGCACGAAGGCGCCCGCTCGGGCGGCACCCACCCGCCCTCGGCGATGCGGCGGTACTTGCCGGGGTCGGCGCCGTACAGCAGGCAGGCGAACGTGGCGGACTCGGCCGGCCCGGACAGCCCCTCGATGCCGGTGTGGCCGGCGAGCAGGTGACGGGCCTCGGCGGCGGCCACCACGCGCTCGGGCGCGTCGGCGAGGAGCGTCAGCGCCGCGAACCGGTCGGCCTGCCCGTCGCTCTCGGGCAGGCCGTTGAGCGTGGTCAGGGCCTGGCCGAGCTCGTGGTGGAAGAGCACGGACAGCGCCGCATCCACGCGGGCGGACCCGGTGCCGGCGTCGGCCTCCTCGGTCTCGGAGATGCCGTCCAGCACGCGCCGGGCCTGGTCGGCCAGCTGGTAGCAGATGGTGATCCGGCGCTCCTCGTGCTCCCAGGTGGCCCGCGCCGCGTCGCAGTCACGCGCGACCACCTCGACCGGCGCGGGCAGCCGGATCCCGGTCTCCAGTGCGCCGCTCTCCTCGAGGAGCTTCCTGGCCTGCTCGGCCCGGGGCGAGCCCGGCTGCTCGTAGCTCACCGACAGCTCCGGCGAGGGGGCCGCTCCCAGCGTGCTCGTCATGCTCAGGACGAGAGCGATGAGGGGATGCGGCATGCGGAGCTCCTTCGGGGGACGGTCGACACAATGCGACAGTCCATGCGCGGGACAGGAGATCGCTAAACCTGCATGCCGGTTCGGAAAAGCCGAAGGCCCGGCCCCGTGACGGGGCCGGGCCTCGGTGTCATGGACTAGCGACGCCACCAGGGGCCGTAGACCCGCACGTAGTCCGTGCGGCTCGTGGCGCCCTGCAGCTCGTCGTCACCGTCGAAGACGGCCCGGAACGTGCCGCTCTTGTAGGCGCGCGTCGAGGCGTAGAACTTGCCGCCCCACTTGGTCCTGGCGGAGGCGACCCACTTCCAGCCGCTGGAGCCGTTCGCGCGGAAGAAGACGTTCACCTTCTCGCCGCGGACGCCCTCCCAGCCCTCGTCATCCACCTGGAGACGGCCGGAGAACTCGATCCGCTTGCCCTTGCGGACCTTGTACGGGTCGGCGCTGAAGCCCGAGATGCGCGTCTCGGCCTTGCCCTTCTCGACCTCGACCGAGAAGTACGCCGTGTCCTTGGCGATCTGCTTGCCGGCGCCGTCGAAGGCCACGGCGGTGGCGCTCCACTTGCCGGTGGCGTCGCCCTCGGTGAAGCCGACGGCGAAACGCCAGCCCTCGAGGTCCCTGACGTCCTTGGCGCGCAGCGTCTGGACGCTCTCGGGCGAAACGCTGAGCTCGACCTTCTTGACGTCGGAGCTGGCGCCGATGTCGAAGTAGGCGGTCGTCTCGGCTCCGGCCTTGACCACGACCGGGTTGGGCGTGATGTCACGGATCTTGAGCTGCGTGTCGGTCTTGGTGGCGGCCGAGGCGGCCCCCGCGCCCGACAGCAGCATGGCTCCACCGACAATGGCGGAGGCGATACCCAGTGCGATCTTTCTCATGAGGGTGCTGATTCCTCTCCCCGTATTGACTCGGAGCCGGCTCGGGGTGGCCGGCTCCCCGTACTACTTTGAGCCACGGGATGGGGAAAAGGTTGGCTAAAATTTGAAAAAATATTTGATCACGGCGTTATCCAGCGGTTATGGGTAAAAAATCGGTCCAGAACCACCCGACCAAGTACAGTCTGGCCCATGACCGACGTCTACACGCTCGGCGAGCCCCTCGGCGTCGTCTCCAGCGGCCGGGTCCGCCACGAGAGCGAGGCCCGGCTGGACGTGTGCGGGCCCGAGTTCACGCTGGCCGTCGCGCTGGCCAGACTCGGACACCGGTCCGCTTACCTGGGCAAGGTGGGCGACGACGAGCTGGGCGCCAGGGTGCTCACCGCGCTCAAGGGCGAGGGCGTGGACGTCGCGGACATGCGCGTGTCCGAAGGGCTGCGTACGGGACTCATTCTCCGGGAGATCCGCGTCGGCCGCGAACTGAGAGTGACGCAGTACCGCGCCGGCTCGGCGGGCTCGCGGCTCGCGGCGGGCAACGTGCCCATCGACCGGATCGCCGCGTCGAAGATGCTCCACGTCACCGGCCTCACGGCGGGCCTCGGCCGGGACGCGCTGGAGGCGGTGCGCACCGCCGTGAGCGCCGCCCGGAACGCCGAGGTGATGATCTCCTTCTCCGTCGACTACGTCCCCGAGCTGTGGCCGTCCGTACGCGAGGCCGAGGACGTGCTCAGCGAGCTGGCCTGCGCCTCGCACCTGCTCTTCCTCCGCCAGGACGAGCTCGACCTGGTCAAGCCCGCGCTCACGCCGGAGCGCGAGGTCGTGGTGGACCGCGGCGCGAAGGGCGCGAGCGTGCGCGCCGACAGGATGCGGTACGACGTGCCGGGCTGGCAGGTGCCCATCGTGGACACGGCGGGCGCGGGGGAGGCGTTCGCGGCCGGCTACATCAGCGCCGCGCTCGACGGCCTCATCCCCCAGGAACGCCTGCACCGCGGGGCGCTGCTGAGCGCCGCCGCGGTGACCAGCGTGAGCGACTGGCAGGGGCTGCCCACCAGGTCGGAGCTCTAATTCGTGGTCAGGGTGAAGGTCGAGGTCGTGTTCCTGATGTTCTGGTAGTTGCCGCCGAACCTCAGGTTGTTCATCGTGGCCGACCCGACGGCCGGGCCCTGCCCCGGCTCGGGCAGCTCGTTGACCCAGATGCCGAACCCGGACTTGGCGTCGAACGCGTCGCCGCTCTTCTGCGCCCCGCTGATCGACACGTTCGTCATGACCGTGTCCTTGACGGGGTTCAGCGGCGCGCCGCCGGAGTAGCCGGTCTGGAACATGATCCCGCTGTACGTCGGGTCCACGATGTCCAGGTTGCTGACGCGGATGCCCTGGAACACCTTGGAGGAGGAGAACAGCCAGAGCGCCGGGAACGTCTGCTGCCCCCAGAAGTGCCCGCCGGCCCTGACCAGCGAGATGTTGTCGAAGGTCGTCGGCGGGCTGGCGCCGAACCCGTTCATCGGGATGCCGAAGTCCAGCGAGCTGATCGTGACGCCCGGGTACGTCAGCGTGTCGGCGACGTAGATGTTCCTGAACGTGTTGTCGTAGCCGCCGTACACGGCCACCCCTGATGCCCGCCAGGTGAGCAGCGAGGTCAGGTTCTCGAAGACGTTGCCGGTCTGCTCGCCGGGGTTGTTGTCGGTCGCCGAGAACAGCGCGAAGCTGTCGTCGCCGGTGGCCCTGGCCTCGACGTTGGTCACGTGGTTGCCGGTGCTGCCGTTGGTCATGTTCAGGCCGTCGGCGAACAGGTTGCGGATCCGCGAGTTCTTGATCGTGATGTTGTCCGTGTTCGAGCCCCAGTACAGGCACACCTGGTGCTCGGCCCAGACGTTGTCGATCGTCATGTTCGCCACGTTCGAGAAGTCGAACACCTTGCCCGGGCCGTCGATGCGCGAGGTGTAGTTGCCGAAGTAGGCGAAGTTCGCGAACGTCGAGCCGTTGGCCGAGGACTCCGTGCGGAAGCCCACGTCGGTGTTCTCCTGCCCGCTGGGGGAGCGGAACCGGGTGAACCAGGGCCCGGCGCCGACGATCCTGACGGGCTTGCCGTACACCTGGAACTTGCCGGACGTCTGGTAGTCGCCCTGAGGCAGGTAGACGCCGGCCAGGCCGGCGTCCATGCGGGCCTTGTCGAGCGCGTTCTGGACGTCCTGATGGGTGAATCCGGCCGGTACGGCGTACTTCGCCGGGTCCGGGTTGGCGATCGGGGTCGCCTGCTCGAAGTCCACGAAGTCGATCGCGTACGTCTGGCCGTTGGCCGCGTCCTTCTGCAGCCTGATCTTGCTGCCCTTCGGCACGGTGGTGCCGAGCAGCACGTTCGCCTCGTCATAGATGTGCCTGGGCGGGCCCGAGCCGGGCGAGTTGTTCGGGCTCGCCTCGGCGCCGTAGAGCCAGGCGTAGCGGGAGGTCAGGTTGACGGCCTTGAGGAAGGTGCCGTCCACGTAGACGTTCAGGGTCGAGTCGAGACCGCCGCCGCCCGCGGCGTCGGGCATCGAGAAGCGGGTGACCAGGGTGTTCGTGTCCGCCCTGGTGGTGAACTCGACGTACGCGCCGGTCTGGTTGAGCGTCACCGCGCGCCGCCCGGAGGCCTCGCCGGCGATCGTGCCGATCTCCCTGCTCGGGCCGACGCGGGCCGCGCCGCCGCCGATCACGGCGTCCTCGGCCTCGTACGTGTCGTACGGCATGTTCGCGCCGCGGCCGACGAAGAGCGGCGACTCGCTGGTGTTGTTGGCCCGCTTGACCGGCAGCTCGTTGGGATCGTCGGCGAGCACGGTCCTGACCGTGTACCTGCCGTTGGCGGCCGTCCAGGTGCCCAGGCTGACCGGGCCCGTGGTGGCGCCCGGGGCGATGGCGCCGCCGGCCGAGCCGGTCAGCGTCTTGACGACGGTGCCCGAGTCGTTGGCGACGGTGAGCGTGATGCCGTGGGAGCCGCCGCTGGAGGCGACCGTGCCCTGGTTCCTGATCGCCACGGAGAACGTCACCGTGTTGCCCGCGGCGGGGTTGCCGGGCGTCCACGCGACGGAGGAGGCGATCAGGTCGGCCGTGTCGACCGGTTTCACGGTCAGCGTGCCGGTGGCGGTGTTGTTCGCCTCGTTCAGCTCGACGACCTTGTTCTCCTCGTCCACCTTGGCGGAGAGCTGGTAGGTCCCGGCGTCCCTGGTCCCGATATCTGCGGACACGGTGGTAGACGCCCCCGCGGCCAGCGCACCCACGCCGGCGCTGCCGACCTTGGTCGTGCCCGCGTAGAAGTTCACGGAGGTGGCGGCCGAGCCCGCGGTCCCGGCGTTCCTGACCGTGGCGGAGAGCGTGACCGCGTCGGTCTCGACCGGTGCCGCCGGGCTCGAGGTGAGGTTGCCCGCCGTCAGGTCGGGGTTGGCCGACGGCGTGCCGAAGATCTGGAACTCGGCCACCTGCCCGCCCGGGGCGCCGGAGTTGGCGGTGATCTGCAGCCGGACGTCGGCGACCTTGGCGGTCACCGGGATGGTCACCGAGTTCCCCGTGGCCGGGTCGAAGGTGTACGTGGCCGAGGAGACGAGGTTGGTGAAGCCGGTGGCGCTCTGCTCACGGCCGAGGACCTGGATGGTCTGGGTGCGCCTGGCCCAGGCGGGGTCGGGGTTGAGCTTGAGCGTGATCGAGGTCAGGTCGGCGTTGCCGCCGAGCTGCACGGTGAGGGTGTTGGGGTAGGCGGCGCCTTCCCAGTAGGTCTGCAGGTTGCCGTCGTTGGCGTTGGCGGCCACGTACGTGTGGGTGTGCGAGGACTCGGTGATCGGCTTGCCGGCGGCGAGATCGGCGCCCGGGTTCTCCGTCGTGGCCCCCCAGACCTCGAGCTCCGAGATCTGGCCCGCCGGCCAGCCGGTGTTCGCGGTGATCTGCAGCCGGACGTAGCGGGTGGTCGTGGCGGCGAAGGTGATCGTCGCGGCCGGGTTGAACGTGTAGGTCGCCGAGGCGACGATCGTGCCGAAGGTCGAGCCGTTCGCGCTGCCCTGGACGGTCAGCGTCTGGGTACGGCTCGGCCAGCCGGACGGCAGCTTGAGCACGAGCTTGTTGATGCTCGCGCCGGCACCGAGATCGACCTGCACCCACTGCGGGAGGGCGTTGTTGGCCGACTCCCAGTAGGTGACCTGGTTGCCGTCGGTGACATTGGCGGCGGTGTAGACGTCGGTGAAGCTGCTGGCGGTGGCGGGCTTGCCGGCCGCGAGGTTGGCGTCGGCCGCCGCGTACGCGGGTGCGGCCAGGAGTCCGATGAGTAACGAAAGGGCGGCTAAGAGTGCTCTCATGGGGGATGGCCCTTCGGCTAAGGCGGATGGCCGAACCATAGGATGTCGAGCAGATCACCGCAATATTTCGACGAAATTTCGCAAGCAATTGACTGACAGGGATCGCGAAATGGGGCGCCTCCCCGCTGGTCAGGGTGCAGCCGGACGTGGGAAGTACGCCGTTCCAACCGTGCAAGTCCCGACGTCCGGTCCACGTAAGCCGTTGCAAGCGTTTGCGTTGAAGGCCGTATAGTTTGCGCATGACGCGACGACTCGCAGAGGTGGCCAAGAAGGTCGGAGTGAGCGAGGCGACCGTGAGCCGCGTGCTCAACGGCAAGCCCGGGGTGTCCGACGCGACTCGCGAGGCCGTGCTGACCGCTCTCGACGTGCTCGGCTACGAGCGCCCGACGCAGCTGCGCGGCGACCGGGCCCGGCTGGTCGGCCTCGTGCTCCCCGAGCTGCAGAACCCGATCTTCCCCGCCTTCGCGGAAGTAGTCGGCGGGGCGCTGGCCCAGCAGGGGTTCACCTCGGTGCTGTGCACCCGCACGGTCGGCGGAGTCTCCGAGGCCGACTACGTCGATCTGCTGCTCCAGCAGCAGGTCAGCGGCGTCGTCTTCGCCGGTGGCCTCTACGCCCAGGCCGACGCCTCGCACGGGCACTACGAGCTGCTGCACGAGCGCAAGCTGCCCACCGTGCTGGTGAACGCGGCCGTCCGGCACCTCGACTTCCCGCAGGTCTCGTGCGACGATGCGGTGGCCGCCGAGATGGCCCTGGCCCACCTGCGCGCGCTCGGCCACGAGCGGGTCGGCATGGTGCTCGGGCCCAAGGACCACATGCCGTCGCGGCGCAAGCTGGAGACGTTCCAGGCGGAGGGCGGGGACCCGGAGCTGGTCGAGCACACCATGTTCTCGCTGGAGGGCGGGCACGCGGCCGCCGCCCGCCTGGTCAGGCGGGGGGTGACCGGCGTCATCTGCGCCAGCGACCTGCTCGCGCTCGGCACCATAAGGGCGGCCCGCCGCGCGGGGCTCGCCGTGCCCGGGGACATCTCGGTCATCGGCTTCGACGACTCCGCGCTGATGAACTGCACCGAGCCCCCGCTGACCACTGTCCGCCAGCCCATCGACGCCATGGGCCGGGCCGCCGTGGACCTGCTGGTCGCGCAGATCGACAAGGCGGTGGTGCCGGCGGACGAGCTCCTCTTCGAGCCGGAGCTCGTGGTCCGCGCCTCCACGGCCCGCGCGCGTACGTGATGTAGTCGTTATCTTGCAATAGTCAGTCGAAATCTTGCGCGCCTTCGTTCGCGATCCTATGGTGTGGGCACCTCGCATCAGAAGGGTCAGACCATGCGGAGATCCACTGGGCTCTTGCTCGTATCCGTGCTCGGCATCTCGGCCACCGCCTGTGGCTCCGGCGAGCCCGCCACCCCGTCGGCGGGCGGCGCCAAGGCCGTGACGATCACGGTGGCGTGCCAGCCCGCCAGGTCCGCGCCGAAGGAACGGCAGGCCTGGGACGACGACGTGGCCACGTTCATGAAGGCGCACCCCGGCGTGACGGTCAAGAGCACCGACCAGCAGCCGTGCTTCGACCCCAAGACGTTCGGCCCCAAGCTGGCCGGCGGCCAGATGGAGACCGTCTTCGTGGTCCCGGTGACCAACTACGCCGACGTCATCGCCCAGGGCCAGGCGCTCGACATCACGCCGTACACCGGCGCCGTCAAGAACTGGAACGACCTGCGCGCCGACGTCCGCGAGCTGGTCACCAAGGACGGCAAGGTGTACGGCGTGCCGAACGTCCACTACAGCGTCGGCCTGGTCTACAACCGCGCCCTGTTCACCAAGGCCGGACTCGACCCCGACACCCCGCCTAAGACGTGGGCCGAGGTCCGCGAGGCGGCCAAGAAGATCGCCGCGCTCGGCCCCGGCTACGTCGGCTACGGCGAGTACTCCGGCGGCAACACCGGCGGCTGGCACTTCACCCAGGCCATCTACGGCCGCGGCGGCGCCATCCTGACCCCCGACAACAAGAAGGCCGCGTTCAACTCGCCCGAGGGCAAGGCCGTGCTGCAGAACCTGCACGACATGCGCTGGGTGGACAACAGCATGGGCAACAAGCTCCTGGTCGGCTGGGAGTCGCTGATGATGGCGATGGGCAGCGGCAAGGTCGGCATGATGCTGGGCGCGCCCGACGTGGTCACCGACGTGGTCAACAAGTTCAAGGGCAACGTCGCCGACTACGGCATCACCGGCTTCCCCGAGGCCAAGGCGTCGCTGAGCGGCGGCGAAGCGTTCATGATCAACCCGAAGGCCACCCCCGAGGAGGCCAGGGCGGGCCTGGAGTGGGTCGACTTCCGCTACAACACCGTCGGCAAGGGCCGCTTCGACTTCGCCCGGGGCAAGGCCAACGGCAACCCGGTCGGCGTGCCCGACAACGACGTCTACGGCGACTCGGCCACCGGCAAGGCCATCCAGGCCGACCGCGTGAAGAACGCCTCGCTGCCGGTCCAGAACTACGAGCCGTACGTGCAGGCCGCCGCGACCGTCCCGCCGAAGGCCGAGCCGGTCCACGCGCAGGAGCTGTACGCCATCCTCGACGTGGTCATGTCGGGCGTGCTGAGCCGCAAGGACGCCGGCATCGACCAGCTCCTGGCCGACGCCGAGACCAAGGCCAACTCCATGCTGGCGGCCAAGGGCTGACCTTATGGGGATCTTGAGGCGCAATCTGACGGCCTACGGGTTCCTCTGCGCGGCGCTGTTCTGCTTCACGGTGTTCGCCTGGTATCCGATGGTCAGGGAGTTCGTCCTGAGCTTCCAGAAGACCGACCTGATCAACCCGCCGACCTGGGTGGGGCTGGACAACTTCAAGGCGGCCGTCCAGGACCCGGCTTTCGGCGAGGCCTGGCTGAACACCGTGGAGTTCACGCTCCTCGCCCTGCTGTGCGGCTATGCCGTGCCGTTCGTCGTCGCGCTCGTGCTCAACGAGCTGCGTCACGCCCGGGCCTACCTGCGGTTCGTGGTCTACCTGCCGGTCATGCTGCCGCCGATCGTGGCGGTGCTGCTGTTCAGGTGGTTCTACGATCCCGGGCCCGGGCTGTTCAACCAGATCCTGGACCTCCTCCACCTGCCGCCGCTGGCCTGGCTGGACTCGTCGTCGACCGCCCTGATCTCCCTCGTCCTCGTCTCGACCTGGATGAACATGGGCAGCGCGACGCTCATCTACCTGGCGGCGCTGCAGAACATCGCGCCCGAGCTGTACGAGGCCGCCGAGCTCGACGGGGCCGGGATCCTCAAGCGGATCAGGCACGTCACGATCCCGCAGACCCGGCTGATCCTGCTGCTCATGCTGATGCTGCAGATCGTGGCGACCATGCAGGTGTTCATCGAGCCGTACATGCTGACCGGCGGCGGCCCGGAGAACGCCACGGTCTCCGTCGCGTACCTGATGTACCAGTTCGCCTTCTCGCAGATGAACTACGGCCAGGCGGGCGCGCTCGGCATGCTGCTCATGCTCGCGCTCCTCGTCTTCGCGGCCCTCCAGCTCAGGACGACCCGTGAGGACAGGGCATGATCGCCATTGATGCGCAGACGGCTACCAGACGGCGCAGCACGAAAAGGACGCCCAAGCCGATCCAGGTGCAGTTCCGTACGATCGTCTCGCCGCACCAGCTCAACAGCACGTGGGGCAGGCGGATCTACTGGCTCGTGCTCGTCGCGGTCATCGTCACCTTCACCCTGGCCTTCGTCTTCCCGCTCTACTGGATGGTCACCGGCGCCATGAAGACGCCGGAGGAGATCGCCCAGATGCCGCCGACGCTCGTCCCCGCCGACCCGACGCTCAGCGCGTTCCTCGAGGCGTGGGACCTGTTCGACATCGGCACGCTGCTGGCGAACACCGCGTACTACGCGCTGGGCGCCTGGCTGTTCTCCATGGCGGTGGACGTCACGGCGGCGTACGCGCTGTCGAAGCTCCGCCCGATGTTCGGCAACGTGATCCTCGGCGCGATGCTGGCCACGCTGATGATCCCGCCGATGGTCATCCTCATCCCGCTCTACGTCACGATCGTGGACCTGGGGCTGCTCAACAACGCCTGGGGCCTGTGGTTCCCCGCGGCGGCGAACGGCTTCAACATCTTCCTGCTCAAGCGGTTCTTCGACTCCATCCCGCGGGAGCTGATCGAGGCGGCGCAGATCGACGGCGCGGGCCCGCTGCGGGTGCTGTGGTCGGTCGTGCTGCCGGTCTCCAGGCCGATCCTGGGCGTGGTCTCCATCTTCACGATCGTCACCGCGTTCAAGGACTTCGTCCTGCCGCTGCTGGTCATGACGGACAGCGACAAGATGACGATCAGCGTGGGCCTGTCGCAGACGGCCGGAGCGGTGACCCAGAACCAGATCATGGGCGGCCTGGTCATCGCCGGCATCCCCATGATCATCGTCTTCTTCATCTTCCAACGGCACATCATGGCGGGGCTCACCGCCGGAAGCATCAAGGGATAAGCGCATGTCGCAAACGTGGTGGCGGGGGGCCGCGATCTACCAGGTCTACCTGCGTAGCTTCGCCGACGGCAACGGTGACGGCGTCGGCGACCTCGCCGGCCTGCGCTCCCGCCTGACGTACCTGAAGGATCTCGGGATCGACGCCATCTGGCTGAACCCGTGGTATCCGTCGCCGATGGCCGACGGCGGCTACGACGTGGCCGACTACCGCGACATCGAGCCGGTCTTCGGCACGCTCGCCGAGGCGGAGCGCTTCATCGAGGAGGCGCACGAACTCGGCATCAGGGTCATCATCGACGTGGTGCCGAACCACAGCTCCACGGAGAGCGCCTGGTTCAAGGAGGCACTGGCGAACCCGGCAGCCAGGGAGCGCTTCTGGTTCAGCGACGAGCCGCTCAACGACTGGCAGTCGATCTTCGGCGGCTCGGCCTGGACGCAGGTGCCGGACGGCCAGTGGTACCTGCACCTGTTCGCCCCTGAACAACCGGATTTCAACTGGGGCAATCCGGAGGTGCACCAGGAGTTCGAGGACGTGCTGCGCTTCTGGCTCGACCGGGGCGTGGACGGCGTGCGCATCGACTCCGCGGCCCTGCTGATCAAGTCGGACACGGGTTACGAAGACCTCGACGAGGTCCACGACGTCTACCGTCGGTGGCGCGAGGTGGCCGACGAGTACGGCGAGCGCGTCCTGATCGGGGAGGTCTGGCTCCCCGATCAGGAGCGTTTCGCGCGTTACCTCCGCCCCGACGAGCTCCACACGGCCTTCAACTTCGACTTCCTGTCCTGCCCGTGGGAGCCGGCGGAGCTGCGCAGGGTCATCGACCTGACCCTCGCCACCCACACGCCCATCGGCGCCCCGCCGACGTGGGTCCTGTCGAACCACGACGTGACGCGCCCGGTCACCCGGTACGGCCGCGAGGACACCGCGTTCGAGCACGGCGGCCGGCTCCACGGCACCCCGTCCGACCTGGAGCTGGGCTACCCTCGTGCGAGGGCCGCGGCCCTGCTCGCCATGGCGCTCCCCGGCTCGGTCTACGTCTACCAGGGCGAGGAGCTGGGCCTGCCGGAGGTGGAGGACCTCCCGGACGAGCTCCGCCAGGACCCGATGTACGTCCGGTCGGGCGGGACGAACCCGGGCAGGGACGGCTGCCGCATCCCGCTGCCGTGGTCCGGCGACGAGCCCCCGTTCGGCTTCGGCACGGGCACGCCGTGGCTGCCGCAGCCGGAGAGCTGGCGCAAGCTGACGGCCGAGGCGCAGCGCACGGACCTGGGCTCGATGCTCAACCTCTACCGCGACGCCCTGCGCCTGCGCCGTGACCTGCTGGGGGACGGCACCCTGACCTGGCTCCCACTGGGAGAGAAGGTCCTGGCGTTCACCCGCGACTCGGGCCTGACCTGTGTCACCAACCTGGCCCCCGACCCGGTGCCGCTACCTCCGGGACGGCTCCTCCTGGCCAGCGGCCCGCTGGAGGACGGGACCCTGCCCACCGACACCACGGCCTGGCTCACGCGGGACTGATGGCGGCGCGACGAGCTCGGCGCCGGCTGCCCCACCGCGCCGCCCACGTCACCGCGCCGCCCACGTCACCGCGCCGCCCACGTCACCGCGAGCCGTCCATGCATGTCACGAACGCCTCCACCAGCGTCCGCACGGCCTGCCGCCGGTCGCTCCGCCGCCAGACAATGGCGAGCCGGCTCGGCGGCAGCCCCGCCACCGGCCTGCTCACCACGTCGTCGCGCCGGTAGAGCTCGGCGTTCCCGGCCGAGACCAGCGCCACGGCCCGTGCGGACGCGACCAGCTCGAACGCCTCCTCGGCCGTCTCCGCCTCCGCCCCCACGATCGCCGGTTTCGAGCGCTGGTCGCCGGCGAGCCAGAAGTCCCGCATGGGCCCGGCCGAGACCGGCAGCGCCACGAACGGCTCCTCGGCCAGGTCGGAGAGCGCGACCTCGGGGCGTGCCGCCAGCGGATGGCCCGCGGGCAGGGCCACCCAACGCTCCTCCGTGCTCACCACAGTCCAGTCGTACTCGCCGTGGCCGGGCATGGGCAGCCACGCGACAGCCACGTCGACCTGGGCGTCACCCAGTCCCACGGTGGGATCGCTCCAGGGAATCTGCCGGAAGCGCAGGTCCCAGCCGGGCAGCGCGGACGAGATGGACGGTACGAGCCCGCGCCCGATCCGCGTCTGGAACCCGACGACCAGCGTCCGCTCCTCGCGCGCCGCCGCCACCGCCCGCTGCGCGCGCTCCCACTGCTCGATGATCCGCCGGGCCTCGGGCAGCAGCGCCGCCCCCGCCGCCGTCAACGTCACGGTACGGCGGTCGCGCTCGAACAGCCTGGCCCGCAGGGACAGCTCCAGCTGCCTGATCTGCCTGCTCAACGAGGGCTGCGAGATGAACAGCCGCTCAGCCGCCGCCCGGGTGAAGCTCAGCTCCTCGGCGACCGCCACGAAATACCGCAGATCTCGAATATGGGCATCCATAGCAAGAAGCTATAACGGCAGGTCTTGGACGGACAGAAGCGCCGAGGCTGACGATGAGCGCATGAGAGATCTGGCAGGAAAGACCGCACTGGTAACCGGAGCCTCGCGCGGGATCGGGCGGGCCATCGCCGAGCGCCTGGCCGCCGGCGGAGCACGAGTGATCGTCCACTACGCCAGGAACGACGAGCTGGCCAAGGAGACGGTGGCCGCCATCGAGGGCGCGGGCGGGCAGGCGTACGCGGTGCGGGCCGCGTTCGAGGAGGGCGTGGACGCGCTGTTCGAGGGCATCGCGGGGGAGCGGCTGGACATCCTGGTCAACAACGCCGCCATCCTGGGCGGCGTGCTGGGCACGGTGACCGAGGAGCAGTTCGACCGGGTCTTCGCCGTGAACGTGCGGGCGCCGTACTTCATCATCGAGCGCGCCCTCCCGCTGCTGAACGACGGCGGCCGGATCATCAACATCTCCTCCGCCGTCGTCCGCATCGCCCTCCCCGACCTCGTCTACTCGATGACCAAGGGAGCCCTCGACACGCTGGGCTTCAGCCTGGCCCCTCTCCTCGGCGAGCGGAACATCACCGTGAACACCGTCTCGCCGGGGGTCACCGAGACGGACATGAACGCCTGGCTCCGCGCGGACGACGGCACCGGCGAGCGCGCGGTGACCGACGTCACCGCGCTGGGCCGCATCGGCCGCCCGCAGGACATCGCGGACGCCGTGGCGCTGATCGCAAGCGAGGAGTCCCGGTGGATCACCGGCCACGTCCTGGACGTCACCGGCGGCTACTTCCTCGGCCCGCGTGGGGGCGTGGTCCCGGTGTGACGCCCCTCCTCCTCGGCCCGCGTGGCGGCGTGGCCCCGGTGTGACGCCCCTCCTCCTCGGTCCGCGCGGCGGCATGGGCCGGTGTGACGGCCGCCCTTAGCGGCTCGCACCGCTGGGGTCGCGGAGCCACGCTTGCAGCGCCGCGTCGGCGGCCCCGGAGGGCAGCCGCAGCCCCCTGACGAGCATCCACAGGGTCCCCTGCAGTGCGCGTGCCGCCAGGAAGTCACCGAGCGCCGGATCATCGGGATCACGCCCGTAGGCGCGCACGGCCGCCCGCCCGTCGAGCCGCCTGGTGCGCAGCAGGCAGGCCAGATCCCATTCCACGGGCCCGGCCATGCTCTCCTCGAAGTCGTTCCAGAGCAGCCCGGCGGGAGCGGCGAGGAGGTTGCCGGGATGCGCGTCCCCGTGCAGGGCCTGCGCCGGCCGGCCCGCCAGCCGTTCGGCCAGGCCCGCGTGCGTGTCCCGCAGTCGTTCGGCCCGGCCCGCGTGCGCGTCGCCCAGCCGTTCGGCCAGGCCCGCGTGCGTGTCCCGCAGTCGTTCGGCCAGGCCGCGGTGTGCCTCCCGCAGTCGCGCCAGCACGTCGGGCGCGACCTCACCGTCGAGCAGCTCCAGCAGCCGCAGCGGCTCCTCGAGCACCGGCCCGAGATAGGGCAGCTCGCCGGGGAAGCCCCGCAGCGCCTCGTGCAGCTCGGCGAGCGCCCGCCCGGCCGTCTCCGGGCTCGTTTGGAAGCCGGGATCGTGCTCGACGTGCGTCCAGAAGGAGATCGCGAACCCGTCACGCAGATGCGGTCCGGCAGGCAGCAGGTCGCTCGGCGGCACCACCGGCACGCCCTGCCCGTGCAGGTAGGACACGACCTCCAGCTCGCGCCGCAGGGCGTCGGCGGGTCGTGCCCGCCCCCACGCGGTCACGGTCGGCACCCGTGCCACGACCGGCGCCGGACGCAGGTGGATCCGGAGGTTGAACGAGTCGTTGAGCACCACCGGCTCCCGCACCTCGACGCCGTGCTCCTGGGCCACCGAGACGGCGGCGGACACAGCGGCGGACACAGCGGCGGACACAGCGGCGGACACAGCGGAGACAGCGGCGGCCGAGGTGGCGGACGCGGCGGCGGCCGGGGTGGCGGACTGGGCGGTGCTGTCGGCGGTCATCTAGGCAGACTCCCTGATCACGAGCTCCGTGGGCATGATCACCGGCTCCGCCGGCCCGCCCTCGAACAGGTTGAGCAGGAGCCGGACCATGGCCGCCGCCTGCTCGGCCACCGGGTGCCTGAGCGTCGTCAGCGGCGGCTCGGTGTACTTCGCCGCCTCGATGTCGTCGAAGCCCACCACGGCCACGTCGTCCGGCACCCGGCGCCCGGCCTGGCGGAGCGACTGCAGGGCGCCGACCGCCATCAGGTCGTTGGCCACGAACACGGCGTCCAGGCCGGGATCGTCGCTCAGGAGCCGGCGCATCGCGACCGCGCCCGACTCCCGCGTGAAGTCGCCGACCGCGACGGCAGAGGGGAGGTCGGAGTCGCGCAGCACGTTGCGGTAGCCGGTCAGCCGGTCCTGGCCCCCGATCATGTCTTGCGGGCCCGCGATCGTGGCGATCCTCCGGCGCCCTGACCCCACCAGGTGCCGGACCCCGGCCTCCGCCCCGCCCACGTTGTCGTTGTCGACGTACGGGATGTCCACCGGGACGGCGGGCCGCCCGTACGAGACCACGGGGAAGGGAAGGCGGGACAGCGCGGACGGCAGCGGGTCGGCACCGTGCATGGAGATCAGCATGACGCCGTCGACGTGCCCGCCCGCGATGTAACGCTCCACGCGGGCGTGGCTCTCGGCGGAGGCGGCCAGCATCAGCACGACCTGCTTGTTCACCGTTTCGAGCTCCATCGACGCCGACCTGATCGCCGTGGAGAACATCGGGTCCTCGGAGAAGACCCGGGTGCCCGGCTCGCTGACGACCAGGGCGATCGAGTCGGTGCGCTGGGTGACCAGGCTCCGCGCGGCCGGGTTGGGCACGTAGCCCAGCTCGTCGATCGCGCGCTGCACGGCGTCGCGGATGTGGGGCGCCACTGTCGTCTGCCCGTTGACGACGCGGGACGCGGTGGCGCGCGAGACCCCGGCCCGGGCGGCGACCGCCTCGAGGGTCGGGCGTCTCATGGGAGCACCAGGACGGAGAGCACGGCAGAAATCTACAGTCCCCGCACCAGAGAGGGCCCTCAGGCGTTGAGCGCGCGGCCCGCCATGCGGGCGTACATGCGTCCGGGGCTCGGGGCCGTGGTGAGGAAGCCGGGCAGCACGGGCAGCTTCACCGCGAACGGGTCGAGCCGATCGTAGAGCTCGTTCGCGCTGGCGGGCCGGTCGTCCGGCCGCTTCTCCAGCAGCTGCGACAGCAGCGCGCCCAGCTCCGGCGGCAGCCCCGGGATGGCCGGCGGGCGCTCCTTGACCTGCTTCTCGAAGACCATGTAGTCGGTGGGGCCGGTGAAGAGCTGGCGGCCTGTCAGCATCTCGTGCAGGACGCAGCCCAGCGAGTACAGGTCGCTGCGCGGCTCTGCGACGCCGTGCTGGATCTGCTCCGGAGCCATGTACGCCGGCGTGCCCAGGATCTGCCCGATCCTCGTGAACGTGGTGACGTCGGTGTCACGCAGCATCGCCAGGCCGAAGTCGAGCACCTTCACGCTGCCGTCGGGGCAGAGCATGAGGTTCGTCGGCTTGAGGTCGCGGTGGCAGATCGCCAGCGCGTGGGCGGCCGACAGCACCGCGCACGCCTGGGCGGCGATCGCGGCGGCCCACGACACGGGCAGCGGGCCGTGCTCGCTCACCACGTCGGCCACCGTGACGCCCTCGATGAACTGCATCACCTGGTAGAGCCGCTGCTCGTACGTGCCGAAGTCGTAGAGCACCGGGGCGCCCGGATGCTCCAGCCTGGCCAGGATGCGCGCCTCGCGGATGAACCTGCGCTCCAGCTCGTGATCCGGCCCGCTGGGCACCCTGAGCAGCTTCACCGCCACCCGCCGGTCGAGGTGGCGGTCGTGGCCCGCGTAGACGGCGCCCATGCCGCCTTGCCCGAGAGGGAGGTCGTCGAGCTCATAGCGGTCACCGATGACCATTCCGCCCCTCCCAGCAGCCTTCGGGAAAAAACTACACCGTCAGGCGAGGGCGCGCCGTCGCCTGGACTGAGGAACGCAGGGAGCGTAGCGACCGGAGTGACGAGGGAAGGCGGCGGCTCGGAAGCGACCGAGCCGCCTCTGCGGAGCAGAGGCCATGAGCAGAGCGGCGGCTCCCCAGCGACCGAGCCCGCCTCACGGAGTGAGGCCATGAGCAGGCGGGTGCAGGTGGCCGTCGGTGAGGCCATCCAGGCCCAGTCTGATCAACGTCTGCCCCAGCGTCGAGGTCTCGCGGATGGCGTCCTCCAGCACGGCGAGCTGCCGGAAGGCCTCGCCGTACGCCTTCTGCTCCTTCAGCGACAGGCGCGGCAGCCGGGTGCGGCGCACGTCGAACCTGCTGGAGCCGGTGGTCACCCGGCCGCCCGCGGCCCGCAGGAAGCCGGCCAGGAAGTCGGGGTCCAGCCGGTGCGCGTCCACCCGGTAGAGGGTCAGGTGGGGGCCGAGCATCGCGCCTCCGTCGGCCATCACCCGCACGCTCGAGTAGGAGGCCACCACGTCGCCGGGGCGGATCGGGACCAGGCCCTGCTGCATCGTGGTGAAGCCGGACGGCGGGGTGCCGTTGAGGACGTCGTCGGTGGTGAGCACCGGCACGTCACCGCCGTCGGCGGCCATCTTGGGCGGCGCCTGCGACGTGGTCACCAGGCCCTCCTTGATGAGGTCGCCCAGCGTGGTGGCGGGCTGGCCGAGCGGCTGCTCCAGGATCTTCAGGTCGGGCGGCGCCGCAGCGGCGGCCAGGAAGCGGTCGCGGGCCTCGGCGTACGCCTTGCCGACGTCGTCGCGCCGCTGGTGGCGGGCCGGGGTCATGTCGACCTCGTCGGCCAGCAGGTCGATGATGCGTACGGTCTGGTCGGAACGGTCCTCCAGGTATGCCTGCCAGGCCGGCTCGACGCTCCCGAGGTCCTCCGTGGCGTCGAGGATGAGCACGTCGGACGGCGGGCGCTCGCCGGCCGCCGGGCGGCGCAGCAGCCAGAGGTCCGAGCCAGGCAGCGCGATGACGGCACGCAGGGCGCCCGCGCGCAGGAGGTTGGCGCGGATGCGGCGGCCCGCCTTGCGGCTGGCCGCGGCCGGCGGCATGAGGATGGCGACCAGGCCGCGCGGCCTGACGTGGGTGAGGCAGTGCTGCACCCAGGCCAGCTCCGGCTCGCCGCGCGGCGGCAGGCCGTACTCCCAGCGTGGGTCGCCGGTCAGCTCCTCGTAGCCCCAGGCCCGCTCGTTGAACGGCGGATCGCACACCACGGCGTCGGCCTTCTCGCCGGGGAACGCGTCGTGGCGCATCGAGTCGCCGGACACGACCCGGGCCTCGACGCCCCGCAGCCGGAGCCTGGCGGCGGTGAGGGCCGCCGAGGTCTCGCTGAGCTCCTGCCCGAGCACCCTGACCGTGCCCGGCTCGTCCGGCTCGTCCGGCTCCGTTCTGGCAGGGGAGAGGGTGACGGGCGTTCTGGCGGGGGAGAGGAGCAGCGTGCCGACACCGCAGGCGGGGTCGAGGATCGTGGCGCCGTCCGTGCGTACGAGCCGGACCATGAGCGCGGCCACGTCCTCGCGGGTCACGGAGAGCTGCCGCGAGTGCGCCTCGAGATAGCGCTCGCACAGGAACTCGTACGCGGTCAGCGCGCCATGCTGCTCGGCCAGCTCCAGCACGAGCTCTGCCAGCTCCGGCTCCAGCCCCTCCGGCTCGAGGCCCTGCCCGGCCGCCGCCACGCCTTCGCCCGGCTCGTCCCCGCGCCCGGTCCGCTGCGCGCCCGGCTCGTGCCCGCGCCCGGTCCGCTGCGCGTCCGGCTCGTCCCCGCCACCGCCCCGCGCCACGCCCGGGGCGCCGCCACTGTCCGGTCGCGCGTCCGCGCCGGCCGGACCGCTGGTCAGGGTGGCCGCCTGGCTGGTCAGCAGGGCTCCTGCCCGCGCCACCAGCTCGCCCAGGCGCAAATCGCCCGCGGCTTTCATGCGCTGCCACACCCGATCTCCCAGGGAGACCTGGTAGGACTTCCCATAGCGGCGCAGCCAGGACTCGACCTGTCGCAGTGAGAAGAGCGGCTGGTTGGCCGTGCCGCCGATGGGATCGGGGAAGTCGTCGTGGCGACGGCGCCAGTTGCTCACCGCGGCACGCCCGACGCCTGCGAGCCGGGCGATGTCCCCGGCGTTGACGGTCGGGTCGTGGCTCATGGAGCCCACATTAGTTCACAAGAGTCTTCAGCGCATCTGCTTGTGAAGTCTTTCAACCAATGATTTACTGCAAGGTATGAAGCACAACATCCGCTATGCCGCCGGATCAGATGTGGGCCGCCGCAGGGAGCAGAACGAGGATTCGGGCTATGCGAGTGGCCGGTTGCTCGTGGTGGCTGACGGGATGGGCGGACACGCCGCGGGCGAGCTGGCGAGCTCGGCGGCGATCGCCGTCATGCGCGAGCTGGATGCCACGCTTCCCGAGACGGGCGCGGACCTCGAGGGGGCGCTGGAGGGCGCCGTGCACGAGGCGGCGCGCCGGCTGGTCGAGCTGGCCGACATCGACCCCGCGCGCAGGGGGATGGGGACCACGGTGACCGCCATGCTGTGGGACGGCTACCGGTTCGCCCTGGCTCATCTCGGTGACTCCCGCGGATATCTGCTTCGCGACGGTGCTCTTTACCAGATGACCAAGGATCACACACTTGTGCAGTCGATGGTGGACGAAGGGCGCATAACGGAGGATCAAGCCGCCGTGCACCCGCGCCGCTCGATGGTGCTGCGCGTGCTGGGCAGCGAGGGCAGGGCCGAGCCTGACATGGCGCTGCGCGAAGCCGAGCCTGATGACCGCTACCTCCTCTGCTCCGACGGCCTCACGACCGTGCTCGGTCCCGAGGTCCTGCACGAGGTCCTGACCACCGTGGCAGACCCGGGCGCGGCCGTCCAGAGGCTGATCGATCTTGCCAACGAGGGCGGCTCGCCCGACAACGTGACCGTGATCGTGGCCGACGTCGTCGCGCCGGGCGCGGGCGAGGTGACGGTCTACCGGGTCGGCGCCGGCTCCTAACAGGTGTAGTAGTCAACCTCAGAAGCCTCACCAGCCACAAACCCGAAATTTCGGCTCATACCGCGACACTTTTCGAGTGAATCGCGCAAATCCGCAATGGCGCTACTACAGTCCATCGTGATTTGGCGGTTTTCTGGGAGGAGTCACCCTGGACCCGATCGCGGACGAGCTGCTGAAGACGGTGCGGCAGGAACTCGGCTACAAGGAGAAGAGCGGCCAGTTCACCAAGTTCGGCCAGTGGTACGCGGATCGCGTCCAAGACACCCAGTACCGCGACGCGCCGTGGTGCGACATGTTCATCGCCTGGGCCGCGGACAAGGCCGGCATCAGTCAGTACGTCGGCCAGTTCGCCTGGACGCCCTCCCATGCCGCCTGGTTCATGAGGCAGGGGGCGTGGACCCAGAAGCCCGAGCCGGGAGCGCTGGTCTTCTTCGACTGGCGCGGCGGCAAGAGCTACAAGGGCATCGACCACGTGGGGATCGTGGAGAGCGTCAAGGGCTCGAAGATCCACACCATCGAGGCGAACGTGGACGGGATCTGGCTCAAGCGCAAGACCAGGGAGACCGACAAGGTCGTGGGGTACGGCGTACCGCGCCTGGTCAAGGCCACCGCCGACCAGCCGGTGGAGATCCGCCTGACCGAACGCCCCTTCGTGCCGGCGTCGCGCTCGGGGTCGGGATCGCCGCTGGACTTCTTAGGCACGCCGCCCGCGCTGCTGACCGCCATGGTGCTGATGACGGTCGTCCTCTCCCTCCGCTTCTCGGGCCGCCGCCGCGGCACCCACCGCCGCTTCACCTGGCCCTGGAACGCACCAACCCACCCGCACCCCTCCGCCACGCCACCCTCCGTGAAGAAGCCGCCGGTGGCCAAGGCCCCGCCCTCCGAGAACGCCCGGGTCAAGGCGCCGCCCTCCGAGAACGCCCGGGTCAAGGCGCCGTCCTCCGAGAATGTCCGGGCCAAGCCGCACGCCACCCCGGCACCCGCGCCCCGCCCCGCCAGACCCCGCGTCCCGGTGGGCTCTGCCACCACGGCGGCCAGGAACCCGACACCCACGCGACGCAAGCCCTACGAGCTCGACTGAGGCAGGTCAGGCCGTGAGGTCGATGACGACCTTGACGTCGTCGCCGGGCTCGAACGCGTCCAGGGCATGTGACAGCGGCACCCGGCGCGTGATGAGCCGCTCCAGCCACCCGAGGTCGGCCTTCTCCAGGGCGGCGGCGGCGTCCCGGTAGTGCCGCAGGTTCGCGTTCACGGTGCCGAAGACCACGTCGTTCTCCAGCACGATGTCCCGGTTGATCACCCCCGCGTCCACCCGGTGCGTACGCCCGCCGGGCGCGAGACCGGCCAGGCAGACGATGCCCGCGGCAGCCGTGCTGATCATGGCGTCCATGACGAGGGCCCCGGCTCCCGTGCACTCGATGATGATGTCGGGCCTGTCGGTGGCGAACGCCTTGAGCGACGTCGCCGAGTGATAGGTCGCCCCGAGCTCCTCCACCAGCCGGGACTTGAGCCCTTCCGGGGCGCGGTCGAGCACGTGTACCTCGAGCCCCCGCTGCCGCCCCATCAGCGCCGCCAGCAGCCCGATCGGCCCGGCGCCGGTGACGAGCAGTCTCTGGGGCTCGAACCAGGTCCGCGCCCCGATCCGGTCGATCTGCTCCCACGCCTTGGCGACCACCGAGGCGGGCTCGACCAGCATGCCGACGCTCTCCAGCGAACGGTCCAGCCGCACGGCGTACCCGGCCTCGACCGTCCAGCGCTCGGAGCCGTACCCGTCGAGCTGCTTGATGCCGCGCTCGGTGTAGCGGCCGTTGCGGCACATGTCGAACTCGCCCCGCAGGCACGCCCCGCACGGCACCGGGTCCGGCCGGCGCACCACGCCCACCACCAGGTCGCCCGGCGAGTACGCCGACCCCTCGGGCACCTCGAGCACCCGGCCGAGCGATTCGTGCCCGATGACCATCCGCTCCCGGCCGGGCGGCGGCCAGCCGTAGTCAGCCGTCGACAGCTCCCGGTCGGTCCCGCAGACGCCCAGCGCCAGCCCCTGCACGAGCAGCTGGCCCTTGCCCGGCGCCGGATCGGGCACCTCCTCGACGGCCAGCGTCCCTTTCCTCCCCGGTGCGAACGTCAGCGCGCGCATGCGGCCTCACCCCCTGGGGCACGTCTACCCCAGGCGACCGCGGCAAATACCAGGACGTCGTACTGTCGAAATAGTAGGACGTCCTAGTATCTTCGAGGGGAGAGCCCTCACGAAGGAGTGAAAAGGCGTGCACGTCCCGGAACACCCAGTGCGCTTCGTGACCGCGGCGGCCCTGTTCGACGGCCACGACGCGGCGATCAACATCATGCGGCGCATCCTCCAGTCGCAGGGCGCCGAGGTCATCCATCTCGGCCACAACCGCTCGGTCGACGAGATCGTCACCGCCGCCATCCAGGAGGACGTCCAGGGCGTGGCGATCAGCTCGTACCAGGGCGGGCACGTGGAGTTCTTCACGTACCTGGTGGAGCTGCTGCACGAGCGCGGGGCCGGGCACGTCAAGGTGTACGGCGGCGGCGGGGGAGTGATCGTCCCCGAGGAGATCGAGCTGCTGCACTCGCGCGGCGTCACCCGCATCTTCTCGCCCGAGGACGGCCAGAAGTACGGGCTCCCCGGCATGATCAACAAGCTGATCGAGGACTGCGATGCCGAGCTGGGCGACCCGCCGTCCGTGGAGGCCGTGGTCTCAGGTGACCAGGCGGCGCTGGCCCGCGCGATCACGCTCCTCGAGTCGGGCCGTGCCCCGGCCGAGCTGGTCGAGGGCCTCAAGGCCGCCGGGGCGGAGAAGCGCGCCCCCGTGCTCGGCATCACGGGCACGGGCGGCTCGGGCAAGTCCTCGCTGACCGACGAGCTCGTACGCAGGTTCCGCGTCGACAACGACGACAAGCTGCGCATCGCGATCATCGCCATCGACCCCACGCGCAGGCGCGGCGGCGGCGCGCTGCTCGGCGACCGCATCAGGATGAACAGCCTGAGCCCCCAGACCTACTTCCGCTCCCTGGCCACCAGGGGCGCCGCCAGCGAGGTGCCCGCCTGCCTCGACGACGTGATCACCGCCTGCCGCGCGGCGGGCCACGACCTGGTGATCGTCGAGACGCCCGGCATCGGCCAGGGCGACGCCGGGATCGTCCCGCACGTGGACGTGCCCGTGTACGTGATGACGCCCGAGTTCGGCGCGGCCTCGCAGCTCGAGAAGATCGACATGCTGGACTTCGCCGAGGCCGTGGTGATCAACAAGTACGAGCGGCGCGGCGCGGAGGACGCCCTGCGTGACGTCCGCCGCCAGCTCGTACGCAACCGCGAGGCGTTCGGTGTCAGGCCGGAGGACATGCCGGTCTTCGGCACCATCGCCGCCCGCTACAACGACGCCGGGGTCACGGCCCTCTACCAGCACCTCAAGCCCCTCCTGCTGGCCGACGCGGGGGCCGGGCTGCTGCCCGAGGTGTCCGGGCGCACCTCGCAGGCCTCCGCCGCCATCGTCCCGCCCGCCAGGGTCCGCTACCTGGCCGACATCGCCGAGACCGTGCGCGCGTACCACGCGGAGACCCTCGCCCAGGCCGAGGTCGCCCGCCGCCGCCAGCAGCTCGCCGCCGTGCGGGCACTCCTGGACGACGACGATCCGCGGCTCGGGGAGCTGGAGGCCCAGGCGGAGCGAGAGCTCACCGACGAGAGCCGGGCGCTGCTCGACGGCTGGCCGGCCGTCAAGGAGCGCTACACCGCCGACGAGCTGGTGGTGAAGGTCCGCGACCGCGAGATCCACACCCCGCTCTGGCGCGAGACCCTCTCGGGCAACCGCATCCCGCGCGTGGCCCTGCCCCGCTACAGCGACCACGGCGACCTGCTGCGCTTCCTGCGCGGCGAGAACCTGCCGGGCACGTTCCCGTTCACCGCCGGGGTCTTCCCGTTCAAGCGCGAGGACGAGGACCCGACCAGGATGTTCGCGGGCGAGGGCGACCCGTTCCGCACCAACAGGCGCTTCAAGCTGCTGTCGGAGGGCCAGCCCGCGACGCGGCTGTCCACGGCGTTCGACTCGGTGACGCTGTACGGCCACGACCCGGACCCGCGGCCCGACATCTACGGGAAGGTCGGCACCTCGGGGGTCTCCATCGCGACGCTCGACGACATGAAGGTGCTCTACGACGGCTTCGACCTGTCGGCGCCCAACACGTCCGTGTCGATGACGATCAACGGCCCCGCGCCCACGATCCTGGCCTTCTACCTCAACACCGCCATCGACCAGGCCCTCGACCGCTTCCAGGCCGAGCACGGTCGCGCGCCGTCGGCCGAGGAGGCCGCCGAGCTGCGCGCGAGGACGCTGGCCACGGTCAGGGGCACGGTCCAGGCCGACATCCTCAAGGAGGACCAGGGCCAGAACACCTGCATCTTCTCCACCGAGTTCTCGCTCAGGATGATGGCCGACATCCAGGAGTGGTTCATCAGGAACGGCGTGCGCAACTTCTACTCGGTCTCGATCTCCGGCTATCACATCGCCGAGGCCGGGGCCAACCCGATCAGCCAGCTCGCCTTCACCCTGGCCAACGGCTTCACGTACGTGGAGGCGTACCTGGCCAGGGGCATGAAGATCGACGACTTCGCGCCCAACCTGTCGTTCTTCTTCTCCAACGGCATGGACCCGGAGTACAGCGTGCTCGGGCGCGTGGCCCGCCGCATCTGGGCGGTGGCCATGAGGGAGCGGTACGGCGCCGCCGAGCGCTCGCAGAAGCTGAAGTACCACATCCAGACCTCGGGCCGCTCCCTGCACGCCCAGGAGATGAACTTCAACGACATCCGCACCACCCTCCAGGCCCTGATCGCCATCTACGACAACTGCAACAGCCTGCACACCAACGCCTTCGACGAGGCCGTGACCACCCCGTCGGCCGACTCGGTCCGCAGGGCCATGGCGATCCAGCTCATCATCAACCGCGAATGGGGCCTGGCGAAGAACGAGAACCCGCTGCAGGGCTCGTTCATCGTCGAGGAGCTGACGGACCTGGTGGAGGAGGCGGTGCTCGCCGAGTTCGAGCGGCTGTCCGACCGGGGCGGCGTGCTGGGCGCGATGGAGACCGGCTACCAGCGCGGCAAGATCCAGGACGAGTCCATGCTGTACGAGATGCGCAAGCACGACGGCTCGCTGCCCATCATCGGCGTGAACACGTTCCGCAACGGGGACGAGCAGCCGCCGGAGCACAAGCTGGAGCTGGCCAGGGGCACGGAGGAGGAGAAGCGCTCCCAGCTGGACCGGCTGCGCGCCTTCCACGAGCGCAACCGCTCCGAGGGTCCGGCCCAGCTCGCCCGGCTGCGCGAGGTGGCGATGTCGGACGGGAACGCGTTCGAGGTGCTGATGGAGGCGGCCCGGCACTGCTCGCTCGGCCAGATCACGGATGCCCTGTTCGAGGCGGGCGGCCAGTACCGCCGCAACGTCTGAGCCCGCGTGGGTGATGAGGGTGTCCTGGAGCGGCGCGGATAGGATCACCGTGCGGGAACATCGCTAACCAGAGAGGCTTTCATGTCCGACGTCACTTTCAAGGGCAACCCCATCACCGTAGGCGGCACCTTCCCGAAGCCCGGCGACAGCGCGCCCGCGTTCAAGCTGGTGGGCGGAGACCTCGCCGAGCAGACGCTGGCGGACTTCGGCCAGAAGACCAAGGTGCTCAACATCTTCCCGAGCGTCGACACCGGCGTCTGCGCCGCCTCCGTGCGCCGCTTCAACCAGGTGGCCGCCGAGCACCCCGAGGTGGCCGTGCTCTGCGTCTCCGCCGACCTGCCCTTCGCGCAGAAGCGGTTCTGCGGCGCCGAGGGGATCGACAACGTGACCATGCTCTCGCTCATGCGGGGCCGCGAGTTCCTGAGCGACTACGGCGTGGCGCAGGAGTCGGGGCCGCTGGCCGGGCTCGCCGCGCGGGCCGTGGTCGTGCTCGACGGCGAGAACAACGTGGTCTACTCCGAGCTGGTGCCGGAGATCACGCAGGAGCCCGACTACGAGGCCGCGCTCTCCGCGCTCAAGTGACGTCAGGGCCCAGCCGGGCCCTGACGTCACCGGCGAGATCCAGCAGGTGCTGATCGCTCATGGCGGTGTGCTGGAGGTCCAGGACGACCTCGTGGACCCCGGCCTCCGCCGCGGTGGCGAGGTAGGCGCTGATCTGGGCGACCGTGCCGCTCAGCGGCGGAACGCCCCGATCGGTGATGACCGGGTTGGCGCGCAGCACCATGTGCAGTGCGGCCGGATCGCGCCCGGCCTCCCGCGCCACCCGCAGCACGCTGGGCAGCGCGGCGAACCTGCCGAACTGGGGAACGGCCAGCCCGATGTCCAAGAGCTCAGCCCTTCCTGCCGACGCCGCCGAGGAGCAGCGACGACTCGGGGCCGTCGGCGAAGTCGATCGTGTCGGCCTGGTCAGGCCGCCATTCGGGCAGCCAGACGAGGCCCGGGTCGACCAGCTCGAACCCCTCGAACAGCTCCGCGATCCGCTCGCGGCTCCTCGGCGTGAGCGGGGCGTCGGTGCTCTCGTAGACCGCGGTGACCGTGTCCACCGCCTCGGCGCGGGCCTCGCTGGTGGCGTGGGACAGGACGAGGTGGCTGCCGGGGGCCACGGCGTCGCGCAGGCTCGCGACGATCTCCTGGGGCCGGTCGGAGTCGCCGAGGTAGTGCATGATCGCCGTCAGCAGCACGCCGACGGGCCGGTCGAAGTCGATCGCCTCCATCACCTCCGGATTCTTCAGGATCTCGTCGGGCTTGCGCAGGTCGCCGTAGGCCGCCGTCGTGCCGGCCCGACCGGCCAGCAGCGCCCTGGCGTGCACCAGCACCACGGGATCACGATCGACGTAGACCACCCTGGCGCCAGGGGCGACCTTCCCGGCCACCTCGTGCACGTTCTCCTGGGCCGGCAGTCCCGTGCCGATGTCGAGGAACTGCGTGATCCCCGACTCGGCGAGGAACCGCACCGCCCGCCTCAGGAACGCCCGGTTGGCGCGGACCGCCGCCCGTAACTCCGGAGCCACCGCGAGGATCTTCGCCGCCGCCGCCCGATCGGCCGGGAAGTGATCCTTGCCGCCGAGGAAGTAGTCGTAGAGCCGGGCAACGTTGGGCGTGTGCGGATCGAAGGCTGGTGACTCTCTCTCCAACCGGACTTCCCCCGATCAAGTTCTGCGATCTTCGGCCTGGATTCTACGGACCCAGGCCGACATTCGATTGAATCTAGCTGTGGACGACACCGGCGTGCCCGTGAAGATTCCCGACACCGTGCGGCGGATCGTGTCCCTGGTGCCCTCGCTGACCGAGTCGGTGGCCGCGACCGTCCCCGAGGCGCTGGTCGGGGCGACCGACTGGTGTTCGCACCCGGCGGATCTGGACGTGGCCAGGGTGAGGGGCACCAAGAACCCCGACCTCGACGCGATCAGGCGGCTCAGGCCCGACGTGGTCCTGGCCAACGCCGAGGAGAACCGCGCGGCCGACATCCAGGCCCTGCGCGAGTCGGGCGTCGCGGTCTGGGTGACGCGGATCGAGACCCTCCAGGAGGCGTTCGACTCGCTGGACCGCATGTTCGGGCAGGCGTGCCGTACCGGCCGCCCGGCGTGGCTGGACGCGGCGGAGGAGGCGTGGCGCGTGCCCGCGGAAGGGCCGAGGAGGACGGCGGTCGTCCCGATCTGGCGGCGGCCGTGGATGGTGGTGGGGCGCGACACGTTCACCGGCGACGTGCTCAGGCATCTCGGCGTGGACAACCTCTACGCGGGCCACGAGGAGCGCTACCCCAGGATCCCGCTGCCCGAGCTGGTCGGGCGCCGGCCCGACCTGGTGGTCCTGCCCGACGAGCCCTACGCGTTCTCGGAGACGGACGGCCCCGAGTGCTTCCCCGGGCTCACCTGCGCGCTGGTCAGCGGGCGGCTGCTCACCTGGTACGGCCCCTCGCTCGTGGGAGCGCCCGAGGCACTGCGGCGCGCGCTCGGCTGACCGGTCAGCTCGCCTGGTCCGTACGGGCGGCCAGGGCCGCGTCCACGGAGGCGGGGGAGAGCACGTGCTCCATGACGATCACCGCCATCCCCACGATCCCCGCCTGGTCCCCGAGCGAGGTGGGGACGATCTCCAGGTTCCGGGTCGTGTACGGCAGGCTGCGGCGGTAGACGATCTCCCTGATGCCCGTCAGGTAGTGCTCCCTGGTCTCCGCCATGTCCCCGGCCAGCACCAGCACGCCGGGGTTGAGCAGGCTGACCGCCGTGGCCAGCACGATGCCCAGCGTGCGGCCCGCCTCCTGGGTGCGCGCGATGGCCTCCGGGTCACCCGCCTGCACGAGGCGCACCACGTCGCGGCTGGACTCCTGGCCCAGGTCGACGGCGAGTGCGTGGCCGCTGGCCAGCGAGGCCACGCAGCCGCGGGAGCCGCACGTGCACACCCGGCCGTCGGCCTCACGCAGCCGCACGTGCCCGATGTTGCCGGCGGCGTCCTCGACTCCCCGGTAGATCTGCCCGTCGAGCACGATGCCGGTGCCGATGCCGGTCGACACCTTGATGAGGACCAGCGAGTCCGTGTCCCGCCACGACGACCACCACTCGCCCAGCGCCATGGCGTTCGCGTCGTTCTCGACCAGGATGGGCACGTCGTACAGCTCCCCGATGGCCCCGCCCACCGGATAGTCGTCCCATCCCGGCATGAGGAACGACCTGATCATCCGCCCGGTGGTGTGGTCCACCGAGCCCGGCACGTCGAGCCCGATGCCGTACACGTCCCCCGCCGGCCGGCCGGTCCTGTCGAGCATCCGCTGGAACGCCTGCCGCACCCACGACAGGACGGCCTCGGGCCCGAGCTCGATCCGCATCTCGGTGCTCTCCTCGGCCAGGGGCCGCGCGGCCAGATCGGTGAGCGCGACCCTGGCATGGGTGGCCCCCAGATCGGCCACCAGCAGCAGGCGCCTGGCGGCGTCCACGGCGAGCACCGAGGGCGGTCGCCCGCCCCCGGAGGCGCCGACGCCGGACTCGTGGATGTATCCGGCGTCGATGAGCCGGTCGACCCGGTCGGTGATCGTCGATCGGGACAGCCCGGTGTACTCGATGAGTTCCTTGCGCGTACGGCAGGTGCCATTGCGGATGAGCTGGAGGATCTGCCCTGCCGTCAGCATGGTTTATCCCTTCTCTGCTCCTGCGGTGAGGCCCTCCGTCAGCAGGCGTTCACTGGCGAAGAACACGATCACGATGGGCAGCGTCAGCACCACCGATCCTGCCATCAGGACCGTCGTGGGGATCTCGATGCTGCCCGCCAGCTGAGAGAGCCCCAGCGAGACCGTCCATCTCTCGCGCCTGTCCACGAGGAAGAGCAGGGCGAACAGGAACTCGTTCCACGCGATCATGAACGCGTAGAGGCCGGTGGCCATCAGCGCGGGCTTGGACAGCGGCAGCACCACGCGCCAGATGGTCGACAGCCTCGTGCACCCGTCGATCGCGGCCGCCTCCTCCACGCTCTGCGGCACGGTCTCGAAGTAGTTGCGGAGCATGTATACCGTGACCGGGACGGTTTGCGCGATATACACGGCGATCAGCCCGAAAAGGGACCCCCGCAGCCCCAGCATCGTGAACAGCACGAACAGCGGGATGGCCAGCACGATCGCCGGAAACAGGTACACCGCCAGGAAGAGGAAGTGCACCTGCCGCCGCCCGAAGAACCGCAGCCGCGCGACCGCGTACGCGCCCGGGATCGAGATCAGCAGCGTGAAGGCCACCGAGGCGACCGCCACGATCGCGCTGTTGCGCAGGAAGCTCAGGAAGCCCTGCTTGGTCAGCACGTCGACGTACGTGTCCAGGGTGAAGCTGCGCGGCCAGAGCGAGCCGGGGTCCAGGATGAGCTCCTGGATGTCGCGTACGGAGAGCATCACCATGTAGAAGAACGGGAACGCGGTCACCAGGAAGAGCACCAGGATGACCAGCGGCTTGAGGACCCGCAAGAGCCCCCGCTCGAACCTATCGCGGCTCATTTTCACCCCCGCCGAAGAACCGCAGGTAGATGGCCAGGAACAGGACCAGGAAGACCGCCAGCACGATCGCCTGCGCGGCCGAGGCGCCGATATCGTCGCGTGCGGTCAGGAAGTTGTAGACCCGCACGCTGACTACCTCGGTCCCGGCCCCGCCGCCGGTCAGCAGGTAGACGTCGTCGAACTTGGTGAACGTGAAGACGAACCGCAGCACCGACAGCAGCGCGATGATCCGCCAGAGCTGCGGCATGATCACGTACCGGAACCGCTGGGTGGGCGTGGCCCCGTCCACCACCGCCGCCTCGTCCAGCTCGGCGGGCAGCGCCTGCAGCCTGGCCAGGATGAACAGGAACGCGAACGGGAAATACCGCCACGCCTCGAACGCGATCACCGTGAACAGCGCCACCGGCACCCGCACGCCGAGGAACTCGCCCTTCGCCTGGGTGAGGAAGGCGATGGGCTCGTGGAGCCAGGTGTTGACGATGCCGTACTGGGGGTTGAGCATCGTCTCCCACAGGAACGCCACGGCCACGACCGGCGCCACGTACGGGATCAGGATCGAGGCCCTGACCAGGGTCCGGCCCTTGAATTTGTCCCGGAGGGCCAGCGCCGCCACCAGCCCGATCGCGATCGACAGGGCCGTTCCCGCGACGGTGTAGATGAGCGTGTTGACCAGGGAGGACCAGAAGCCGGGCTCGGAGACGACGTACGAGAAGTTCTCCAGCGTGTAGTGGCCGAAGATGCCCGCCCGCCGGATGTTGATCAGCCGCACGTCCTGGAACGCCAGCATGATCGCCCACAGCAGCGGCAGCACGACCACGACCAGGGTGATGATCAGCGTGGGCGAGATGAGCGCGAGCCCGGCCCGCCCTTCCTGCTGCCGCAGAGTGCCCTGCCGGAGAGTGCGGGTCACTGGCGGATCCCGCGCTTGATGGTCTCCACGTCCGTCTTGGCCTGCGTGGCGGCGGCCTGCGGGGTCAGCGAGCCGTCCACGACCGCGCTCAGCGCCTTGGGCACGGGCAGCTCGCCCATGATGGCGCCGACCAGCTTGCCCTGGCCCTGCGGGATGCCCCAGCGGGCGAACGTGTCAGGGCTCTTGCGCAGGGCGTCGAGCACGTCGGCCGGGTAGATGTCGGCCAGCGGCTTCTTGGAGTCGACCCCGGCGGGCAGCTTGTTCCACTTGTCCTCGAAGCCCTTGCGGGTCGGGAACTTGCCCTCCGGCGCCATGCCGATCCAGCGCTCGTAACCCTCGTTCATCATGAAGGCCACGAACTTGGCGGCGGAGTCCTTGGCGGCGTCACGGGTGATCGCCCACGAGACGATCTCGCCGTACTGCGCGGGCGCGCTCCCGTCGGGCCCCTTCAGTGCCGTGACCACCCCGGTGTTCTTGGCCAGCCACTCGGGATCGGAGCGGCACTCCTGGCAGCTCGGCAGCGCGTCCTTACGGAGCCCGGCCAGCTCGTCGAGGATGAACGACGACCAGATCGTCATGGCCGCCTTGCCCGAGAAGTAGGTGGCCCTGGTGGAGTCGACGTCCTGCTTGCCCTTGACGGAGTAGTTCTTCGCCAGCTTCGCGTAGAAGTCGAACGCCCTCACGCACTGTGGTGCGGCAAGGGCCACATTTCCGGAATTGTCGACCAGCTGGCAGCCGTTCGCCAGCGCGACGTGCTCGAAGCTCTGCGCGGTGAACGAGTCCTTGGGCGCGATCGCCAGCGTGATGCCCGCGACCCCGCCCGTGTTGAGCTTGGCGGCCGCCGCCTCGAGCCGTTCGTACGTGTCGGGTGGCTGCAGTCCCGCCTTCTCGAACAGGTCCTTGCGGTAGAGGATGAGCTGCGCCCACCCGTCGCTGGGCACCGCGAGCAGCTTGCCCCCCGAGCTGTCGAGCTCCAGGGCCCGCGGCGAGAACGAGTCCCGGCCGAGCTGATCGGCGACCTTGCCCGGCGTCTCGGTGTCGAGCAGGTCGTTGGCCTCCAGCTCGCGCACGGCCGCCAGCGGCAGCGCGCCGATCACGTCCGGCAGGTCCCCGGCCGCGGCGGCGGCCGTCATGGTCTGGCTGAACTGGTCCTCGGCCACGCCGACCAGCTTGACCTTGATCCCGGTCTTCTTGGTGAACTCGGCGACGATCTGGTTCTGCACACCCATCCGGTCGTTGAGGTTCTCCTCGGTCCAGACGGTGATCTGGTTGCTCGTGGACGGCTCGCCACCGTCGTCGCCGCAGGCCGCCAGCGAAGCGGCTGCCAGCAGTGCGACGGAGAGGACGGCGGTTACCTTCTTCGGCATGGCACGCTCCTCCGGTAGGGGATATGCCGCCCTTACCCTCGCCGTGATCCCGGCAACGTGCGGTAGTCGATACGAGACCGGTCTGTACCCACTCCGTGCCTAGGAGTACACATCGGGATCTTCTATCGCAAAAGATCTACGTTCGTGTGATTTCGGTCATCCCAAGGTCGCCTCACACCCTAGAAATCCCAGGTGTGGGGCTAAGTCCGCTTTGCCGATAAGGTCGCGTTCCGGAAGACACGCTGGCGAAAACCCCAATTTCATCGGCGTTAACTGGCGGAAGTCGTAGACTTAAGAGTGTTCTGAGCGCAACTATCGTATGCAAACAAGCACTAAATCTTTGACTTTTGTTTGATCAATAAGCGTAAGTGTGGGGCAGTGCGCGTCATCACCTTTGAAGAGCCAGGCCGTGTCCGCGTCAGCCTGGAGTCGCCCGCCGACCTGGTGCCGGGTTCCGTACGAGTCCGTACGATCTATTCCGGCGTGTCCGCGGGCACTGAGCTCACCGCCTATCGCGGGACAAATCCATATCTCAACCGCCACTGGGACACCGAGCGCCGGCTCTTCGTCGACGGCCAGACGCACGCCTACCCGCTGACCGGCTGGGGCTACCAGGAGGTCGGCGAGGTGGTGGAGGCCGCGCCCGACGTCGCTGATCCCCCCGTCGGCAGCATCGTGTGGGGCATCTGGGGCCACCGCGCCGAGGCCGTCGTCCCGGCGGAGAAACTCGTCGGCCACGTCATGCCGCCCGGCGCCGACCCGCTGACCGGGGTGTTCGCCCGCGTGGGCGCCATCGCGCTCAACGCCGTGCACGCCGCAGACGTGCACCTCGGCGACCAGATCGCGATCTTCGGCCAGGGCGTCATCGGGCTGCTGGCCACCCGGCTGGCCGTGCTGAGCGGCGCCAGGGTGCTCGCGGCCGACGCGATCCCCGACCGGCTGGAGCTGGCCAGGACGTTCGGCGCGGCCGAGGTGATCGACGTGCGCGCGGGCTCCGTGGCCGAGTACATGCGCAAGCGCGTCGAGGGCGCGGACACGGTCATCGAGCTGAGCGGCACCCACCAGGGCCTGCACGAGGCCATCAGGACCGTGCGCAAGGGCGGCCGGGTCGTCGCCGCCGGGTTCTACCAGGGCGACGGCATCGGGCTGCGGCTGGGCGAGGAGTTCCACCACAACCAGGTGCAGCTCGTCTCCTCCCAGATCGGCGGCGTGGCCTCGTGGCTGGCGCACCGGTGGGACGTCGAGCGCCTGCAGCGCACGTTCATGGCTCTCGTGCACGAGGGCCAGGTCGAGGTCGGCGAGCTGATCAGCCACGTCGTCCCCGTCGAGAGGGCCGCCGAGGCCTTCGACCTGATCGACAAGCACCAGTCCGAGGTGCTCCAGCTCGTCTTCACCTTCGAGGAGTGACAGTGAAGCTCGCCGTACAGGAGCAGCTTCTGCCCGGCCGCACGCTGCAGGAGAAGTTCGCGTTCGCGGTCGATGCCGGCTTCGACGCCATCGAGCTGCGCGGCAAGGGCGATTTCCACTTCGCCGGCCGCCTGACCGAGCTCAAGCGGGCCAAGGCCGACGGCGTGGTCATGCCGACGGTCTGCGTGGACATGCCGCACTTCATCGGCGACTTCGACGCGGCCAAGCGCAAGGACGCCATCCAGCAGCTCAGGTCGCAGCTCACGGTGATCGCCGAGCTGGGCGGCATCGGCGTCATGACGCCCGCCTCGTGGGGCCAGTTCTCGCGCCGGCTCCCCCCGTTCGAGCCGCCGCGCAGCCCCGAGGAGGACCGCGAGGTGCTGACCGAGGCGCTGGGCGTCCTCGGCGAGCACGCGCAGCGCAACGGCGTGCTGATCATGCTCGAGCCGCTCAACCGGTACGAGAACCACATGGTCAACTCGCTGGCCGAGGCCGTCTCCTACTGCTCCATGGACTCGATCAGGGTCGTCGGCGACACGTACCACATGAACATCGAGGAGGACGACCCCTGCCGCTCGCTGGCCGAGGCCGCCCCCTACCTCGCGCACATGCAGATCAGCGAGTCCAACCGGAACCAGCCGGGCACCGGCCACCTCGACTGGGGCGCGCAGCTGGCCACGCTGGACGCCGTCGGCTACGACGGCTACCTCGCCCTCGAATGCCGCCTGCGGGGCGAGCCCGAGATCGTCCTCCCCCAGACCGCAGCCTTCGTCAGGAAATACCTATGATCCTTCGCGACGCCGTGCGCGTCCTGGTGACGAACTGGGACGGCAGCTACACGGTCCCCTCGCGGCGGCTGTACCCGCACCAGTGGAGCTGGGACTCCGCCTTCATCGCGATCGGAAACGCCCGGTGGTCTCCGCGACGGGCCAGGGTGGAGCTGCTCTCCCTGTTCGGCGCGCAGTGGCGCGACGGCAGGGTGCCGCACATCGTGTTCAACCCCGAGGTGCCGGAGGGCGCCTACTTCCCGGGGCCGGAGTTCTGGGAGTCACGGGCTCCCTCCGGGACCGCGACCTCCGGCATCATCCAGCCGCCGGTCCACGCGCTGGCCGCGTGGAAGACGCACCTGGCCGAGCCGGACACCGCGTTCCTGCGCCGGATCTACCCGCGGCTCGTGGCGCAGCAGGAGTTCCTGCGCGCGGCCAGGCGCTCGCCCGAGGGGCTGATCTCGATCGTGCACCCCTGGGAGTCGGGCATGGACAACAGCCCGGCCTGGGACCTGCCGCTGCAGGCGGTCCGGCCCGCCACCGCGGGCTTCGTCCGCAGGGACCTCGCCACGGTCAGCGCCGACGAGCGGCCCACCGACCGCGACTACGAGCGGTACGTCTCGCTCGCCCGCGCCTACCGCGACTCCGGCTACCGCAGGGCGGGGGAGTTCCAGGTCGAGTGCCCGCTCTTCAACACCGCGTACGGGGTGGCGGAGGCGACACTGGCCAAGATCGCGGACGTGCTCGGCCTCGACCCCGAGCCGCACGAGCGCGAGGCGGCCGCGATGACCGCCGCCATGGTGGAGCACCTCTTCGACGGCGGCCTCTTCCAGGCCCGCGACGTGCGCACCGGCGAGCTGATCCGCTCCGAGAGCACCGCCGGGCTGACCCCGCTCATGCTCCCCGGCCTGCCGGCCGAGGTCGCCGACGCGCTGATCGCGACCGCGCTCGACCGGTTCGCGCTCAAGGACGGGGCGCTGCCCAGCTACTCCCCGTCGGGGCCCGAGTTCGACCCGGCCCGCTACTGGCGGGGCCCGAGCTGGATCAACCTCACCTGGCTCGTCTGGCAGGGGCTCACCGAGCGCCGCCCCGACCTGGCCGGCCTGGTCGCCGACGGGATGATCAACGCGGTCTCGCAGGCCGGGTTCCGGGAGTACTTCGACCCGTTCACGCTGCGCGGCCATGGCTGCCGCGACTTCAGCTGGTCAGCCGCCCTCGTCCTCGACGTGGTCGCAGAGCACGGCCTGAACGGTCTGCCGGCGTCCGGCCGCGAGATCGGCCAGGAACTGGGGGGCCTCGGCGAAGCCGACGAGGTCAGTGATCACGTGCTCGCGTAGCCGGGGGCCGTACCTCCTGAGCAGGGTGATCGTCTCGTGCGAGAGCCGCTCCCTGTCCCAGGCGTGCGACAGGCCGCGCGGCACCCGGCCGATCTGGGCGCAGCGCACCGTCAGCCCGTTGTGGTGGAACTCCTCGCCCAGCCGCACCTCGTCGGCGCCCCGCGTGTAGAAGGCGAGGTCCACCAGCGTGCCCTGGGGACGGAGCAGCCTCAGCCCGAGCGCCAGCGCCCTGGGCTGGCCGCGGCACTGGAAGACCACGTCGGCGCCTCGGTCGTCGCGGCCGTGCCGCCAGCGGCGCTTCAGGTCCACCGCCGGGTCGTTGTCGGCGGCCAGGACGTTCGCGCCGAGCGCTTCGGCGATCTCGAGCCGGTCCGGGGTCTCGTCCACGACCACGACCTCGGCCGCGTCACACGACATGGCGAAGCAGGCCGTCAGCAGCCCGACCACGCCGGCGCCCACGACCGCGACCCGCCGCCCGCGCACGCCGTCGCCGAGCTGCTGCACGGCCGGGCCGTGCAGGTCGTGGGCGGCGTGCAGCAGGCCGTTGGCGCAGATCGGGCCCATGTGGGCGACGTAGACGCCGAGCAGCGGGTCGAGGTCCTCCGGCAGCGCCACGAACCTGTCGGCCATCGGGTCCGCCACGTACGCCGTGCGGTGCCCGTAGCACATCGCGACCAGCGCGCCCTCGCTCACGGCCCGCGTGCGCGTCTCCACCACCAGGCCGACCTGCATGTAGCCGATGCCGCGCACGGGATAGCTGATCGACGGCGCGCCGTCCCGGAACAGCCCGAGCGCCGGATCCCAGCTCGAGGCGAGGTAGGGGTTGGTGCCCTTGACGTAGGTGAGCTCGGTGCCGGCCGAGACGCCACTGTGCGTGGTCGCCACCATGAACCCGCCCTCGGGGATCTCGGGCAGCTTCTCCGGCACCAGGCATACCTCGCCGGGCGCCTCAATGCTGATCACATCACTCATCGAGGGTCACCGGCCTCCCTTCAGCCGCGGACCGTGCGAGCGCCAGGGCCAGGCGATGGGTCCGCAGGGCCTCACCGTACGGCACGCGCACGTCGGCGTCCTTACCCTGCACGGCGTTGATGAACTCACGGTCCACCCGCGTCTTCGCCAGACCGTCGTCCTCGATGACCCGCTGGCCGTCCACGAGCAGCCGGGTCTCGCTGAGCTCCAGCGCCAGGCCCTCGGCGCACACCTCCAGGCCCACCCGGTGCTTCTGGGTGAGCAGACAGGAGGTGGCCAGCAGCCCGGCCGCCCCGTCGGCGAAGCGCAGCACCGCCGCCGTCGCCCGGTCCACCTCGCCGTCGATCTTGTTGTCGGCGGGTACGGCGTGCACCATCGTCACCTCGCCCACCAGGACCCGGGCCAGATCCAGTACGTGGACCGCCTGCTCCACGATCTGGCCGCCGGACATGCTCGGGTTCAGCCACCAGGCGACCGGGGGCACCTTGTCCAGCCAGTGGCCCAGGGCGAGCCGTACCGGACGCTCGGCGAGGAGATCGCGGGCCTGCTCGACGATGTCGAGGTAGCGCCAGTGGTGGCCGACCGCGGAGGGCAGAGATCTCCGCTCGATTTCGGACGCGATGATTTCTGCGGTTTGGAGGTCGAGAGAAAGCGGTTTTTCCACAAAAATCGGCAGATTACACGACAGAACATCGTGTTCCGGGTTACCGTGCGCAAAAGGAGGCACACACACGTAGACCGCGTCAAGACCGCCGGCACTGAGCAGGTCGGCATGGCCGCCATAGGCGGTTGCGTCATGCCTTGAGGCCAGCGCCTCGGCCCTGTGGGGATCCGTGTCGGCGATCCCAGCGATCGTGACATCTGGGAAGCCGGACAGTACATCGGCGTGGCGAGCGGCGACATTTCCGGCACCTATGATGCCGACGCGAGTGATTGGGGACACATTCCGGCATATGCCACGTCTACTCGCGGCCAAACAAAGAGGTTCGAAGGCGTATAGATCGGGCAGAAGTCGTGACCTCATGAGATCGGGGCTGACTGCATGGAGACAGATCTGCGAGCCTTGGCCAGGGTCCAGGAGTGGTACGGTCCGCACTCGAGCACAGCAGCCGAGTGGCCGGCGGACGCGTTAATCCTGGCCAAGGGATCCACGACGATCAGCGTCGTGCTACCCGCACGTGACGAGGAGCTCACCGTGGGCGACATCGTCCGCGAGATCCGCCGTGAGCTCGTCGAGCGCCTGCCGCTCGTCGACGAGATCCTGGTCGTCGACTCGAACTCCACCGATGCCACCGCCGAGCGGGCACGCGAGGCAGGCGCCCGCGTGGTGGCACAGAACCAGGTGCTCTCGCACCTGCCACCCCTGACGGGCAAGGGCGAGGCGCTGTGGAAGGGGCTGGCCGCCTCCAGCGGCGACATCGTCGTGTTCGTGGACGCGGACCTGCGCGACTTCTCCGCGCAGTTCGTGTCCGGCCTGGTGGGGCCGCTGCTGACGGATCGCGGCATCCACTTCGTCAAGGGCATGTACGAGCGGCCGTTCACGGGCGAGGACGGGGTCGTGCGCCGCGGCGCGGGCGGGCGCGTGACCGAACTGGTGGCCCGGCCGCTGCTCACCATGTTCTGGCCGGAGCTGACGGGATTCGCCCAGCCCCTCGGCGGCGAGTACGCCGCCCGGCGCGAGGTGCTGGAGCAGGTGCCGTTCGTCACCGAGTACGGCGTGGAGTTCGGGCTCCTCGTCGACCTCCTCGAGCTTGTCGGACTTGACGCGATGGCCCAGGTGGATCTGGGCACGCGTACGCACACGCACCAATCGGTGGCCGCGCTCGGCCGGATGGCCGGGCAGATCATGCTCACCGCCTGGTCCCGCCTGGAACGGCAGGGCCGGGTGCTGCCGGCCGACCCTCCCGGGCACACCATGCTCCAGTTCGGGCTGGAAGGGGTCGACCTGGTGGACGTGGCCGTGGCGGAGCGACCTCCGCTCGCCTCCCTCGTACTTGAGGAGGATGTGGCATGAAAGTCCTGGTGAACGCGGGGCCGTGGCTCGCGGTCCCGCCTCCCGGCTATGGGGGGATCGAGAACGTGGTGGCCACGCTGGTGCCCGCGCTGCGCGAACGCGGCGTGCGGGTCGTCCTGGCCTCCGTAGGGTCCAGCACGCTCGAGGTGGACGAGCTGATCAGCGTCTTCGACGACGGCCAGTTCACGGAGCTGCAGAAGCCGTACAACCAGGTCATGGGGATCGCGCACGCGCACCAGGCCAGGGTGGTGGCCGAGCTGCGCTCCCGCGACGACATCGACCTCGTGCACGACCACGTGGAGGTCGTCGGGCCCGCGGTGCTGTCGGCGCTCGGCGGGCCGCCCGTCCTGCACACCCTGCACTGGGACCTGCGCAAGCATCCGGCCTTCTACGGCGCGTTCCCGCCGGGGATCGCGGTGAACAGCGTCTCGGAGTCGCAGATCGCCCGTGCCCCCGACGCCCTGCGCGCGGCCTCGCTCGGCGCCGTCTACCTGGCGAGCCCGCTCGCCGACCGCGACCTGCGGGTCGAGCGGGGCGAGCACCTGGTGGTCATGGGCCGGATCTGCGCGCTCAAGGGGCAGCACGTGGCGGCCAGGATCTGCCAGAAACTCGGCCTCCCGCTGGTGCTCGCCGGGCCGGTCAGCGGCCGGAACAGCGCCGCCGAGCTGGACGTCGTCGTCCAGAACCCGTACCACCCGCTGCACAGCCACCCGGACGTCCGCTACCACCTCGACCAGGTGTCCCGCTATCTCGACGGGGAGCTGGTCAGGTGGGTCGGCGCGGTGGGCGGCGCGGACCGGGACCGGCTCTACGCCTCGGCCAGGGCCGCGCTCTTCCCGATCCAGTGGGACGAGCCCGGCGGGACGGCGGTCGTCGAGGCGCTCGCGCTGGGAGTGCCGCCGGTGGGCCTGCGCCGCGGCTGCCTGCCCGAGATCATCGACCACGGCCGCACCGGGTTCCTGGCCGACTCCGAGGAGGAGCTGGCGGAGTGGGTGCTGCGGGTGGACGAGCTGGATCCGGAGGAGTGCCGCAGGGAGGCCCGCCGCCGCTTCTCGCCGTCCGTCATGGCCGAGCGCTACCTGGAGCTGTACGAGCGCGTGACGACCCGCTGACCCGCCGCTGCGGCGGCTCGCGCGATGGGTCAGGCGTAGCCGCGGGGGAGCACGATGACCGGGCAGGGTGAGGCCCGTAGCGCCTTCATGGCCAGCTCACCCAGGAACACCCGGTGCGGCTGCGCGTCCTCACTCGCCGCGCAGACCAGCAGCTCGCCCGGCAGCCACTCGACGCCGGCCAGCGCGGCGGCCACGTCGTGCCCCTCGGCCACCTCTGACTCCGCCTCGATCCCCGTGGTCTCCCACGCCAGCCGCACGGCCAGCGCGAGGTCGTCCCTGAGCTTGCCCTGGTTCTCGGTGCGCAGGTCGAGGGTGATCAGCCGGAGCGGGATGCCGAGCCGCAGCGCCGCCTGCGCGACGCGTTCGACCGCCTCGTCGCACTGCGGCCGGTGCACGTAGGCCAGGGTGAGGCGCTCAGGCCCGTTGACGGGGACGTAGTGGGCGGGCGCCAGCATGACCGCCTCCGACGACAGGTGGAGCAGGTGGTCGGCGGTGGCGCCGATCGCGATGCGGCCGTGCTGGCCGCCCTCCTCCGAGCCGACCACGATCAGGTCGGCCCTGATCCGGCTGGCCAGCACCGAGAGCCCGCGCCCCGTGCCCCTGCTCTCGTACGTGAGGTACTCGGCCGGGGTGGGCCCCAGCTCCTCGGCCGCGTGCGCCAGGTTGGCCTGCGCCTCCACCGCCAGCCCCGGGCTGCCCGGCGGGTAGATCGTGGCGACCGTGAGCTCGCCGCCGGTGACGCGCGTGATCGCCGCGCCGAGGGCCAGCGCATCGCGTCCGCCCTGGTCGGCCGTGTAGCCGACGATCACGTGCTCTCCGATCACGACAGCCCTCCTACCCGCTCTGAGCTGGGAATACGCGGCCTTGATCGGAACGTTGTAAACCCTTGGAGGCGCAAAGAAGTGAAGATCACCCTTGATACCCGCTTCAACTTCAACGGGTCCGTCATGGTCACCCTCCGCGAAGCGGTCCAGCAGCTCAGGGAGCGCGATCTGGCCTGCACGGTGGCCGCGGAGGTCGTGGAGAAGAAGGTCACCGTCTTCTCCGACTGCGTCGAGCGCGGTTTCACGCCGCTCCGCAGCGAGATCATGGCCGCCTTCTACGTCGCCTCCCGCGACGCCACCACCGAGGCGTTCGACCGGGGCCTCATCACCAGAGGCGAGCTGGAGACCCAGCAGGCCGCCCTGGTTCGGCAGCTGCTTTCCTAGACTTCTCCCGATATTTCCGTCGAATGGTCGAGGCATCTGACGGCGATAGTTCGTAAGGTCGTGTCCACTGCCCATTAACGGATTGGACACACGTGTACCGCGACATCGTCGACTTCGCCATGACCACGCCCGGGTGGCTGCACACACTCGCCGAAGTCGGGACCGATGCCGGGTTATTCCTGTTCGTGGCGCTGTTCGCGGTCGCCGCCCTCCGGGCGTGGCGGGGCCCGGCCCGTGACCTGGCGCTGGTGATCGCGGGCCCGGCCGGGGTCGTGTGCGCGTACGTCGTGAGCGAGGTCGTCAAGACGATCATCAGGGAGGACCGGCCGTGCCGGGGCGGGATCACGACGATCGCCGCCTGCCCGCCTCCCGACGACTGGTCCTTCCCCAGCAACCACTCGGTGATCGCGGCCGGCGCCGCGGCCACGCTCGTGCTCGCCTGGCGCGCCCTGGCCTGGGTGGTGCTGCCGCTGGCGGCGCTCATGGCGTTCTCGCGGGTCTTCGTGGGCGTGCACTACCCGCACGACGTGGCCGCGGGCTTCCTCGTCGGGGTGACGCTGGCGCCGCTGTTCGCGCTGCTGGTGGTGGGGGCCGTCACTCCTGCCGTACGGCTCGCGAGAACCCGTCTGTCGCCTCAACGAGCCGGTCAGTGATGCCCGGCTCGGTGAAGGCGTGGCCGGCGTCGTCGACGACCTTGAAGTCGGCCTCCGGCCACGCCTTGTGCAGGTCCCAGGCGGTGGTCATGGGCGTGCAGGCGTCGTAACGGCCCTGGACGATCACTGCGGGGATGTGCCGGATCTTGTGGACGTCCCTGAGCAGCTGGTCGGGCTCGAACCAGCCGTTGTGATGGAAGTAGTGGTTCTCGATGCGGGCGAAGCAGACGGCGTGCCTGTCCTCGCCGTACTCCTCGACCCGGTCCGGGTCGGGCAGCAGCGAGATCGTGCCCCCCTCCCACTGCGTCCACGCCTTGGCCGCCGCCAGCCTGGCGGCGGTGTCCTGCCCCTCGAGCCGCCTGCGGTAGGCGCCCATGAGATCGCCGCGCTCCTTGGGCGGGATGGGCGCCAGGTAGGACTCCCACAGGTCGGGGAAGAGGTAGGAGGCGCCTTCCTGATAGAACCAGCGCAGCTCGTGGGGGCGGAGCATGAAGATCCCCCGCAGGACCAGCTCGGTGGTGCGGTCGGGGTGCGTCTGCGCGTACGCGAGCGCCAGCGCGCTGCCCCACGAGCCGCCGAACACCTGCCACCTGTCGATGCCCAGGTGCTCGCGGAGCCTCTCCATGTCGGCCACGAGGTGCCAGGTGGTGTTGGCGGCGAGGTCGGTGGCCGGGTCGCTGGCGTGCGGCAGACTGCGGCCGCAGTTTCGCTGGTCGAACAGGACGATCCGGTAGAGCTCGGGGTCCCATTGGCGCCGGTGCTTGGCCGTGCACCCGCCGCCGGGGCCGCCGTGCAGCATCACGGCGGGCTTGCCGTCCGGGTTGCCGCAGACCTCCCAGTAGATCTGGTTGCCGTCGCCCACGTCCAGCAGGCCCGACTCGTACGGTTCGATGGGCGGGTACAGCGTTCTCATGGTCCCCGATCCTGCCTCATTTGCCGGTCCGTAGGATGATCGCATGGACCTCGTGACCATTGACGACATCCGCGCCGCGGCCGGGCGGATCAAGGGAGTGGCGGTGCGGACGCCGCTCGTGCGGATGGGCGAGGCATGGGTGAAGCCGGAGAGCCTGCAACCCGTCGGTGCGTTCAAGCTCCGGGGCGCCTACAACGCCGTGGCCGCGTTGCGGCCCGACGGCGTCGTCACCCACTCGTCCGGCAACCACGGGCAGGCCCTGGCGTACGCGGCCAGGGAGTTCGGAGTGCCGTGCGTGGTGGTCGTGCCCGAGGGCGCGCCCAAGGTGAAGCTGGCCGCGATCAAAGGCTGGGGCGCCAAGATCGCCATCGTGCCGGTGGCCGAGCGCCAGGTTGTCGCCGAGAGGCTGGCGCGGGAGCGGGGGTTGACGCTGGTGCCGCCCTACGACCACCCGCTGGTGATCGCGGGCCAGGGGACCGTCGGGCTGGAGATCGTCGAGGACCTGCCCGACGTCGAGGTGGTGCTCGTGCCGGTGGGCGGCGGCGGGCTGGGCTCCGGGGTGAGCACGGCCGTCAAGGCGCTGCGCCCCGAGGCCAAGGTGATCGGCGTCGAGCCCGAGCTGGCCGCCGACGCCGCGGAGAGCCTGGCCGCCGGGCGCCTGGTGGAGTGGGGGCTGGCCAGGACGTTCAGGACGATGGCCGACGGACTGCGTACGGGGCTGTCCGAGCTGACCTTCGCGCACCTCAGCCGGCGGCTCGACGGGATCGTCACCGTGTCGGAGGACGAGATCAGGGCCGCCATGGGACACCTGGCGCGGTCGGCGCGGCTCGTGGCCGAGCCCAGCGGGGCGGTCGCCACGGCGGCGCTCCTGTCCGGCCGGGTCCCGGTCCCGGCCGGGCGCACGGTGGCCGTGCTGTCCGGGGGGAACGTCGATCCCGACCTCTTCCGGCAGGTGATCTAGGAGGCCCACTCGTGGCGGCTGAGGAACGAGCGGTCGCCCGTGGCGTACTCGTTGAAGGCCGCCTGCACCTCCTCCAGCTCGGGCACCATGGTCCTGATCAGGGTGCCCTCCTTGTACTCCAGCTCGTAGCCGGGGGAGACCTGCAGGAAGTGGCGGCCGAAGTTGACCAGGGCGACGAACGGGTTCTGCGCCGACAACGTGGCCAGGACGTCGTGGACGAGGCCGAGGTCCGGGTCGTGGACGATCATGCCGTCGCCCGTGTGGAGCTGCATGCCCTCGTACACGCCGAGCGGCGCCACGTTGTGCACCAGGTCGCGCTGAGGGTCGTAGCAGACGAGCCCGTGCGCCCGCGCGACCGTGAGGACCTGGGCAGACGTCTCGTCCATGGTGTCCAGGTCCATCGACACCAGCACGTGTCCCGGATAGAGCGTGACCTCCCCGGGCAGCTCCTTGGCGACGTCGGGCACCTCCCCGTCCACGGGGGGCGTGCGCTTCACCGCCAGATAGGTGGCGCGGGCCTGGTCCCGGCTGATCGGCACCGGCTCGTCCCACACCATCAACTCAACGCTCATCGGTCCATCTTGTCGGACCGGCACCCCGCCCGCGCACCACTCGCCCAAGTGCCGGAAACCTGCGTCGCGCCATCTCCGGGCAAACCTACCTGGGCTTCTCCGAATCCGGCACCAGCTCGACCGTGCAGGCGGCGCACCGGCGGGCCTCTGTCGGGATGTCGGTGAGACATTCGGGGCACTGCTTGGTCGTGACCTTCTTGTCATGGTCGAACAGGCTGATGAGCCGGGTCATCGGGGCCACGATCAGCCAGTAGACGACCGCGGAGACGACCAGGAAGGTGAGCAGGTGGTTGAGGAAGTCGCCGTACTTGAACTGGCTGCCGTTGATCGTGAAGGAGTATTCGGCGAAGTTCGGCTGCCTGCCGCCGGTGATGGCCCCGATCAGGGGCGTGATCAGATCGGTGACGAGCGCCTGCACCAGGCCGCTGAACGTGGCGCCGATGATCACCGCCACCGCGAGCTCGACGATGTTGCCGCGGAGTAAGAACTTTTTGAAGCCGCCCATGGCACCACCACGTAGCCAGGATCCGGCGCGGCAAACCCTTCGGGGACGGCTCACCCCGTTCAACTGGAGTAACGACGTGGTGTCGGTGGAAGGAACAAAGCGGCTTGTCGGGTTGAGCGAGGGAACGGAACATGGGGAGAGACCGCAAGGGAGCCTCGATGATCGAGATCTGGCCGGGTGACCCCTATCCCCTCGGGGCGACCTATGACGGCGCGGGCACGAACTTCTCGCTCTACACCGAGGTCGCGGACGCGGTGGAGCTGTGCCTGTTCGACGAGGACAACGTCGAGTCGAGGGTGCCGCTGACCGAGGTCGACGGGTTCATCTGGCACGGCTACCTGCCGGGGATCGGGCCGGGACAGCGGTACGGCTACCGGGTCCACGGGCCCTACGACCCGGCCCACGGCCTGCGGTGCAACGCCAACAAGCTGCTGCTCGACCCGTACGCCATGGCCATCGAGGGCGACGTGAGCTGGCACGAGGCGGTCTACGGCTACCGGTTCGGCCAGCCCGACACGCGCAACGACATGGACTCGGCCCCGTACGTGCCGCGCTCCATCGTGATCAACCCGTTCTTCGGCTGGGGGCACGACCGGCCGCCCGCGACGCCGTACCACGACACCGTGATCTACGAGGCCCACGTGCGGGGCCTGACGATCAGCCACCCCAAGATCCCCAAGCACCTGCGCGGCACGTACGCGGCGCTCGGCCACCCCGAGATCCTCGACCACCTCACCAAGCTCGGCGTGACGGCGCTGGAGCTCATGCCGGTGCACCAGTTCGTCACCGACCACATCCTGGAGCAGCGCGGGCTGTCCAACTACTGGGGCTACAACTCGATCGGGTTCTTCGCGCCGCACAACCGCTACTCCAGCCAGGGGCAGCGCGGCGGGCAGGTGCTCGAGTTCAAGGCCATGGTCAGGGCGCTGCACGAGGCCGGCATCGAGGTCATCCTCGACGTCGTCTACAACCACACCGCCGAGGGCAACCACCTCGGGCCGACGCTGGGGCTCAGGGGGATCGACAACCTCAACTACTACCGGCTGGTCGAGAACGACGAGCGCTACTACATGGACACCACGGGCACGGGCAACAGCCTGCTCATGCGCTCGCCGCACGTGCTGCAGATGATCATGGATTCGCTGCGTTACTGGGTCATCGAGATGCACGTCGACGGGTTCCGCTTCGACCTGGCCTCGACGCTGGCCAGGGAGCTGCACGAGGTCGACCGGCTGAGCTCGTTCTTCGACCTGGTGCAGCAGGACCCGGTGCTGTCGCAGGTCAAGCTGATCGCCGAGCCGTGGGACGTCGGGCCGGGCGGCTACCAGGTCGGGAACTTCCCGTCCCGGTGGACGGAGTGGAACGGGCGCTACCGCGACACGATCCGCGACCTGTGGCGGGGGCAGGCGGCCACGTTGCCCGAGTTCGGCTCCAGGTTCACCGGGTCGAGCGACCTCTACCAGGACGACAGCCGCCGCCCCGCCGCCTCGATCAACTTCGTCACCTGCCACGACGGCTTCACCCTGCAGGACCTCGTCTCGTACAACGTCAAGCACAACGAGGCCAACAAGGAGGGCAACCGCGACGGCACCGACGACAACCGGTCCTGGAACTGCGGCGAGGAGGGACCGGCGGGCGTCGCCGTGGAGGCGCTGCGCGAGCAGCAGAAACGCAACTTCCTCACCACGCTCTTCCTGTCGCAGGGCGTGCCGATGCTCTCCCACGGCGACGAGCTGGGCCGCACGCAGAAGGGCAACAACAACGGCTACTGCCAGGACAACGAGCTGACCTGGGTCGACTGGTCGGACGTGCGGGAAAACTGGCTGCTGCTGGAGTTCACCCAGAGCCTGGCCGAGCTCCGCAAGAGACATCCGGTCTTCCGCCGCAGACGCTTCTTCTACGGCAAGCCGGTACGCGGCCTGAACGACATCGCGTGGCTCACCCCGTCAGGGGAGGAGATGACCGACAGCGACTGGACCGTCGGCTACGCCAAGTCCCTGGCCGTCTTCCTCAACGGCGACGCCATCACCGAGCCGGACCGCCGCGGTCGCCCGATCCGGGACGACTCGTTCCTGCTGCTGTTCAACGCCCACTACGACACCATCAAGTTCACGATCCCCAAGGACTACGGTGAGATGTGGCTGACCGAGGTCGACACCGCCATGCCGATCAAGGTGGACGCGCGCACCTGCCGCGGCGGCGACGCCATCGAGGTGCCCGGGCGGAGCGTGCAGGTGCTGCGCCGTGTCTAGGCCCTCCTCCACCTACCGGCTGCAGCTGACCCCCGACTTCGGCTTCGCGCAGGTGGCCGAGATCGCCGGCTACCTGCGCGACCTCGGCGTCAGCCACGTCTACCTGTCGCCGATCCTGCAGTCCACGCCCGAGTCGCGGCACGGCTACGACGTCACCGACCACTCCAGGATCAGGCAGGAGTTCGGCGGGGCGGCGGGGTTCAGGGAGATGGCGCAGCAGCTCGCCGCCCATGACCTGGGCATCGTGGTGGACATCGTGCCCAACCACATGAACACGGTCAACGCGCAGTTCTGGTCGGTCCTCAAGGACGGGCCCGCCTCGCCGTACGCGAACTGGTTCGACATCGACTGGTCCGAGGGGAAGGTCGCCCTGCCCGTGCTCTGGGACGACACGGACCCGTACGTGGACGGCGACGTGCTGCGTTACCACGACCACGCCTACCCCTACCCCGGCCACTACCGGCTGGCCGACTGGCGCGAGGGCCCCGGCTACCGGCGCTTCTTCGACGTGTCGTCGTTAATAGGGCTACGGGTCGAGGACCCGTCCGTGCTGTTCGCCACCCATGAGGTGATCTTCTGGCTGCTCGACGAGGGGCTGGTGGACGGGCTGCGCGTCGATCACCCCGACGGGCTGGCCGACCCTCGGGGCTACCTCGAACGGCTGCGCGCCAGGGCGGGCGAGACCTGGACCGTGGTGGAGAAGATCCTCATCGGGCCCGAGCGGCTGCCGGGCGACTGGGCCTGCGACGGCACCACCGGTTACGACGTGCTCAACCGCGTCAACGGCCTCTTCGTGGATCCGGCCGGGAAATCTCCCCTTGTTCAGCTTTTTGCGGACATGACGGGGCAGCCTGCCGAGTACCGTCCCGTGATGGCGCAGGCCAAGCGGGAGGTCATCGACCTGTTCTTCGGCGCGGAGGTCGACCGCCTCGCCGACGCCGCCTGCAAGGACCCGGCCGCCGTGCGCGAACTGCTCGCCGCGATGCCGGTCTACCGCGCGTACGTGGTGCCGGGGGAGCCGCCGCCGCCCGAGTCCGTCGAGATCGTCGAGCTGGCCGCCGAGGCGTGCTCGCCCGCCGTGCTCCCGCTCGCCCGCGAGGTCCTGTACGGCTCCGCCGAGGCGATCGTCCGCTTCCAGCAGGCGTGCGGCCCGGTCATGGCCAAGGGCGTGGAGGACACGGCGCTCTACCGGTGGTATCCGCTGGCGTGCCTCAACGAGGTGGGCGGGGAGCCGGACGTGTTCGGGGTGCCGGTGGAGGAGTTCCACGACTTCTGCGCGGAGATGCGGCCGTACACGATGACCACGCTGTCCACGCACGACACGAAGCGGTCGGAGGACGTGCGCGCGCGGCTGTCGGTGCTGTCGGAGATGCCCGGGGAATGGGCCGCCGCGGTGTCGTCGTGGTCGTCGTCGGTGCGCTTCGATCCCGCGCTGGACTACCTGGCCTGGCAGAACCTCATGGCGGCCTGGCCGATCTCGGTCGAGCGGTTCACGGACTATCTGCTGAAGGCGGCGCGGGAGGCCAAGACCGCCATTTCCTGGATAAATCCGGATCCGTCCTACGAGCGAGGCTTGCGGGAGTTCGCGGAGGCGGCCGTGCGGCTGCCGGTGGGCGAGTTCACCGCGCGCATCGAGCCCTTCGCGATGTCGAACTCGCTCGGGGCCAAGCTCGTGCAGCTGATGATGCCCGGAGTGCCCGATGTGTACCAGGGCAACGAGACCACCGACTTCTCGCTGGTCGATCCGGACAACCGGCGGCCCGTGACGTATCCCCGCAAGCCGGAGAGCTCGTGGGACGCGGCCAAGCTGCTGGTGACGACGCAGGCGCTGCGCCTGCGCCGCCGCCTCGGGGGCGCGGCACCATACCGGCCGCTGCGGGCGGAGGGGCCCGCCGCGGAGCACGTGATCGCCTTCGCCAGGGGCGACCGGCCGCAGGCCGTCGCGGTCGCCACCCGGCTTCCGGTGCGGCTCGCCCGGTCGGGATGGGGCTCCACGTCCCTGACGCTCCCGGCCGGGACGTGGCGGGACCTGCTCACCGGCGGCCTCCACACGGGGCGCATCCCGCTCGCGCACCTGCTCAGTCAGTATCCCGTCTCACTTCTGGAGAGACATGATCTTTGAGGTCTGGGCACCGAAGGCCACGTCCGTCGAACTGTCCCTCGGGGACGTCCGTCACGCGATGTCGCGCGGGGAGGGGGGCTGGTGGTCGGTCGCGGTGGCGGGGGCCTCGCACGGCACGCGGTACGCGTACCTGGTGGACGGCGACGGGCCGTACCCGGATCCGAGGTCGCGGCGGCAGCCGGAAGGGATCTTCGGGCCCAGCGCCGTGTACGACCACGCCCGCTTCACCTGGTCCGACCACGAGTGGAAGGGCCGCGACCTGCGGGGAGCCGTGCTCTACGAGCTGCACGTGGGGACGTTCACGCCGGAGGGGACGTTCTCGGCGGCCATCGAGAAGCTGCCGCACCTCGTGGAGCTCTGCGTCGACTTCGTGGAGGTCATGCCGGTCGCGCCCGTGCCAGGGGGGCGTAACTGGGGGTACGACGGGGTGGATCTGTACGCGGTGAACGAGACGTACGGGGGGCCTGACGGGCTCAAGTCGTTCGTGGACGCGTGCCATCGGGCCGGGATCGGGGTCATCCTGGACGTCGTCTACAACCACCTGGGGCCGTCGGGGAACTTCCTGCACCCGTTCGGCCCGTACTTTGCCGGATTCAAAGGCAGTTATTGGGGCGAGGCCGTCAATCTGGACGGCCCGGACTCCGACGAGGTGCGGCGGTACTTCGTCGGCAACGCCGTGCAGTGGCTGCGCGACTACCACATCGACGGGCTGCGGCTGGACGCCGTGCACGCGCTGCACGACAGCCGCGCCAGGCACCTGCTGGCGGAGCTGTCGGAGGAGGTGGACGCGCTGGCCTGCGCGGTCGGCCGCCCCCTGTCGCTGATCGCCGAGTCCGACCTGAACGACCCGCGCATGGTGCGCTCGCTGGACGCCGACGGCCTGGGCATGACCGCTCAGTGGGACGACGACGTCCACCATGCACTGCACTGCGCGGTGAGCGGGGAGTCGCACGGCTATTACGGGGACTTCGCCCCGCTGTCGGCGCTGGCCAAGGTGCTGACCTCGGGCGTGCTGCACGACGGGAGCTATTCGACCTTCCGCGGCCGCGCCCACGGCCGCTCCTTCGCGGGCGTGTCCGGGCACCGGCTGGTGGCCTGCGTCCAGAACCACGACCAGATCGGCAACCGCCCCATGGGCGACCGGCTGCCCGTACCGGCGCTCAAGCTGGGGGCCGGGCTGCTGCTGACCTCGCCGTTCACGCCGATGCTCTTCATGGGGGAAGAGTGGGGGGCGCGTACGCCGTTCCTGTTCTTCTCCGACCACGTGGAGGCCGAGCTCCGCGAGAGCGAGGGCGCGCGGCGGTCGCGCGAGTTCGACGGTTTCGGGTACGTGTGGGACGCGCCCGATCCCTCGGACGAGGAGACGTTCCTGCGGTCGAAGCTCGACTGGAGCGAGGCCAAGGAGGAGGCGCACTGGTCGGTGCTGTGCTGGTACCGCGACCTGATCGCGCTGCGCAAGGCGCTGCCCGAACTGTCGGATCCGCGGCTGGACCGGGTTCGGGTGGAGGTGGATCCGCTGGAGAAGTGGCTGCTGATGTGGCGGGGCTCGCTGGCGGTGGCCGTCAACTTCGCGCCGGACTCGGTCACGGTGCCGGTGGCGGTGTCGCCGGGGATGGTGCTGCTGGCCTCGGACGAGCCGGTGGTGGCGGACGGGAAGAAACTGCGCCTCCCCGGTCAGTCCATGGCCATCTGCCGAACCTGACGGGGACGCCTCGGGCCGGGGTTGTCCACAGGGGCGTCGCGCGGGCCGGCCGTCGTCCACAGAATCCCGTTCCGCTCCACCTGGGCAACGCCCGATCACCGATGATCCTGAGTGCCTCGCCGACTCCTCTTCTACGCATGGAGCGCACTCACCCATGAAGATCACTTTGCCTTTGCCCGCCACGCTCACGTCCCTCTTCGTCGTGGCCATGGAGCAGTTGCTGTTCGACGTGGAGTCGTTCGTGCCCTGGCGCGTCAGCGGCCCGTACCGGCGGGCCGCGATCAGCGCCCTGGGCAGCGGAGCCCTGACGGTGACCCACCATCGGACACCTTGGAAACCGGCGGCGGCCGACCTCACGGACGACGAGAGACGCCGCCTGCGGCGCACCAGGCAGCACGTGGTGCTCGCCATGACCGCCCCCCCGCACAGGCTCCCCGCCGGGGTCCAGGCCGCGAGAGCGGCCGCCCGTGCCCTGGCCCGCGAATGCGACGGCCTGCTCCTCGATCCGCTGACGGGCTCCACCATCCTCACCTGCGGCAGATGCGCGGGCGAGCCCACGGACTTCCGCCTCGACGACGACTGGCTGTCCTGGGATGTCCAGGTCCACGACGCCGCGACCTGCCCTCCGTGGGACCCGGCCGACACGGGCGTGTGCGACTGCCTCCGCGTCACGTCCCGAGGACTGCGCCGCTTCGCCCTCCCGGAGGTCACCCTCGACGGCGCCGGCTGCGCCCACAACCTCTGCGCGACCAGCCTCCTGCGCACAGTGGCCCACCGCCTGGTCACCGACCACCTGGCCTACGTCACCGCCCATCCGGACGCCACCGAACGCGACATCGACGATTTCCTCCACATCCCCGCCTCGGACCAGCCGGACGGGGGCCTGCCCTTCGGCGTCCGGCTGACGCCGTACGACGCGGAGCTGGGCGAGCTGGGCCGCACCGGCACCATCCGCCGCCTGAAGATCGGCCCCGCCCCGGGCGCCGGCCAGATCACCTGCCTCAAGGTCGGGCCGCCTTCCGGCTTCCCCGGCTCGTTGAACGACTGGCTGTGTGCCACCCAGAGCGCCGTCCACCCGCCGCTGAGATTGATCGACCCGGCGCGGACGTCGGCGATGGCAGCGACCTCGGGCATCGCGGCCTGACGTTGACCGTTATGGCATGATTTATTGAGAAAAATGCCTGATTGTCCTGAACCAAAACGGGGCCTCTGACCGTCAAAGTGACGTGATCCCGTTTGAGATGATCGATGAAGATCTGCGTACGGCCCGTCAGCGGGCCCACAGGTGGGAGAAGCTGCGGGAGCGCCGCGCGGTCATGGCGGGCCTGATCCGTGAGGCCCGGCAGGGGCTGGAGGCGGTCGACGTATGGGATCCGGAACAGGTGGCCGTCGAGGAGGCGAGGCTGGCGGCGTACCGGATGCTCCTCGCGGAGGTGGAGCGGGAGCTGGCCGAGGTGGGGCCGGCGCGGGACCTCTACCAGGAGCTGCTGGCACGCGAGGAGCGGCGGCTGGCCCTGTCGGCCGATCCCCGGGGTGCTGAGCTGCTGGAGATCGGGCGGTTGCTGGCCGAGCTGGACGTCGAGCTGCCGGCATGGGAATGTGCCAGGGCGGCCGGGGTCGCGGTCCTGCGCGGGGACGAGGCGATGGGCGAGTTCGTCGCGAAGGTGCAGGCGCTCGGGATGACGGTGGAGGCAGCCGGCGTCGAGGGGACGGACGCCGTCCATGACCTGGTCGAGCGGCTGGGGGAGCGCTGCCATGAGCTCGAGCGACTGCGTTACCGGCTGCGGACTCGTCGGGAGGAAGTGCTCCTCGCCTGAGCCGGCCACCGGCTCGAGGGCCACGCTCCGATCGGGGCCGGTCTGACGAGCCGCACTCGGCGGTTGGAGCGACCTGACAAGCGCGCTCGGCGGTTAAGGCCGGTCTGACGAGCCGCGCCAGCGGTTGGGGTCGGCCCGACGAGCCGCGCCTCCGGTTGGGGGCCGGGCGGACGTGCCGTGGCCTCCCCCCGAACCGGATGCCGAGGCTTGAAGCCGCGAACGGGTCAGCGGCTGAGGACCTGCCTCAGGACGTGTTCCAGGGTCGCTGCCGGATTCGCGACGGAGCCGGCGGAGCGCCAGGCCACGTAGCCGTCCGGCCGGACCAGTACGGCACCGCCCCCGTTGACGCCGTACCGCTCCCTGAACCGCCCCTCCACGTCCATCAGCTCCTCATCCACCACCACCCGCGTGAGCTGTATCCCGAGCCGTTCCTTGACCACCCGCCCGGCGTCCATCCAGACCTGGCCCCCCTCCCGGTCGGCCAGCAGCACGAAACCGGAGCCGAACAGGTCGATGGTCGAGATGCGCTGCCCCTCCCAGTCGAGGATCACGTGAGGAGCGCGGCTGCCGGGACGTCCGTTCGGTACACGGGGATCCTCCAGGATCGAGCCGTCGTCGCCGGGCTCGTCCAGGATGGCCGTGGAGTGGTGGCGGAAGCCGATGAGGGCGCCCAAGGGGTCGTCCAGGGGCTCCGGGTATCCGACGCGGGCCGCGGGAGGCATGCGTGCGCCGAGGTTGGCGAGCTGGGCGTCGGCTGTCAGGGTGCAGATGGGCCGGCGTTCGGCGTCGTACGTGTCGAGGAAGGCCGGGCCGGCCTGGCCCGATACGACCAGCCAGAGACGCCAGGCGAGGTCGCAGCCGTCCTGGAGCGCCGTGCTGCCGCCCTGCCCGCCGGTGGGCGGCATGGTGTGGGCCGCGTCCCCGGCGAAGAAGACCCGGCCCACGTGGTAGGTGTCGGCCAGCACGTGCGCCATGGCGAAGAAGGCCTTGTCCAGCACCCGGACGTCCAGATCGGGCCGGCCGACCGCGATCCGTACCAGGTCCAGGCAGCGCTCGTCGGTGAAGTCGGCCTCGCTCTCGCCCTCGGAGAAGTTGACCCCCAGCACGTGCGCCCCCACGCCGGTGCCGGTCACGATCACGCCGTTGAAGACGTCGTTCTGCAGGTACCAGAGCGTGACTTCCCGCTCGCGCACCAGCCCGGTCAGGTCGGCGTCGAACATGATCGAGCACATCTGGCCCAGCTCGCCCTTGCCTGAGGTGGGCACGTTCAGGAGGCTCCGAAGCGGGCTACGGTAGCCGTCGGCGGCCACCACGTAGTCGGCCCGCACGAGGTGCTCCCCGCTCGCGTCGCGGATGAGCGCCGTCACCCCCTCGTCGTCCTGCTCCAGCGAGACCAGCTCGGTCGAGAACCGCAGGTCGGCGCCCAGCTCCTCGGCCTTGAACCGCAGCAGCCGCTCGATCTCGGCCTGCGGCGCGCCCACCTGCTGGACGGGCGTGACGTCGGCCAGGAAAGCCGTGTCCTCGCTCTCGCTGTTCATGATCATGTGGGGCTCCGGGTCGGCGAGGCTCTTGGCGATCGCGATGCGCATGTTCTCGCCGATGCCCGCCCAGATCTCGCTGAGCTCCTGCTCTATGCCGGGTACGGGACGCAGCAGCTCGATGGCTCGCGGGCCGACGCCGAACGCCTTCGGCTGGATCGAGGTGCTCGGATGCCTCTCCACCAGCATGACCGGTACGTCGCGCCACGCCAGGAGCATCGCCGTGCTCAGACCCGCGTAACCGCCGCCCACTACGAGGACGGGGACCCGCTCTTGTTCCATGCTTCTCCACCTCCGGGAACGCGTAGTATCGCGTTTGCGGTCGAGCGACACGATATGTCGCGTGTAGAGGACCGGTCAAGACATATCTCGATTTGGAGGCTGAGGGTGCGGGTCACGGAAAGGCGGCCCCCGAGGGGGTGACAGCTGTGCTGGGCGTGGCCCAACCTGGGCTCGGGAGCGTAGCGCGAGGCGGAGCGCCGAGCTGGCCGCGGAGGCGGGGCGCGGAGGCCGGAGGCGGGCCACGGCGCCCGGGCGCGGGACGGAGCGCGGAGGCCGGGCACGGGGGCTGGGTGCGGAGGCCAGGCACGGAGGCGGGGCGCGGAGGGTGGGTGCGGGGGCGACGGTTGCCCCGGCGTGGTTCAGGAGAGGTGGCGTTCCAGGGACTCGAGTTTGCTGGTCATCCCGTCCGTGACCCCCTCACGGAGGTCGGCCTTGAGCACCAGGCTGACCCGGGGCGCGACCTCAGCCACCGCGTCCACCGCGCGCTTGACGACGTCCATGACCTCGTCCCACTCGCCCTCGATCGTGGTGAACATCGCGTCCGTGCGGTTGGGCAGCCCGCTGTCGCGGACCACCTTGACGGCGCGGGCCACGGGCTCGGCGACCCCTTCGCCGACGCCCAGCGGGGTGATGGAGAATGCGACGATCACTGCTGCCCCCTTGCGGCCTGCCCGGAGGCTTTCGATCTTAGCGAGATCTCGGCGAGATCTCAGCCATGCGGTCTTCGTGGTGGGGTGGCCGCGCGAAAAGCCACGACGTCGGCGAACGCCGTGGCCGCCCGCGGTATGTCACACGTGGTCGTGCTCTTCTTCGTCTTCCTCGCTCGGCCCCTCCGACGGCTCCACCCCGAGCACCGCCTCGCGCGGCTCGATCTCGGTGATGTGGTCGACGAGCTGCAGCACGTGGTCGGGCTCGATCAGCCACTGCAGCGCCGAGGCGCCGGTCTCGTCCGAGGCGACCAGCTCGGCCTGCTCGGTGCGCTCCTCTTCGGTGAGGTCAGCCTCGGGATGCCTGATCTCGGCCAGAGCCGCCGCCTGCAGCGCGTCAACGTCGAGCACCTCGACGGTCAGCTCGACCGTGAGGCGCAGGTACTTCGGTTCATCACTCATGGCGACGACTTTAGGGCAGCTTCCACTCGACAGGGGTGGCGCCCTGCTGAATGAGCAGCTCGTTGGCCCGGCTGAACGGGCGCGAGCCGAAGAATCCGCTGCGGGCCGAGAGCGGGGAGGGGTGGGCGGACTCGATGCGCGGGATGTCGCCGAGCATGGGCGCCAGGTTGCGCGCGTCGCGGCCCCAGAGGATGGCGACCATCGGCTTGTTGCGGGCCACGAGCGCGTGGATGGCCTGCTCGGTGACCTGCTCCCAGCCCTTGCCTCGGTGGGAGGCGGGCTTGCCGGGCATCACGGTGAGGACCCTGTTGAGCAGCAGGACGCCCTGCTCGGCCCACGGCGTCAGGTCGCCGTTGGAGGGGCGGGGGAGGCCGAGGTCGGCCTCCATCTCCTTGTAGATGTTGACGAGGCTGCCCGGCAGCGGCCGCACGTCGGGGGCCACCGAGAAGGACAGGCCGACCGGGTGGCCGGGCGTGGGGTAGGGGTCCTGACCCACGATCAGCACCTTGACCTCGTCGAAGGGCTGGTTGAAAGCGCGCAGCACGTGCGCGCCCGCGGGCAGGTACTGCCTGCCTTCGGCGATTTCCTTACGCAGGAACTCGCCCATCTCGGATATCCGCTCGGAGACGGGCTCGAGCGCGCGCGCCCATCCGGCTTCGACGACTTCGTTCAGGGGACGACCGGCCATGGCCGATCAGCCTATCCAGGTCTGGTACGGCTCGCCGCCGAAACGTCGGCTCCGAGCCGTACCAGAATGATCACAGAGCCGGTTTGCCCGGCTTGAAGAGCCAGGCGTCGAAGAGGGAGCCGAGCTGCCTGCCGGAGACCCGCTCCGACAGGGCGATGAAGGCGGCCGTGTCGGCATTGCCGTACTTGTGGTCGGAGGCCCACGTGCGCAGGATCCTGAAGAACGCGTCGTCGCCCACCGTGCGGCGCAGGACGTGCAGGGTCATCGCGCCGCGGTCGTAGACCGGGTCGTGGAAGAGGCCGGCCGGGCCGCCGGGGTCGGCGGGGGGCGTCTGCCAGAACTCGTCGTCGGCCGCCCGCGCGTAGGCCTTGTCGAACGAGCTCTGCACGGTGCCGGCGCCCTGCTTGTCCGACCAGAGCCACTGCGCGTACGTGGCGAAGCCCTCGTTGAGCCAGATGTCCCGCCAGAGCTTCGGCGTCACCGAGTCGCCGAACCACTGGTGCGCCAGCTCGTGGGCCAGCAGCGACTCGCTCGGCACGCGCGGGTAGACGGGCCGGGACTGGGACTCCAGGGCGTAGCCGACCTCGGGGGCGTGGTCGGCGATCCCGCCGGTGGAGGAGAACGGGTACGGGCCGAAGAGGGAGCTGAAGTAGTCGAGCACGGGAGCGTGCCGCTCGGCGAAGTCCTTCGCGCCGTCGGCGAGCTTGGGATCCACGGCGGTGATCACGCGGTAGCCGCCCACCCGGGTGTCGGTGAGCACGAACTTCCCGATCGACACCGTGGCCAGGTAGCTCGCCATCGGCTCCCGGGAGTCCCATACGTACGTGGTGCGATCGCCCTTCGACGCCTTCGACACCAGATCGCCGTTGGCCACCGCCACGCGGGTGCTGGGCACGGTCACCGAGAAGCGGTAGGTGGCCTTGTCGGTCATGTGGTGGTTGCCGGGATACCAGGTCATCGCGCCCTGGGGCTCGTTGGCGTTGAACACGCCGTCGCTCGTCCGGATCCATCCGTCCCGGGAGCCGTCCGGGTCGACGACGTGCGTGGGCCTGCCGTCGTACCGGACCTCGACGGAGAAATCCCGTCCGGGAGGCAGCGCGGAGGTGATCACCAGCTCGGAGCCGCTCTGGGAGAACGCGGCGGGCCGGCCGTCCAGCGTCACGGAGCGGACCGTGAGCGTGCTGACGAGGTCGAGGTCGAAGCGGCTCAGCGCCTGCGTGGCCCGCGCGGAGAGGCGCGCCACGCCGGCCAGGCGGTTGGAGCTCGGGTCGTAGTCGAGCGTGAGGTCGTAGTGGCCGGCGTCGTAGCCGCCGTTCCCCTGGTCGGGGAAGTACGGGTCACCCGCGCCAGGTGCGCCGGGCCGGGCGTCGAGCGCGCGGGCGGGGACGAGCGGTAGAGAGATGAAGGCTGCTGCGGCGAGAGCGAGAAGACGCTTCATCGGACGATCATAGAACCGCGTCGCGGGCGCCCACCGGAACCGGCGGGCGCCCGCGAGCGTGTCACTTCACGGATCCGGCCATCATGCCCTGGACGAAGTACCGCTGGAAGGCGAAGAACAGGACCAGCGGGATGATCAGCGACAGGAACGCGCCGGACGACAGGATGTCGATGTTCGATCCGAACTGCCGCATCTGGGACTGCAGGTGCTTGGTCATCGGCTGGTTCTCGGTGTCGGCGAAGACCAGCGCGATGAGCATGTCGTTCCAGACCCACAGGAACTGGAAGATGCCCAGCGAGGCGATGGCGGGCTTGCCCAGCGGGAAGACCACCGACACGAAGATCTTCCACTCCGGCGCGCCGTCCATTCGCGCCGCCTCCAGCAGCGAGGAGGGGATGCCGACGAAGAAGTTGCGGAGCAGGAAGATGGCGAACGGCAGGCCGAACGCCACGTGGAAGAGCACCACGCCGGGGATCGTGCCGAAGATCCCGATACCTCCGTAGAAGGAGGCGATGGGGATCAGCGCGATCTGGATGGGCACGATCAGCAGCCCCACCACGACGAGGAAGGCCGCGTCACGCCCGGGGAACTCCATCCACGCGAACGCGTAGGCGGCCATGGCCGCGATGCCGATCACCAGGATCGTGGTCGGCACCGTGATCGCCACGGTGTTCCAGAAGGACGCGGTGAAGCCGCTGGCCAGCAGGCTCGCGTAGTTCGAGAGGGTCAGCTCGGCGGGCTTGGTGAAGACCGTCCACCAGCCCTCGGCGGTGTTGACCTGCGTCGTACGCATCGAGACGACCAGCAGGCCCAGCGTCGGCACCAGCCAGAACAGGCCCAGCAGCACCATGATCAGCTGGACGGCGCCGCCGCCGATCCGGTCCACCATCTTGCTCAGCACGCCTCTGCGCGGCGCCCCCGTCTCGAGTCCGGACGGCGCGGTAGCGGTTGCCGTGGTCATGAGTCTCCCCTCCTGAACCGGCGGATGTTCATGATCATGAAGGGGAGGACCAGTATGAGCAGGAAGACGGAGAGCGCGCTGCCCAGGCCCTGGTTGTTCCCGCCGCCGAACGACACGCGCCACATCTCCAGCGCGATCACGTTCGCCTGTGGCTGGACCGAGCCTGGCGCGATGATGAAGACCAGGTCGAACACCTTCAGCGTATTGATGATCATCGTCACGAAGACGACGAGCAGCACCGGCGAGAGCAGCGGCACGGTGATCTTGCGGAACACCTGCCACTCCGTCGCGCCGTCGATGCGGGCGGCCTCCAGCGCGTCACGCGGGATGGCCGCGAGGCCGGCCGCGATGAGCACCATGGCGAAACCTGCCCACACCCAGACGAACGCGCCGATGATCGCCGGGGTGATGAGTGTCGGGCCGAGCCAGCTCAGGCCGCCGTAGGAGGCCTGGAAGTTGGACTGCGGGAGCCGTACGACATAGGAGCCCGCGGGCAGGCCCTCGAAGCGGAACGAGCCGTCCTCGGCCGTCGTGGCGGTGCCGGCGACCTTGCCGTTCTGCACGGCCTCGACGGTCATGCCCGGCAGGCCCTTCTCCGAGGCGTCGACCTGGCCGTTCTTGCCGCCGCCTCCTGGCGTGAAGTCGAACCACACGGTCCCGGAGAGGCCGCCGGCGGCCGCGGGGGCCTTGGCGGGTTGGGCGTTGCCCGGCAGCACGTTCGGCTTGACGCCCACGATCGGGATCAGCACCGGCTGACCGGTCTGGACGGGCTGCTTGGTGACGACCGTGCCGCCCTCGGCGGCGACCGGGGACTGGTCGCCCTCGCGCGGGCGCGCCTCCGGGTAGCCCTGCGAGGAGGAGAACGTGTCGTGCACCGTGGTGAGCACCGCGTTGGCCAGGCCCTTGTCGGGGCTCTGCTCGTAGACGAGGCGGAAGATCACGCCGGCCGCCATCAGCGAGACCGCCATGGGCATGAACACGATGAGCTTGAACGCCGTCGCCCACTTGATCCGCTCGGTCAGCACCGCGAAGATCAGGCCCAGCGTGGTGACCACGATCGGCGCGACGATGACCCAGATGAGGTTGTTGCGGATCGTGGTCAGCGTGCCGGAGTCGGAGAAGATCGTGGCGTAGTTGCCCAGTCCCACGAATCCGGTGCCCGCCGCGTCGAACAGGCTCCGGAAGATGGAGTAGACGATCGGGTAGACCACCCAGATTCCCAGCAGCAGCGCCGCCGGGAGGAGGAAGGCGATGGCGACCGCCGGCGAGGGGCCGAGGCGTCTGTTGGTACGGGGGGTTTCAGCCGGTCCGGAGGAGGGCCCGTCCGCGATCTCCGCGGACGGGGCCTGCGGGCCGTCCAACCGTTCGGTCACGGCCTTACCTCTTTACTTCTTCCAGGCCTTCTTGGCCTCGGCTTCGAGTGCGGTCTGTGCGCCCTTGATGTCGCTCGGGTTGCGGAGGAAGTCCTGCAGCGCCTTCCACTCACCCTTGCCGTCGGTGCCGCCGAACGCGCTCGGCGCGAGGTCGGACATGTCGTAACGGACGGCGTCGCCGGCCGAGACGATCGTCTGGCCGAGCTGCTTGGTCAGCTCGTCGGGGTAGTTGTCAGGGGAGACGTTCTTGTTGGGCGACAGGTAGCCGGGCAGCTTGGCCCAGATCTCGCCGCCCTCCTTGGAGGCCAGGAACTGCAGCAGCGCCATCGCGCCGGGGGAGTCCTTCATCGCGACCGCGACGTCGCCGCCCAGGACGACGGGCGCCGTGTCACCGGCCTTGGGGAAGGGGAAGTACTTCGCCTCCTCGCCGACCTTGGCGCCCGACTGCGCGGCCTCGACGGCCACGAAGTCGCCCTCGACGACCATGGCGGCCTTCTTGTTGCCGTAGACCTTGGACACGCAGGTCGGGTAGTCGGTCTGGAGGGCGCCGGAGCTGCCGTCGAGCAGGAACTCCTTCTTGCCGACGAGCTGCTGGATCTTCTGCAGCGCGGTCGTCACGGTCGGGTCCGTCCACGGGATCTCGTGCTTGGAGAGCTTGTCGTAGTTCTCGGCACCGGCGGTGGACAGGTAGACGTTCTCGAACAGGTCGGTCAGCGTCCAGCCCGAGGCGGCGCAGAGCGAGAACGGCGCGGTGCCGGAGTCGGCGATGGTCTGCGCGTTCTTGACCAGCTCGTCCCAGGTGGTCGCCGGCTGCACGCCCGCGTCGTCGTACGCCTGCCCGCGGTACCAGACCAGCGACTTGTGCGCCGCCTTGATCAGCACGCCGTACACCTTGCCGTCGGCGGAGCCGAGCTCCTTCCAGTACGGGGTGTAGTTGGTGTCGATCTCCTTGATGACGTCGTCGGAGAGCGGCTTGAGCGCGCTCTGGTCGGCGTACTGCTGCACCAGGCCCGGCTGCGGGAGGATGGCCACGTCCGGCGGGTTCTTGCCCTGGATGCGCGGGCCGAGGTAGGCGCCGGTGTCCTCACCGGTGGAGGCGTACGTGACCTCGGCGCCGGTCTTCTCGGTGAAGGCCTTGAGCACCTGCTCGAAGTTCTTCTGCTCGGCGCCGGTCCACTTGGCGGCGACCTCGAGCTTCACGCCCTGGAGCGTCTTGGCGCCGGCGGCGGGAGCCGACGCGGAGCCCGACTCGGTGGGGGTGGTGGTCGTGGGGGCGTTGCCGCAGGCGGCGACGGCTACCGCGAGCCCGGCCAGGATGACTGCTGCTCTGGCTTTGCGCATTGGTGCCTCACTGGGTTCTGAGGATCTCTTCGAGTTCTGACTTCATGGAGGCCGCGACGTCGTCGGCGGACTCGCTGGAGGGGTTACCGAGCGCCTTGGCGACCGAACTGGCGATCACCAGGCTCAGCTGGTTGTAGTTGGCGCTCACCGGCCGTGGCTTGGCCGCGAGGATGCTCTCCTTGAGCACAGGCAGGTACGGGAAGCGTTCGATCAGGGTGGGATCGTCGTAGAGCTCGGTCCACACGGGCGGGAACGAGCCCTCGGTCAGGACGCGGCGCTCGTTCTCCAGGCTCGTGAAGTAGCGGATGAACTCCTGCGCCGTGCGCTGATGCCTGGAGTACGCGCTGATCGCCAGGTTGGCGCCGCCCAGCGAGCTGGACCCGGGGCCGTTGAGCCCGGGGAGCCGGGTCACGCCCAGCTTCTTGCCCAGCTTCGCCCTGGCGGGGCCGTAGGCGTGCGGCCAGTTGCGGGCGAAGGCCAGCCGGCCCTCCTGGAAGGCCAGGCGCGACTCCTCCTCCTTGTAACTCAGCGACTCCTTGGGGATCCAGCCTTCGCGCAGGCCCTGGAGCAGGAAGTCGAGCGCGATCTGAGCCTTGGCCGGATCGAGGGTCACCTCCGTGCCGTCCCGGCTGACGATCTGTCCGCCGGCGGACTGGAGGGCCTCGGAGAAGTTGACGGTGAGCCCTTCGTACGCCAGAAACTGCCCGGCATAGCCTCCAATGTCATGCTTTTTCATGATTTGACGGGCTTGGTCGCGAAGCTCCGCCCACGTCCGGGGTGGCTTCTTGACCAGGTCAGCCCGGTAGTAGAGCAGCCCCGCGTTGCTCGTGTACGGGACGGCCCAGAGCTTGTTCTTGTAGACCGCCGTTTCCACGACGGGCGGCAGGAACCTGTCGAGCGGGAACAACCCGCGCTCCAGGGGGATGATCCAGCCGTTCTCCGCGAACTCGGCAGTCCAGACCACGTCGAGCCCCAGTACGTCATACCGGTTGCTCTTGGCCTGGAGGTTGGCCACCATCTGAGCGCGCTGCTCGTCGGCGGCCTCGGGCAGCTCCAGCAGCGTCACCTTCTCGGCCGGGTGGGCCTGGTTCCAGCGGTCCAGCAGGGGTTGCAGGTACGCCGTGGTGTCGCGACCGGTGGCGAACGTGATGGGGCCTGTGCCGCCCGTACCCGTCTCGCCGCCGCCTTCATCGCTCGCTGACGCGCATCCGGCCGCCGTAAGCAGGACGGCGAGGAAGAGCGACAGTGAGCGCACCTCTGTTTCCTCCGTGTTCAGAGGGGATACATACGTGTTAGGTAGATGCATTCATGTTATGCACACCTGTAATCTGTAGGTCAACGGATAGCCACGTAACGCATTCGTAACACGGTGGGGAGGCGAGGCGGTGCGGCTTCACCTGCTGGCGCTCCTGGCTAAAGAGCCGGCTCACGGCTACGAGCTCAAACAGGCGCTGGAGCAGACGTTCGGCAGTGCCTATCCCTCTCCCAACATCGGCCAGATCTACGTCACGCTCGGCAGGCTGGAGAAGGACGGCCTCATCAGGGCGGTGGACGTCGAGCAGTCCAACCGGCCCAACAAGAAGGTCTACTACCTCACGGCCAAGGGCCGCGAGGTGCTCACCGAGTGGGTGGACGAGCCCACGGAGGGGCCCAGGGTGCGCGACGAGTTCTTCATGAAGCTCGTGCTCGCCCCCCTCACCGGCATCGCCGACCGGATGGTGCTGATCAGCCGGCAGCGCCGCCACTACCTGTCGCTCATGAGCGATCTCAACGACCTCCTCGCCCGCACACCGCCGACCGACCGGGTGGCGACGCTCCTCATCGAGGGCGCCATGCTCCACCTGCAGGCGGATCTTGACTGGCTGGAGCGTTGCCAGGAGGATCTGGCATGAGCACGGTTGTGAAAACGGTCAATCTGGTCAAAATCTACCAGGATGGCGCAGTGCCCGTGCCTGCCGTGCGCGGCGTGGACCTGCAGGTGGAGCCGGGTGAGTTCGTCGCGATCATGGGTCCTTCCGGGTCCGGCAAGTCCACGCTCGTCCACATGCTGGGCGGGCTCGACACCAGGACGAGCGGTGAGATCTGGCTCGACGGCAAGCGGGTCGACACGCTCTCCGAGAGCGCGTGGGCGCTGCTGCGGCGCAAGAAGGTCGGGTTCGTCTTCCAGTTCTTCAACCTCGTCGCCAACATGACCGTCGGCGACAACGTCGAGCTGCCGGCACTGCTCGCCGGGGCCTCTCCCAAGGTGGCCCGCGAGCGCAGGGAGAGCCTGCTCGGCGCGCTCAACCTCAACGACCGGGCCGACGCCTCACCCGCCCAGCTCTCCGGCGGGGAGCAGCAGCGGGTCGCGCTCGCCAGGGCGCTGGCCAACCAGCCGAGCGTGCTGCTGGCCGACGAGCCCACCGGCAACCTCGACAGCCGCAACACCCGCGACGTGCTCCGCCTGCTCGGCGACGTCCACAAGAAGGGGCAGACGATCGTCATGGTCACCCACGACGCCCGCGTCGCCAGCCTGGCCGACCGGGTGGTCTCCCTGTTCGACGGGGAGATCGTGGACGACGGCCGCATCGCGCGCAGGCGTACGGGCACGGCCGGCGAGGTGATCGACCTCCGATGAGCGCGACTCTGGCCGGTAGCCGGTGGATCAAGGCCGACCTGCGGGCCAGGAAGGCTCAGGCGGTGCTCACCGTGCTGACCGTGGCCGGCATCGTGGCCGCGCTGATCACCGCCGCGACCCTGCTCGAGGACAGCACCAACCCGTGGCGGAGCCTGTTCGCCCAGACCGACGGCGCCCACGTCTGGCTCTACACCGACGACAGCCCCCAGGTGTCCCTGGGCGGCATCGACGGCGTGACGCAGGTGGCGGGGCCGTACCGGTCGGCGCCCGTGACGGTGGCGCAGGACGGCAAGAAGGAGCCCGCGGCGCTGCGCGCGATGCCCGCCACGCCGCCGCAGGTGGCGCACCCGGTGGTGGCCGAGGGCAGGTGGCTGGACGCCTCGCAGCCGGACGGGGTGGTCGTCGAGCGCTCCTTCGCGACCTCGCTGCGGCTCAGGATCGGCGCGCCCTTCACGATCATCGCGCTCAGCGGCAAGCGCCACACCCTGTACGTACGCGGCATCGCCGACTCCGCCGAGCAGGGCTTCTACCCGCAGTGGACACCCGGCCTGGCCTACGTGCTGCCCGCCATGCTCGACCGGATCGAGCCCATGCTGGGCCACAGCGAGTGGGTGACCGGGCTGCGCCTGGCCGACCCCGACGCCACGAAGGTCGTCTCACAGCGCGTGGTCGTCATGCTGGAGGACAAGCTCCAGCGCGTCTACACCTGGCGCGAGGTCAGAGCCGCCATGGAGCTGGACAACCGGCTGCTGGGCACGCTCCTGGCGCTGTTCGGCGTGGTCGGGCTCGTGGCCGCCGCGCTCGCGCTGGCCAACGCCGCCGGTGGCCGGGTGCTGGGCCAGCTCCGCGACCTGGCCACGCTCAAGTCGATGGGCTTCACCAAGGGCCAGATCGCGCTGCTGCTCCTGGTCGAGCACGGCGCGCTCGGCCTGCTCGGCGTTGCGATCGGCGCCGTGGTGGGCTGGGGCGTCACGGCGGCGGTGCTCGGCGCGACGTCCGTGGCGCCCATCCCGGTGCTGGCCATCGTCGCGGGCACGGCCCTGATGGTGCTGGCCGCGGTCGGAGTGCCCGCGTGGCGCGGCGGCCGCACCCCGCCGATCCCCGCCGCGCCCGCCCTGCCGCCGCGCGGCCACCTGTCCAGGCTCGCCCGGCTGGCCCTGCTGGTACGCCTCCCGCCCGCCCTCGTCCTCGGCACCAGGGACGCCTTCACCCGTCGGGTGCCGGCGTTCCTGACGGCGTTCGGGCTGGCCGTGCCGATGATGATGATCACGATCGGGCTCGGCGTCTGGGCCACCCTGGACAACTTCGCCGACCACCCCGAGCAGGTCGGCCAGCACGCCAGCCTGTACGTCAGGCCGGGCAAGCTGGAGCCGGCCGCCGCCCAGCACATCGCCGAGTTCGACCAGGACGTGGCCCAGGTCTACCCGGGCACCGACGTGAACGCGCTGGCCCCCGGCGAGGGCCGCTCGGTCCGCGTGCGGGCCATCGGCAGCTCCACGGAGCCGTACCCGTTCCCCGTGGTCGAGGGGCGCATGTACGCCCGCCAGGGCGAGGCGGTGGCCGGTCAGGGCCTGCTCGACCTGCTGGGGGTGAAGATCGGCGACCGGGTGCGGCTGACCGTGGGCGGCACGCCGCTGATCGTCAGGATCGTCGGCAGGACCGTCGAGCCCGACCTCGACGGCGAAGTGATCTCGGTGGGGCTGGACAGCCTGGCGGCCAAGGACTCGGTGCCGCCGGAGTTCTACGCGCTCGCCCTGAAGCCGGGCGCCGACAAGGCGGAGGTGCGCGGGCGGCTGCTGGCCGAGTCGGCGGAGGGCCTGGACGTCCAGGCTGCGGTCAACCCGGCGGACCGGCTGTCGGTCATCCGGGTGGTGATCGTGGCGCTGATCGCCGTGCTGCTGCTGATCGGCCTGGCCAACCTGCTCACCGCCAGCGCGCTCGGCCTGCGCGACCACGCGTTCGACCTGGCCGTGCTGAAGGCCATGGGGCTGACGCCGCGCCAGGTCATGGCCACGCTCGTGACGGGCACGGGGCTGCTGGTCGTGCTCGGGGTCGGCGCGGGCGCCGCGGCGGGCATGTCCGTCGTGACCGGGCTGATCGACCTGCAGGGCCACACGAGCGGCGTCGGCGCGGGCATCGGGCGGGCGCCCTCTGCCCTGACGCTGGTCGTCGCCGTCGTGGTGGCCGTGGGCACGGCCCTCGCGGTGGCGCTCATTCCCGCCCGCCGCGCGGCCCGTGCCCAGGTGCCGGTCACATCCCGCTGAGAGAGCCGCTGTCCCTCGTCAGCTCGGTCTTCTTCAGCGCGAACCAGTAGAAGCCGTGCCCCGGCAGCGTGAGCAGGTACGGCAGCTGACCGATCGGCGGGAACTCCACGCCGCCCCGCGCCTCGACCGGGACCATGCCCTCGAACCTGCGCAGGTCCAGCTCGACCGGCTGCGGGAACTTCGACAGGTTGTTCACGCAGAGCATGATGTCGTCGCGGTCCTCGCGGACGAAGGTGAGCACGGACGGGTTCGAGGACCACATTTCCGTGTACGCCCCCACGCCGAACACCGGGTGCTTGCGCCGGATCTCCAGCATCTTGCGGGTGAAGTGGAGCAGCGAGCCTTCGTGGCGCTGCTGGGCCTCCACGTTGACCGCCTGGTAGCCGTAGATCGGGTCCATGACCGCGGGCAGGTAGAGCCGTCCCGGGTCGGCCGAGGAGAACCCGGCGTTGCGGTCGGGGCTCCACTGCATCGGCGTGCGGACCGAGTCGCGGTCCTCCAGCCAGATGTTGTCGCCCATGCCGATCTCGTCGCCGTAGTACATGACCGGCGAGCCGGGCAGGCTGAGCAGCAGCGCGGTGAACAGCTCGATCCGGTCGCGGTCGTTGTCGAGCAGCGGGGCGAGCCGCCGGCGGATGCCCAGGTAGGCCCGCATGCGCGGGTCCTTGGCGTACTCCTTGTGCATGTAGTCGCGCTCTTCCTCGGTCACCGTCTCGAGCGTCAGCTCGTCGTGGTTACGCAGGAAGATGCCCCACTGCGCCTTCTCCGGCAGCTTGGGCGTGCGCGACATGATCTCGGAGATCGGCTCGCGGGTCTCCTTCTTGACCGCCATGTAGATGCGCGGCATGAGCGGGAAGTGGAAGGCCATGTGGCATTCGTCGCCCCCCGTGGTGGGGTCGCCGAAGTACTCCACCACGTCCTCGGGCCAGCCGTTGGCCTCGGCCAGCAGCACCCGGTCGGGGTAGAGCCGGTCCACCTCGGCCCTGACCTTCTTGAGGTACGCGTGCGTCTCCGGCAGCCCGGAGCACGCCGTGCCCTCGCGCTCGAACAGGTACGGGACCGCGTCCAGCCGGAAACCGTCGATGCCCAGGTCCAGCCAGAACCGCAGGACCTCCAGCATGGCCTCCTGCACCGCCGGGTTGTCATAGTTCAGGTCCGGCTGGTGGTGGAAGAAACGGTGCCAGTAGTACTGCTTGCGCACCGGGTCGTAGGTCCAGTTGGACTCCTCGGCGCCAATGAAGATCACCGGCGCGTCCGGGTAGCCCGTGGGATGGTCGGACCACACGTAGAAGTCGCCGTACGGACCCTCGGGGTCGTGCCGGGACGCCTGGAACCAGGGGTGGCGATCGCTGGTGTGGTTCATCACGAGGTCGGTGATGATCCGCAGGCCGCGCTCGTGTGCCTTCTCGATCAGCGCCACGAAATCGCCCAGGTCGCCGAAGTCCGGGAGGATCTTCATGTAGTCCGAGATGTCGTAACCGCCGTCGCGCAGCGGCGACTCGTACAGCGGCAACAACCACAGGCAGTCCACACCGAGCCACTCGAGATAGCCGAGCTTCTCGATGAGACCGCGCAGGTCGCCGGTGCCGTCGCCGTTGGAGTCCTTGAACCCCCGGACGAGAACCTCGTAGAACACCGCCCGCTTGTACCAGGCTGGATCCTCCGAGACGAAGGCCTCGGAGATCGGCTCCGGCATTGGGGATGCGTTGATCATATGTCGCTCACAGGAAGAGATGTGGGCAGGACGAAGTCACCGGTTACCCCGGCGTTTATCTGGTGACCGCGCCGCGTGGAGTCGTCATCCCTGCGAACCCCACTGCCCTTGAACGAGACCTGATTTGTGATCTGGTGCCCGTTTGTGCGGCGCTTACGGGCCGAACACTACCAGCCCGGTGGCTTTCCGGAACCCGCTTCTGCTGTGCCGGGGTTAATACCCACGAGATCCGTACGTAATCGCCCTGTTACCGTGAGTTCAACTAAAAAGGTGGGGCAAGGTCCGAGACGTCGTTCTCGACGTCACTGATCCAGAGCCCGAAGAGCACCAATCCCCGTACCCAGAAGCGGTCGTTCCACCCGTTGAACCTGGTCAGAGCGTCGGGGCCGCCGGCGATCACCTCGTGCAGCTCCTCCGACAGCAGCCCGGGCACCCGCCTCATCACCGTCTCCAGCATGCGGTGCGCATAATTTCGGGCAGGGGCGGCCGTGGACCGCAGCGGCACCCTCTGGAGGGGCTGCTTGACCACGTTGGTGGAGGGCAGCGCGGCCACCCGCGGGTTGGCCGCGTGCAGCACCTCGCGGTAGAAGCGGCCCTTGTCCTTGCGTGCCACGCCGACCGAGAGCGCGGCGTCGAAGAAGCGGGGGTCGATGAACGGCGCCGCGAACGACGCCTCGGGCCCCACCAGGTTGACCGCGGAGCGGGCGATGCCGCGCACGGTCCGGGTGTGCAGCACCGAGAGCGGCAGCTCGGCCCGGTGCCCGTGGAGCATGGAGGTGGCGGCCGCGAACTGCTCGCGCACGGTCTCCTCCATCCACTGGGCGGCGGCCTTGGACAGGAACGGCTGCGAGGGCGCCCCCAGCGACAGCGAGCCGAGCACGGCCGCGGAGCGCTCCGCCTGGGTCCTGGCCTCCAGCGCGGCCCCGCTGACCATGAAGTTCTTCAGCAGCGGGCCGCCCGCCAGGCCGTCGACGAGGATCCGGCCCGCGCCGTGCACCTCCTTGGCGAAGGGCGCGTACCAGGCGTGGTGGGGCGTGAGGTACTCGAGCCTGCGGGCCACCTCGACCGCGTCGTCCGGGTAGTCGGCGGCGTCCTGGGTGATCACGCGGTGCGTGATGCCCAGCTCCCTGGTGATCGACCTGGCGAACGCGATGTCGGTGTCGGTGCCGTCGTCGGGGCTGGTCGTCCACGACTCGACGTCCATCCCGCGGGCCTTGGCCACGCTGGCGAGCAGCCGCGAGTCGTAGCCGCCGCTGACCGGCACGAGCAGCTTGCGCCCGTCGTAGTCCTCGTAGACCTCGTGCAGCAGCTCGACGATCTCGCCGGGGCTGATCCACGACTCGTACGGCTCCGTGCGCAGCCAGCGCGGCAGCCTGCGCTCGGCCGCGACCCGGCCGTGCCGCCACACCAGCGCGCTCGACCCCGGCAGCCGCTTGACCTCGGCGTACGGCGTCGCCTCGCCCAGCGGGAAGGTCACCTGGATGATCGAGGCCCACGCCGACCAGTCGATCTCGATCGGCACCAGGCTGAGCAGCGGCTGGATCAGCGACGAAAAGTAGACCGCGTCGCCGTGGCGCACGTAGTAGACGTCCACGAGCCCGAGAGCGCCCGCGTGCAGCGTGACGTGCTCGCCGTCGCCGATCAGCCCGGGGGTCTCGTACGTCTCGGCCACCGCCATCCAGTCGTCGGCCTCGGCGGGCTTGCGCTCGCCCCAGGAGAACGCGTACGCGTTCCCCGCGCGGTGGTAGGGCGGCAGCGGCGCGGAGCTGAACAGCGCCGCCTGCGGCGACTGGAGCGCCGGGAGGACCCGCGGGCCCGCGGCGGTCAGCTTGCCGAGCATGGCGGTGTCGATCCGGCCGAGAGCGCCGCAGACATAGGGTCGCACGTTGAACTGCACCGGATCTCATCCCTTCGAGACGCTTGCGGCAAAAGAGTATCCTTTGCCGGGCTGAGGGAGCGGAGGGCCATTTGTCGACAGAGCTAGAGAGCACGCGTAAGGCGCTGCGGGATGCCGTCGCGCAGGCCGAGCGCGCGGCCGAGCTGGCCAGGCTGCTGGACGCCGCCCAGGCCAAGCTGGCCGCCGCCGAGCAGAGCGTCCAGGAGGTCAGGGCCCTGGCCGAGCGGCTGAGCGAGGCCGAGGAGCGGCTCGCGGCCGAGGAGGCGACCGCCGAAAAGCTCCGCAAGGAGCTGGCCGAGCAGCGTTTCCAGGCCGAGGTCGCCAACTGGAAGCTCTCCTCGATCAAGGTCGCCCGCTGGAACCGCCTCGGCGACGCCCTCAAGAGCGGCAAGAGCAACCCGGTGCGGCTGGCCAAGGGGCTCAAGGGCGCAGCCAGGCCCGTCAAGCGGCCCACCGCGCCCACGCGCCGGCCGCCCGCGCCCGTCAAGCCGAAGGACGAGCGCCCGGGGGCCGCGTTCCAGGCCACCAGCACGACCAGGACGGTCGCGGGCGCCTCGTTCAAGCTCAAGCCCTTCCGGGTGCCGACGGGGCCCAACACCCGGCCGCACCTGACGGCGGCGGTGATCGCCGACCCGCACGTCGAGGCGCTGCTGCGCTACGAGTGGCGGCAGACGACCGGCTTCACGCCCCGCGACTTCGCCAGGGTCCTCCCGCTGGAGGTGCCCCACCTGCTGGTGGTCGAGTCCGTCACGCAGGGGCCGTGGGCCGAGGAGATCACCGGCGAGCCGGGTGAGGGGCTCAGGGCGCTGCTCGCCTGGTGCGCCGAGCGCGGCATCCGCACCGTCTTCTGGCACACGCAGGGTGACGTGGCCGAGTACGCCGCGGCGGCGGAGCTGTTCGAGCACCGGTTCACGACCGATCTCACGGTGGCCTGGCCGCGGCTGCAGTTCGGGATCCAGCCCAGGGTGCACAACCCGCTGCCGCTCTCCAGCGGGCGCATCGACCGGGTGCTCACGCTCGACCAGCTCCTGCCCGAGCACCTGACGTACCCTGACGTGCTGACGTCCTACCGGTGGCCGGCCGGCGTGGAGTGCCCGCCCGGCACGCCCCAGTGGCGGCTGGCCGAGCTCGCCGCCTGCGGCACGTCCATCGGCGCCGACCCCGACACCCGGCGGGCGCACGTGGCGCTGCGGCGGGCGTACCAGATGGGCACGATGACCGAGCGCGTCGACGAGCTGCTGGACGCGATCGGCCTGCCCAGCGCCCGTGCCACGCTCAACACCTCGGTCCTGCTGCCGGTCACGGACCCGTACCTGATGGAGCACGCGCTGGCGCAGGTCGCCAAGCAGTCCGGGATCGACCAGCTGATCATCATCGGGCCGCCCGAGTCGGAGCAGCGGGCCCGCGACGTGCTGCCCGACGTGGAGGTCGTCCACCGCCTGCCGCGCCCGGAGATGACCGTGGGCGCGATGCTCGGCGCCGGCATCGACCTGTGCGAGGCCGACCTGGTGGCGGTCATGGACCCGCGCGACATGTACGGCGCGCACTACCTGACCGACCTCAAGCGGGCCTTCCTCTTCAGCACCGCCGACATCGTGGGCAAGGCCGCCTTCTACGCCCACCTGCGCAAGGCCCGGGCCACGCTGATCAAGCAGCCCGACGCCGAGTACACGTACGTGCCCGAGATCGTCGGCGCGACCCTCCTGGCCCGCCGGAACACGCTGCGCGAGGTGGGCTTCGCCGACCTCACCGAAGGGTGGGACGAGGTGCTCATGCGGCAGTGCCGCACGGACGGGATCAAGGTGTTCTCGGCCGACCGGTTCGGCTACGTGCGGGTGCGCGACGAGGACAGCCGGCTGCTCGGTGCGGCCCAGCTGGTCGAGTACGGCTCGGCGGAGCCCCACGCGCTCATCTAGAGTCGACGGTGTGATCGCACGGGAGCTGGCCGGCGTGCTGGGGGAGCCGCCCGCGCCAGAGGGCTCGTGGGAGCGGGAGGCGGTGTACGTCTCCGCGGCGGCCCTGCGGCGGCGGCTGCCCGCACACATGCTCGCCGACCAGGTGCGGGCGGTGCCCGGGGTGGCCGGCGTGGAGGTGCGGGGCGACGGCCTGCTGCGGATCACCGTGGCGGTGCCCGGCGCGCTGCTGGAGTCGATGTCGGTGGAGCGCGCCGACATCCCCGAGCCGGGCTGGCCGGACTTCCCCCGCACCTGGGACAACCCTGGGTTCGTGGTGCGTTACGGGCATGCGCGGGCCTGCGCGGTGCTCCGGTGGGCGCGGGAGCTCGGGGTGGCGTCCGAGGGTTTCCGGGGCGAGCTGCTCGACGATCCGTACGACCGGCGGGTGCTGCGGGCGCTGGCCGAAATCCCGGGGCGGACGGTCAGCAGGGAGCCGGGGTGGGAGACGTACCTCGTGCGGCTGGCGCTGGCCTATCACGACGCGCACGAGCGCGCGCCCGCCGTGCCGGTCGGCGACGAGCCGCCGGGGCCGGTGCACACGGCGCGGGTGCGGCTGGCGGAGGCCGTACGGGGTGTGCTGCCCGGACCTGCGCGAATCTGAGCAGAAAATATCCGGCCAAATGGCGAAAAATCGTAAAAATATCCCTTGGGGAGCTTGATCGCGTCTCGATACGTGGTCAGTGGGTCATGGCTTACTTGCGGTTCCGATAGCCTCGATCGGGTGAGCCGATTCGTCCATCCCGCCGGGGACCGGCATGCCGAGATGCTGCCCCACGAGCGCCCGCCGGTGGCGCCCGCCGATCTCAACCGGATCAACCCCGCGATCTGGCCGCGAACGTCGACCCGGACCGATGGCGCGCTCACTGTCGGCGGCGTGGACGTGCGCGATCTGGCCCGCGAGCACGGCACGCCGCTCTACGTGCTCGACGAGGCCGACGTGCGCTCGCGCATGCGCGACTACGCCACGGCCTTCGCCGGCTCCGAGGTCCACTACGCGGGCAAGGCGTTCCTGTGCAAGGAGATCGTGCGCTGGCTCCGCGACGAGGGGCTCGGCCTGGACGTGGCCAGCAGCGGCGAGCTGGCGGTCGCGCTCAGCGTCGGCTTCCCGCCGGAGCGCATCACGATGCACGGCAACAACAAGTCGCTCGCCGAGCTGTCCAGGGCGCTCGAGGCGGGGGTCGGGCACATCGTGGCCGACTCGTACGAGGAGATCGCCCGGCTCGGCTACCTCGCCCAGGAGCTGGGCAAGCGGCCCAAGGTGATGATCCGGGTGACCACCGGGGTCGAGGCGCACACGCACGAGTTCATCGCGACGGCGCACGACGACCAGAAGTTCGGCCTGTCGCTCAACACCGGGGCGGCCGCCGAGGCCGTGCGGCGCGTCCTCGCGCTCCCGCAGCTCGAGCTGGTCGGGCTCCACTCGCACATCGGCTCCCAGATCGTCGACACGGCCGGGTTCGAGGTGGCGGCCAGGCGCCTGACCGCGCTGCTCGTGGAGATCAAGGAGGAGCACGGCGTCGTGCTCCCCGAGCTCGACCTCGGCGGCGGCTACGGCATCGCCTACGTGGAGGGTGACGAGGCTCCCGACATCAAGGAGCTGGCCGACAGCCTGCGCGAGATCGTCACCAAGGTGTGCAAGGACGCCGGCCTGCCCGTGCCCCGGCTGACCGTGGAGCCGGGGCGCACCGTCGTCGGCCCCGGGGGCATCACCCTCTACGAGGTCGGCACCATCAAGGACGTCGAGGGCCTGCGCACCTACGTGAGCGTCGACGGCGGCATGAGCGACAACGTGCGCACCGCGCTCTACGGCGCCGAGTACACCGCCGTGCTGGCCAGCCGCGAGAGCACCGCCGAGCCGATGCTCAGCCGCCTGGTCGGCAAGCACTGCGAGAGCGGCGACATCCTCGTGCGCGACTTCCACCTACCCGCCGACCTGGCGCCCGGCGACCTGATCGCGGTGGCCGCGACGGGCGCCTACTGCCGCTCGCTGGCCAGCAACTACAACTACCTGCCCAAGCCCGCCGTGGTCGCCGTCTCCGGCGGCGAGTCACGGGTGATCGTGCGGGGCGAGACCGAGGACGACCTGTTGAGGGGACAGCTGTGAAACCGCTGAAGGTGGCCCTCCTGGGCTGCGGCGTCGTCGGCACGCAGGTCATCAGGCTCATGCACGATCAGGCCGCCGACCTCGCCGCGCGCATCGGCGCCCCGCTGGAGCTGGCCGGGGTCGCGGTGCGCCGGCTCGGCCGCAAGCGCGACGTGGAGATCGACCCCGAGCTGTTCACGACCGACGCCGAGGCGCTGGTCACGCGCGACGACGTGGACATCGTGATCGAGGTCATCGGCGGCATCGAGCCCGCCCGCACGCTGATCGTCTCGGCCCTGTCCAGGGGCAAGTCGGTCGTCACGGCCAACAAGGCGCTGCTGGCCGAGGACGGCGCCACCCTGCACGAGGCCGCCAGGAAGGGCAATGGCGACCTCTACTTCGAGGCCAGCGTGGCCGGCGCCATCCCGCTGCTGCGCCCCCTGCGCGAGTCGCTGGCCGGCGACCGCGTCAAGCGGGTGCTTGGCATCGTGAACGGCACCACCAACTACATCCTCGACAAGATGGACACGACCGGGGCGTCCTTCACCGACGCCCTGGAGGAGGCCCAGACCCTGGGCTACGCGGAGGCCGACCCGACGGCCGACGTCGAGGGCTTCGACGCCGCCGCCAAGGCCGCCATCCTGGCCGGCCTCGCCTTCCACAGCCGCGTCACGGCCGCCGACGTGCACCGGGAGGGCATCACCGAGATCACCGCCACTGACGTGGCCTCGGCCAAGGCCATGGGCTACGTCATCAAGCTGCTGGCCATCTGCGCCCGCTCCGACGACGGCCGCTCCTTCGGGGTGCGGGTGCACCCGGCGATGATCCCCCGGACGCATCCGCTGGCCGGGGTGCGGGAGGCGTACAACGCGGTCTTCGTGGAGGCGGAGTCGGCGGGGCAGCTCATGTTCTACGGCAAGGGGGCGGGTGGCGCGCCCACGGCCTCCGCCGTCCTGGGCGACCTGGTGGCCGTCGCGAGAAACCGCTTGGCGGGCACGCGCGGGCCGGAGGAGTCGACGTACGCGGACCTGGCGGCCCACCCCATGGGCGACACGGTCACGCGCTGCCACGTGGCGCTCGACGTGGCCGACAAGCCGGGCGTGCTGGCGCGGGTGGCCGAGCTGTTCGCCAAGCACGACGTGTCGATCCAGACGGTGCGCCAGGAGGGGCACGGCGACGACGCCCAGCTCGTCATCGTCACCCACCGCGCCACCGACGCGGCGCTCTCGGCGACCATGGAGGAGCTGCGGGAGCTCGACATCGTCCGCGCCGTGGCCAGCGTGATGCGCGTCGAGGGCGACGACTAGCCTCAGGCCACCGACGCCTAAGAGCTCTAGGCGTCGGGGAAGGCCAGGCCGCGGACCTTCCGGACGGCTCTCTTGAGCACCGTGCGGTTCTGGGCGCGGGCGAGGCGGACCGCCTCCCTGCGCCAGGACTCCGCCTTCTCGCGCCAGCGGGCCGCGTCCCGGCCGTTCTTGCCCGCCTCGCGCCGCAGCTGGGCGATCTCCGCCCGTAGCGCGGCCACGCGCCTGCGATAGAGGGCGATCTCCTTGTCGTGCTCGGCCGCGACCCGGTCGAGCTCCGGGAGCGGCCTCTTGCGCGGCGGATAGACGGCGGGGCGTCGGGTGAAGCCCCAGCTCTCCCCGTCCAGCCATTCCAGGCCGAAAAGGGCGTCGACGAGGTCGTCCCAGTCGTCGTCCGGCGCGGCCACCAGCGCGGCCCGGGACTGTGCGGCCGTGCGGTCCAGGCGGGCGAGCGTGACGCCCGCCGCCGTCTCTTCCAGGGCCACGCAGAGGGCCCCCAGGTCGTGCTCCTCCATGTACGCCACCAGGCGTTCCACCGTGTCCTTCGAGGGCACCCAGCCGGGCGGGACCGAGAGCCGGAACGGGGGCGTGCCCTCGAGGGGCGGGGCCAGGTGGACGCGGGGGTCGTGGGCGAAGTTCGCGTGGATGAGGCGCAGGTCGAGGTACGGGTCGGCGAGCGGGGAGCGGCGCCCGTCGTCCAGCGCCTCCCAGGGTCCGGGGACGGTGACCCTGATGTCCGGGAGCGAGCTCGCCAGGAGGGCGTCGACCGTGGCCCGGACGTCCTCGTACGTGCCCGCCTGCACCGTCGCGTCCACGTACGGCACCAGCCACTGGCGGCCGGCGTCGGCGCGCAGGTAGCGCCGGTAGGGGACCCGGTCGGCGATGTACGGGTCGTTGTACCGCTTCAGCGCCGCGAAGTCGCGCATCGCCGTCGGGAGCCCGACGTGCCACGCACGCGACTCCGGGTCCGGCACGAACACCGCGCCCGCCTGCGTGAGGCGGTAGCCCAGCTCCGTGTCCTCGGCCAGCACCAGGGACGTGTCCATGCCGCCGATCGAGCGCAGCAGCGCGGCCGGGTAGGACACCGTGGCGCCCACGTGGACGCGGGTGGCCAGCGAGCTGGAGGCGGTGCGCAGGCCGTCGTGGTCGTGGATGATCCGTTCGGCCCAGTCGTGGCGGTGCGGCGCCAGGGGGAAGAGCTCGCCCTCCGCCCCCGTCTCCAGCGCCCGGCGTACCTGCTCCTGCGTCGGGAGGTCGGTGGCGGCGGTGAAGTCGATCCAGCCCAGCGCCACCACGTACGGGGCCAGGTGGTGCCAGCGGAGCTGGGCCTCCACGTGCCGCCGGTGCGGGACCATGTCGGCGTCCAGGACGAACACCACCTCGCCGGTCGCGGCGTCCAGGCCCGCCTGCACGGCCCAGGCCCGGCCCCAGCCGCCGGGCGGGCTGGACATCAGCGTGGTCTTCGCCGGGACGATCTCGGGCAGGCGGAGCGGGGTGGTGCTGCCGTCGTCCACGACGACGACGTCGATGAGGTGCTCGGGATAGCTCTGGGCGGAGAGGGCGGCCAGGGTGAGGTCCAGCGTCTCCTGGCGGTCGTGGACCGGGATGACGACGGTGACGGTGAGCGTGGGCTCCCATTCGCCCAGGGCGGGCGGGGTGAGCACGCCGAAGTCGTTGTGCCGGATGCGCGGAATGCCTGTCATGGGGTCCCGTCCATGGCCATGAGGGCGTTCGGGCGGAAGCCGCGCCACTGCTGTCGGTTGCGCTGCAGGAACGTCCCGATCGGCTCCTGCCAGGTGTGGTTGGCCGCCGGGCCCCTGCGCAGGATGTAGCCGAGCCCGTGCGTACGGTAGATCTGCCCGCCGGCCGCCTGCAGGGCCTCCTGGAACTGCGTGTCCACCGAGCGCCGCAGCGGCCTGAACCCGCCCACCGCCTGGAACGCCGACCGCTCCACCAGGATCGTCCCCCCGGCGACGAAGCTGGTGATCTGCTCGGTCACCTGCTTGCGGTGCACGGTGACGTCGATGGACGACAGGTACACGAACTCCGGCACCGTGCCGACCACCTGGGCGCCCGAGTACGAATGCGCCAGCAGCAGGTCGGACAGGAAGTCGGGGCCGTACCAGTCGTCGTCGTCCATCTTCAGCAGGAACGACCCCGAGGCCCGCGCGGCCGCGTCGTTCAGCACCTCGCCGAACACGGCCTGCTGGTCGGCCTCAAGCACGGTCAGCGGGCGCTCGAACGCCTCGATCGCCTTGGCCACGTCCGGGTGGTTCTTGGGGACGCCGTGCAGGGCGAGGACCACCTCGAGCTGCGCGCCGCGCTGGCGGGCGACCTGGTCGAGCGCGAACGACACCATGTCAGTACGGCGGGTCGCCAGCAGGACCGAGGTGAGCGGGGGAGCGGGGGCGGGGGCGCCGAGCTGCTCCCATCGTGCGGCCACGCCGTGGGTGCGGAGCGCGGCGCGGCGCAGGCGGATGCTGTGCTCCTCGCGCCGCAGGTCGTCGGAGAGGTCCGGACAGCGCTCGATGAGCCCGATGATCTCGTCGCCCAGGGCGCCCGCCCAGCGCGGCACCGTCCGCGCACGCAGCGGCACCCCGGCGGCGGCCAGCCCGGCCAGCACCCGTACGGCGGCCAGCGGGCCGCTGTGCGCGTGCCGCCAGTCGACCTCGACGCCGCGGATCTGCCGCAACCTGGCCACGTCCGCGTCGGTGACACCGCCCGACTCGGCGAACGACGTCATGACCTTCCCGTCCTGCACCACCGACCAGCGGCCGTCCCGCTCGGCCAGCGACGCCATGCCGCGTGACGGGGTGGTGACGAAACCCTGGGGGTTCACGAGCCGTTCGTCCACGGGCGGGATCATGGACGGCTCGCCCAGCACGTCGGGGTCGGTCAGCGGCGAGTCGCCCATCCCGGGGCGGCCCAGGCGCTCCCAGCTCACGGCCCGCAGCGTCGGCCGCTCGATCGGCTTCTCGTCACCGGCCCACTCGACGACCTCGTCGTCGGCGGACGCCCCGATCCCGCCCCCGCCCGCCGCGCCGGCCCGCCCCGCGCGGGATTGCGCGCCACTCCGGACGCCGTCGGCCCGTGCTGCGGGGTTGGCACTGTCGGCCTGTGCCGGGGGCTCGGCGCCATGGGCCTGCGCTGTGGGCTCGGCGCTGTCGGCCCGTGCCGCAAGCTCCGCGCCCTCTGCCCTTGCCGCAAGATCCGTGCCGCCGGCGTGGGACGCTCCTGCGCCGTCGGCGGCCGCCACCCTGCCCTTGTCGCCGTTGACCTGCGCCGGGCCGGGCTCGGGCGTCGCCGTGCCACCCGCGTCCCGGGGGCGTCCGGCGGAGCGGAGGGGCGAGAGGCCCCTCGCAGAGCCACCACCGGCCGCTGCGGCCTGGTCGGCGTCGAACGCGTGCTCCACCGACGGGTGCCCGAGCGTGCGGAGCACCACGTCGCTGCCCGGCGCGCCCACCCGCTCAGGCACCGGCCCCGTGATCTCGGCAGGGGTCGCGTTCGGGTCGCCGGGCCGCCAGTCCGCCGCCCCGACGCCCGCGATCGCCGCCGCGGGCGCCGCGATGACGTCGAGGCGGTGTCCAGCGAACGCCCGCGCCGTCGCCGTCACGGTACGGCCCGCGGGCGTGGACGCGGAGAAGCGGGCATCGACCACCCAGACCCGGTTCTTGGGCTGGTACACCCGCAGATCGGTCAAGGACCGCCACCGGTGGGCGGGCGTCGGCATGGGCACCGGCGCCGGGTGGGAGGCCGGCGTGTCCAGCACCGCCACCACCACCCGCCCGGCCTGCGGCAGCAGCTTGTGCAGCGTCGCGATCCTGCGCAGGTCGGCCGGCGTCCTGGCCAGCACCAGAACCTCATCCGCCTGCGCCGGCTCGGCGGATGGCTCCAGCAGGTCCCGATCGAGGTCCACGACGTCCCGGCCGGCGTCGGCGTAGATCGGGGCAATGTCATCGATCCCGGCGAAGAAGACGCGCGCTCCGCGTAGCTCCGCCAGCAACTTCCGGATCATCCGGCGCTCCGCAGGTGTCTGATCAGCGAGCCCAACCCGCCCCGGTCCTCCCGATCATCGGCAGGAGGCTCGGCGGACAGCCGCTCGACCTCGGCCGCGAGCCGCTGCACCTGCGCGCGCAGCTTCTTGACCTCCGCCAGCCGCTCCCCGGCCAGCGCCCGCCATTTCGCCGGGTCTCCGGCCAGCGGTTCGGCCTCCTCCGCCGTGGCGAAGCCGTACTCGCTCCCGCTGACCCACTCGGACCCGAACATCTCGTCCACCAGGTCATCGGCCGCGCCCTCGAACCGGGCGGCGCGGGCGAAGGCCGCCGTGCGCTCCAGGCGGGCGGCCACGACCCCGGACGCGCTCTCCGACAGCGCGACGCTGACCAGGCCGAGCAGGTCGCGTTCCGCGTGGCGTACGAGCCGGGAAAGGGTGTCGGCGCCCAGCACCCACCCGGCGGGCACGCTGAGCAGGAAGGGGGCCGGCGTGGCGGAGGCGGGTACGCTCTGCGCGAACGACACCCGAGGCTCATGGGCGTAGAGGTTGTGGAGCAGCCGCAGGTCGAGGAAGGGGTCGTCCAGGTTGGAGCGGCGTTCGTCCGTCAGCTGGTCCCAGGGGCCGACGAGCGTCACGGCGGCGTCGGTGAGGGTGCCCGCGAGGGCCGAGTCCACGGTCGCCCGCGTCTCCTCGTAGGTGGTCGCCGCCACGACGACCCGCACGTACGGCACCCGCCAGTGACGCCGGGGATGGCTGCGCAGCCAGCGCAGATCCGGGATGAGATCCCCGAGGTAGGACCAGTTGTGCCGGTGCACGTCCTTCTCCCGCAGCATCACGGTGGAGGGCCCGACGTGCCAGGCCCTGGCCTCCGCGTCGGGGATGAACACCGCACCCGCCTGGGCCAGCCGCCAGCCGAGCTCGGTGTCCTCGGCCATGTTCAGGGAGGCGTCCACGCCGCCCGCCGCACGCAGCAGCTCGGCCCGTACGGACGAGGACGCCCCCGTGTGCAGCAGGTACGCGGTCGGGCCCGCGTCCTTGAGGCGCCTGGAGGACTCCAAGGTCCTGGTCACGTACTCGGACTGGACGCCCTCCTCGCCCGGCCGCTCCACGAACCACGTGTCCCCGATCACCACCGCGTGGTCGATCAGGTGGTGCCAGCGCATGTGCGCCTCGATGTGGTCGTCCGCGAGGAGCATGTCGGAGTCGAGCCAGTGGATCACGTCGCCGGTGGCGGCGAGCTGCCCCGCCTGCCTGGCCGCGCCGCGCCCCCATCCGTCGGCGACCCGTACGACCCGAGCGCCCGGCACGTCGAGCGGCGGCTCGCTCCCGTCGTCCGCGACCACGACTTCCATCAGTTCGGCCGGGTACGTCTGCCGCGCGAGCGCCGCGACCGTACGCCCCAGCGCCTCCGCGCACTTGTAGGCCGGGATGACCACCGAGACCCGCAGCGAGGGCTCCCACGCCCCCAGCGCGGGCGGCCGCAGCACCCCGTAGTCGTTGTGCCTGACCCGCGTCATACGGAGTCCCTGGCCAGCGCGCGAACCTCTTCGCGCAGCTCCTCCACCTCTCGCGCCCGGGCCATGGCGTTCACCCGGTCCTCCCCGAGCGAGGCCAGGATCGCGCCCAGGTCGTCGGCCCGCCGGGCGGCCGAGTCCTCGACGGCCTGCACCAGGAGGTCCAGCCTGGTCTCGATGCTTTTCAGAGCGGTGGTGGTCCGTGCCAGCTCCGCCTCGTACTTCTTGATCCGCAGGTCGATCCGGTGCGCCTTGCCGTCGAGGCGGCGCACGGTGAGCGTGAGGAACGCGAGAGCCGCCAGCGCGACCAGGAAGGCCACCGTGGCCGCGGCCGCGCCGAGGGTGATCAGGCCGGCGAGCACGAGCAGGGCGAGCACGCCGACGGCCAGAGCGGCAAGGATTGCGGCGGTCGCCGCCAGCCGGCGGGGCGAGAGCATCCGCGCATACCTTTCGTAGTTCAACGCTTGACGGACATCAGAGGCGTCACGGACAACACGGGATTATTGACACCTTAATCAACACCGATCCCTACCGTGCCACAGGTTCCTGGAGGAAAACTGAGAATCATCCCGCCTTAACCTGCGGCTCAGGGCCCGCGGAATGCGGCGGAAGGCTCTACCTGTCAGTAAAACCGGCGTAAGGTAGGCGCCGACCGAGTCTCAAGGAGGCTTATGTCCATCACCCCTTGCGGCTTCGCCCGCACGGCGGAGAAGGGGCTGGCCCGCCTGCACTGGTCCGAGGGCGGCTGGGCGGTCGAGGGGCAGCCGCCCGACGTGCCGGCGCTGCGCCCGCTCCGCGGCCTGGAGATCGAGTGGCCCGCCGCCGAGGTGCCCCTGGACGGTCTGCTGAGCCTGGCCGCGGCCGGGATCCCGCTGACCGCCGACCGGGCGGCGCCGTGGGTGCCCGCCGGCCTCTCCGCGCTGCTCACCGACCGCGACTGGCTCGCTCACGCGGCCGACGGCAGCCCGCGTTCGCTGGCCGACCTGCGCAGGGAGGAGCACAGCGTACGCCTGCGCCGCCTGGCGCACCCCGTCGACAGGCCCAAGATCAGCATCGTCATGTCAAGCAAGCGGTCAAGGATGGTGGGGGCGGCGCTGGCCCAGATGGAGGCGCAGCGGGACGTCGAGGCCGAGGTGCTGCTCGGGCTGCACGGGGTGGGGTTCGAGGAGGTACGCGAGCCGGTCGAGTCCTGCTCGCTGCCCGTGAAATGGGTCGAGGCGCCGGAGTCCGTGCCGTTCGGCGAGGTGCTCAACCGGACGGCGGCGCTGGCGGGTGGCGACTACCTGGCCAAATGGGATGACGACGACTGGTACGGGCCGCGCCACCTGGGCGATCTGTTCATGGCGCTGTCGTACTCGGGGGCCGACGTGGTGGGCACGACGGCGGAGTTCTTCTATCTGGAGCCGTTACGGGCGACGGTCCGGCGTACGACCTTCGCCAGCGGGGCGGCGTATCCGAGCGAGGTCTGGGCCGATCATGTGGCCGGTGGGACGATCATGGTGTCTCGAGAGAAATTTCAGGAAATAGGCGGATTTCCCGGGTTACCCCGAGCGGTCGATCTTGAATTCCTGAAAGCGGCGCAAAAGGCCGGTGCGCGCGTCTACCGTACCCACGGACTGGGCTACGTCCTGCGCAGAGGGCTCAGTGACGAGCACACCTGGCAGTTGCCGCTGGCCCACTTCCTCAAGGTGGCCGTCAACCAGTGGCGCGGCTTCCGCCCGAGCCTGCTGATGGAAGCCGCATGACGACGGGCGTCGCCGGGCCGGCGAGGGTACGCGGGAACGACTACCGGATCCTCCGGCCCCTCCTCGGCGACTTCACCCCGGAGCTCAAGGTCAGCGTCGTCATCCCGGCCTACGGCGGGCAGGACAAGCTCGACCTCGTGCTGGCCGGACTGGCCGGGCAGACGTACCCGGCGGAGCTGACCGAGGTCATCGTCGTCGACAACGCCAGCGCGCCCCCGCTGCGCCTGCCCGCCGTCCGCCCCGAAGACACGCGCCTGATCGTCTGCGCGGAGCCGGGGCGCGCGAGCGCCCGCAACGCCGGCCTGGCCCAGGCGACGGGTGACGTGATCCACTGGCTCGACTCCGACGTGGTGCTCACCCCGGGCGCGATCGAGGCCCACATGCGCTGGCACCACGCCGCCCCCTATCTCGTCGTGACCGGCTGCATCCGGTTCACCGACGCGGAACTGCCCGCCGAGCTCCCCTGCGACCTGGAGGAGCACTTCGAGCCCGCCGAGCCGCACACCTGGATCATCGAGCTGCTCGAACGCACCGACGGCCTCACCGACAACCCCCAGCGCCCGTTCAGCCTGCACGTCGGGGGCGCGACCTCCGTCAACGCCGGCCTCGTCGAGGCGGCGGGCCTGATGGACGACGAGCTGATCCTGGGCCAGGACACCGAGATGGGCTACCGGCTCAGCCAGGCGGGCGCGGTCTTCGTGCCGGAGCCCGCGGCCCGCGCGTACCACCTCGGGCCCACCATGCGGATGCGCGACAAGAAGCCGATCGACCGGGTGAGCCACGCGTTCGTGGCCGATCGCATCCCGTCGTACCGCTGGCTGCGCGGGCATCCAGGGCGGCAGTGGAAGGTCCCGTACGTCACCGTGGCGGTGGACGGCACGGCGGGCTACGAAGCGGTTCGGGCCACCGTGGACGCGCTGCTCGCCGGCACCGTGCCCGACCTGTCCGTGCTCCTCGTCGGCCCCTGGGACACCCTCGAGCGCGACCACCGCGCGCCCCTGGAGGACCCCGGCCTCGACCTGGTGCTGGTCCACGGCCATTACCGGTACGAGGGGCGGGTGATCCTGTCGGCCACGGAGTCGGCCGACCCGGCCGTGCCCTTCGTGCTGCGCCTGCCGCCCGGCTGGATCCCCGGCGAGGACTCGCTCGCCCGCCTGCTCGACCTGGCCCGCGGCGAGGGCCTGGGCCTGGTGAACGTGCTGCTCCACGAGTCGTCCCAGGGCGTCGTCGCGGCCCGCCTGGAACGCACGTCCGCCTTCGCCAGGGCCCGCCTCCTGGCAGACCCGGGTGAGGACCTGGACGACGTGGTGGACACGGTGGCGGGCGTCTTCTGGGTGGAGGGCGAGACGTACGGGTTCACCACCGAGGCCGCGCCCCTGCTCGGGCGGCGGGGGGCGTACCGGGCCCGGCTGGAGGCCCAGGCCGAGGCGGCCCGGCTGGCCAAGGAGGCCGAGCGGCTGCGGGCGCAGGTGACCAGGTGGCGGGACGAGGCGCAGCGCTGGCGCAGGTCGGCGGTGGAGCTGCGGCGCGAGGTCGGCACGTTACGCCGCCGGCTGGCCGCCGCCGACCGCGCCCAGCAGAGCCTCCGTGTCGTGGTGTCGACGACGATGAAACGCGCCCTGCGCAAGCGCCTCCGCGGCTGAGCCGGCTGCACCGGGCTGCCTGCGCCGGGCTGCCTGTGCCGGGTCGCCTGTGCCGGGTCGCCTGGTGCGGCCGGTCAGTTGGGGCGGAGGGCGGACTTCAGGCGGCGCAGCAGCGTCTTCTCCGAGGGCGCCACGGACACCGTCACCGGCGCAGGCGCAGGGATGGTCACCGGTTCGGGCTGCTTGGGGGCCGGCCAGAAGCGGTCAGGGCGCTCGTGGCGTACCCCGTGGGTGGTGGCGATGACGTCGTCCAGGTCCGCTCCGGGGTCGGTGAGGAGGACGGCGCGGCCGAGGGCCGAGGTGCGCTCCAGGCGGGCCGTGCGGCCGTCGGCCAGGTCGACGACCAGGACGCCCGTGAGATCCTTCTGCGCCGACTCGATCATGCGCTCCAGCGTCACCCGATGCAGCGGCACGTCCACCGGCCCGCGGTAGCGGAACGGCGTGGGGGCGGGTGTCGGGGCGGCCTCGTCGATCAGGCGGATGCGTTCGTCGTGCGCGAACAGGTCGCGCATCAGCCGCATCTCGAAGCACGGATCCGACAGGACGGAACGGCGCGAGTCGCTCAGCCGCGACCACGGCGCCACCAGCGTCACCACGACGTCCTGCAGCTTGCCGTCCAGCGCCGCCGCCACCGCCTGCCGCACCACCGACTCCGAGGTGTCGGTGACGTCGAGCACGATCTCCACGTACGGCACCAGCCACCGCCGCCCCTGGTCCTTGCGCAGGTCCCTGCGGAGCGGGATCCGGTGCGCCAGGTACGGCTCCACGGCCCGCACGGCGCGTTCCCTGTCGCGGTGCTGCGCGGGCAGCCCCAGGTGCACGGCCTGCGCGTCCATGTCGGGAACGAACACCACGCCGTGCATGGCCAGCCGGTAGGAGAACTCGGTGTCCTCCCCGCGCGCCACGGTCGGGTCGAGACCGCCCACGGCGTGGAAGATCTCCCTGGGGAGGGCGAAGGTCGGCCCTGTGCATACGTGATACGGATTGCGGCTCTTGCGCAGCCCGTCGGTCTTGGCGATCGTCGCCTCGGTGGAGCTCGACACGGCCCCGGCCAGGTCGAACAGCTCGCCCAGGTGCCCCGCCTGGTAGACCTGGCGCGGCGTGACCCGCGGCGGCTCCACGAACTTCTTCATCCCGATCGTGACCAGGTAGTCCGTCACGTGGTGCCATCGGGCCAGCGCCTCGATGTGCTCGCGGCAGGGCACCATGTCGGCGTCGAGCCGCTGGATGATCTCGCCGTCGGCGGCCTTGGCGCCGGTGTTGACGGCGTTGGAGATGCCCCATCCGTCACGCACCCGTACGATGCGGGTGTTGACCGGGCGGATCTCGGGCAGCCGGACGGGAGGCTCGCTGCCGTCGTCGACGACCAGGACCTCCATGAGGTGGTCCGGGTACGTCTGCGCCGCCAGCGCCGCCAGTGACAGGTCGAGCTTGTCCTGCCCGCCGTGAGCCGGTATCACCACGCTCACGGAAAGGGCGGGTGACCAGGCGCCGAGCTCCGGCGCCGCGATCGGTGAATAGTCGTTCTGCCTCAAAGCAGGACGCGCGTCCATGGTGGTGACCCCCTGCCGAGACCTTATCGGGAGATGCTGAGAATTTCCTGAATAGTGCGCCTGTCCAATGGATGTGTCCGGCGGGTGGACACGGCTCCGCGCCGGTCGCCCGCACCCCGTACACTCTGTGCCGAACACCGCAGGTAGGGAGCCATCATGAGCAGGTCGTGGCGAGGCCTCATCGAGGAATACCGCGAGCGTCTTCCCGTCAGTTCCAAGACGCCCGTAATCACGCTGCTCGAAGGCGGGACGCCGCTGGTGCCTGCGCACCGCGTCTCCGCTCTTACGGGGTGCGACGTCTACCTGAAGGTCGAGGGCGCCAACCCGACGGGCAGCTTCAAGGACCGTGGCATGACCATGGCCATCAGCAAGGCGGTCGAGGAGGGGGCCAAGGCGGTCATCTGCGCCTCCACGGGCAACACCTCGGCCTCCGCCGCGGCCTACGCCGTCCGTGCCGGGCTGACCTGTGCCGTGCTGGTGCCGCGAGGGAAGATCGCCATGGGCAAGCTCGCCCAGGCGCTCGTTCACGGGGCCACGCTGCTGCAGGTCGAGGGGTCGTTCGACGACTGCCTGGAGATGACCCGCAAGCTGTCGTCCAGCTACCCGATCGCGCTGGTCAACTCGGTCAACCCGTTCCGCCTCCAGGGGCAGAAGACGGCCGCGTTCGAGATCGTCGACACGCTGGGTGACGCACCGGACATCCACTGCATCCCGGTGGGCAACGCGGGCAACATCTCGGCGTACTGGATGGGCTATCAGGAATACGCGGCCGACGGGGTGTCGGCCAAGCGGCCGCGCATGTTCGGCTTCCAGGCCAGCGGCGCGGCGCCCATCGTGCAGGGCGCGCCCGTCGCCCATCCGCACACGATCGCCACCGCCATCCGCATCGGCAATCCGGCCTCCTGGTCGCTGGCCACCGAGGCCCGCGACGAGTCGGGCGGCGTCATCCAGGCGGTGACCGACCGGCAGATCGCGGCGGCGTACAAGCTGCTGGCGCAGGAAGAGGGCGTCTTCGTCGAGCTCGCCTCCGCCGCCAGCGTGGCCGGGCTCCTGCAGGCCCACGCCCAGGGGCTCGTCGACCCGGGTCAGCGCATCGTCTGCACGGTCACCGGCAACGGGCTGAAGGACCCCGACTGGGCGATCTCCGGCGCGCCCGCGCCCGTCGTCATCCCCATCGACGTCCACGCCGCCGCGGCGGCGCTCAACCTCGCCTGACGGCGAGCACGCGGAGGCAGAGTTGAGGACGGTTCAGATTCGCGTGCCCGCGACCTCGGCGAACCTGGGGCCCGGATTCGACGCGCTCGGGCTGGCCCTGAGCCTGTACGACGACGTCGAGGCCACGCTCACCGACGAGCCGGGGACACGCGTGGTCGTCGAGGGCGAAGGCGCCGGGGAGGTCGATCTCGGGGAGGGGCACCTGGTCGTCAAGGCCATGCGGGCGGCGTTCGACCGCATGGGGGCGGCCCAGCCCGACGGGATCCTTCTCCGCTGCCGTAACAGGATCCCGCACGCGCGCGGACTGGGCTCCTCCTCGGCGGCCGTCTGCGCGGGCATCCTGGCCGCCCGCGCTTTGGCTGAGGGCGAACAACTTTCCGACGGCGCGGTTTTCGCGCTGGCCACCGAGATGGAGGGCCATCCGGACAACGTCGCCCCCTGCCTGGCCGGTGGGCTGACCGTGGCCTGGTCCGACCACACGGGGGCGCCGCATATGGTGAAACTGGTCCCCGACGAGCGCATCCGCCCGGTCGTCGTCGTTCCGTCGACGCGGCTGGCCACGGAGACCGCGCGGGGACTGTTGCCGAAGGACGTGCCCCACAAGGACGCATCGTTCAACGCCGGCCGGGCCGCGCTGCTGATCGCAGCGCTGACCCAGCGGCCGGAGCCAGGGCTTCTGCTCGCGGCCACCGAAGATCGACTCCATCAGCATTATCGCGCGCCTGCGATGCAGGCCACCGCGCATCTGGTAGAACGTCTCCGTGCAGTGGGCGTGCCCGCGGTCGTTTCGGGAGCGGGTCCCACGGTTCTTGCGTTTTCGACATCGGATACGCAGGATTTGATCGCGCCAGAAGTGGGTAATGACTGGCACATCCAGCAAATGGACGTCGACCCGATTGGTGCGGACGTTCAGTTCCCCGAGACACGCTGATGCCTCTTTAGACCTTCAGGGAATAGCCGTGTGCGCTGGTGATGTTAGGCTGGTAGCCGCACCAGATGCCCCCTTGGTGGGTGCGTGCTTGTCAGCCACACATCGCTGCATCATGCTTCACGTCGCGAGGCGTGAGCAGCGCGGCTGTCTCCCCGGAACCCGTCGCCTCCGGTTGGCCCACACCCGGTTGGCTCAGAACGAGGCGGCGACGACGGGGATCTGCGCGTTCGAGACACATCGACATCTGGTTGGCGACAGCAATCTGGGGGGTGTCAGCCACGCGCCACGGCCATGTGGCGGCTTGGACGAGCCCCTCCCCAAGAGTGGCGACCGTCCACAGCGGCGGCCGAAGATCGCAGAGTGCACCCCGACCCGGTCTGTCCCGCCGGATCGCAAGCACCTCCGGGACGCCCGGCAGAACGAAACCGGCGCCCGACCCCTGGGAAGGACCTTTTAGTTGAGCGACACCACCGAACTCCTCTCCGACGCATCAGGCGCAGAGCCGGCGTCCGGCGACACCCCCACCCGCGCACCGGCCAAGACCACACGTGCGCGTCGCTCCGGCACCGGCCTGTCCGCCAAGGTGCTGCCCGAGCTGCAGAAGATGGCAGCTGAGCTGGGCATCAGCGGGACTGGGCGCATGCGGAAGAGCCAGCTCATCGCGGCCATCCAGGAGAAGCAGGGTGGCGGTTCCGGCGAAGGCGCACCTGCCTCCGCCCCGGCGGCCGAGGCTCCTGCCGCGGCTGACGCGGCTCCTGCCGCCGAGCGCCCCACCCGCACGCGCAGGGAACGTTCCCGCGCCAAGACCGCCGAGGAGCCCACGCCGCAGCCGGCCGCGCAGCCGGCGGAGCCCGTGGCCTCGGCTCCTGAGCCCGTCGCCGCTGCCGCGCCGGCAGAGCCGGTCGTGGAGCAGCAGGCCCACGCCGTGGAGAGCGGGCAGAACGAGACGAGGGCCGAGCGCGGCGAGAGCCGTCGCGAGCGCCGCAGCCGCGGCGAGCGCCGCGAGCGGGGCGACCGCTCGGGCAGCGACCGCTCCAGCAGCGACCGCGGTGACCGTGGCGACCGAGGCGACCGTAGTGAGCGCGGTGACCGCAGCGACCGCGGTGAGGGCGGCCGTGCGGAGAGCAGCCGCGACGGCGGGCGCGGTGAGCAGCGCGAGCGCGCCGCCGACTCGGGCGGCCGCGGCGACCAGCGCGGCGACCAGCGGGGCGACCGCTCGGGCAGCGACCCGCGGGGCGGCGACGACGACGAGCGCGGCCGCGGCCGCAGGGGCCGTTTCAGGGAGCGCAACCGTGGCCGTGGCCGCGACCGCTTCGAGGGCGGCGGCGAGCCCGTCATCGGCGACGACGACGTGCTCATCCCGATCGCCGGCATCCTCGACATCCTCGACAACTACGCGTTCGTCAGGACCAGCGGCTACCTGCCGGGCAGCAACGACGTCTACGTCTCGCTCGCCCAGATCCGCCGCAACGGCCTGCGCAAGGGCGACGTCATCACCGGCGCCGTCCGGCAGCCCCGCGACGGCGAGCGGCGCGAGAAGTTCAACGCCCTGGTCCGCCTCGACACCGTCAACGGCATGGACCCGGAGCAGGCCCGCAACCGGCCCGACTTCAACAAGCTGACGCCGCTCTACCCGCAGGAGCGCCTGCGCCTCGAGACCGAGCCGAACATCCTGACCACGCGGATCATCGACCTCGTCTCGCCGATCGGCAAGGGCCAGCGCGGCCTCATCGTCTCGCCGCCCAAGGCCGGTAAGACGATGGTGCTGCAGGCCATCGCCAACGCGATCACCCGCAACAACCCCGAGTGCCACCTGATGGTCGTGCTCGTGGACGAGCGGCCTGAAGAGGTCACCGACATGCAGCGGTCGGTCAAGGGCGAGGTCATCCACTCGACCTTCGACCGCCCCGCCGAGGACCACACCACGGTCGCCGAGCTCGCCATCGAGCGGGCCAAGCGCCTGGTGGAGCTGGGCCACGACGTGGTCGTCCTGCTCGACTCGATCACCCGCCTCGGCCGCGCCTACAACCTGGCGGCCCCGGCGTCCGGTCGCATCCTGTCGGGTGGTGTCGACTCCACGGCGCTCTACCCGCCCAAGCGCTTCTTCGGCGCCGCCCGCAACATCGAGAACGGCGGCTCGCTGACGATCCTCGCCACGGCCCTGGTCGAGACCGGGTCCAAGATGGACGAGGTCATCTTCGAGGAGTTCAAGGGCACCGGCAACGCGGAGCTCAAGCTCAACCGGTCCCTGGCCGACAAGCGGATCTTCCCCGCGGTGGACGTGGACGCGTCCGGCACCCGTAAGGAAGAGATCCTCATGGGCAAGGACGAGCTCCAGATCGTCTGGAAGCTGCGGCGGGTGCTGCACGCTCTGGACATGCAGCAGGCGCTCGAGCTGCTGCTGGAGAAGATGAAGGAGACCAAGTCCAACGCGGAGTTCCTCCTCCAGGTCCAGAAGACCACGGTGAGCAACGACCGCGACTAGCGGCTCCAGGTGTCGAAGGGGCGGCAGGGTTTCTCCCTGCCGCCCCTTCTTCCGTGTCGCGCCGGGGGTTAGCCCTACCTCGGCGACGGAAGCCACCCGCATTCACTCCGGCCCCTCTCCCATGCACTCTTGGGACATGCCATCAGTCGCATTGAAGGACCGGGTTCCGTTCGGCCCCAAGGGCCCCTTGGGCATCGTGGTCGACCCGATGACGTGGCGGGCGGCGCCGTACCTGGGGCTCGCCGGGGTGCTCGGGTTCGGCTGGTTCGCCGTGCTGGCCGTGACCGTGCCCGTCTCGCTCACGCTGACGGTCGTCTGGGTGGGCGTGCCGCTGATGATGGCGACGGTGCTCATGTGGCGGGGCGGTGCGATGCTGGAGCGGCGGCTGATGCGCGCGGCGTTCGGCGTCAGGATCGACGACCCGTACCGTCCCAGGCCGGAGCGCGGGGTGGGCGCGCACATCCGGTGGCTGCTGGCGGACGGGGCCACCTGGCAGGACCTCGGCTATCTGCTGATGCTGCTCCCGCTCGGCCTGGTCGAGACGGCCCTGTCCGTGGCGCTGTGGACGGGGTCGGGCATGCTGCTCGTCCAGCCCGTCCTGATGTCTCTGTGGGTGGCGACGGGCCTGCACGGCGACCTGACCACCCAGAGCTGGCCCGGCGCCTTCGTGGCCATGGCGTTCGGGGTGCTGCTCTTCGTGGTGGCGGCGTACATGGTGCGGGGGATGGCCTGGCTGCACGGGACGCTGGCGACGGTGCTGCTCGGCGGCAGCCAGGAGGAGCGGCTGCGGGCCAGCCGGGCCAGGGGGATCGACGCCGCCGAGGCGGAGCGGCGCAGGATCGAGCGTGACCTGCACGACGGCGCTCAGCAGCGGCTGCTGTCGGTGGCGGTGGACCTGGGGCGGGCGCAGTCGAAGTTCGACAGCGAGCCCGAGGTGGCCAGGACGCTCATCGCCCAGGCCCACGCCGGCACGAAGGCGGCCATCGCCGAGCTGCGCAACCTGGCCAGGGGCATCCATCCGGCCATCCTGAGCGACCGCGGCCTCGACGCGGCCCTTTCCGGGCTGGCCGCGCGGGCGCCCATCCACGTGGACGTCTCCGTCGAGCTGGCCGAGCGGCCGCCCGCGGCCGTCGAGAGCATCGCATACTTCATCGTGGCCGAGACGCTGGCCAACATGGCCAAGCACTCAGGGGCGACCGAGGCGTCGGTCACGGTGCTCAGGGACCACCGCGGCGTGGTCGTCGACGTGTGGGACAACGGCATAGGCGGGGCGCTCGTGTGCCCCGGCGGCGGCCTGTCCGGGCTGGCCGACCGGGCGGCCACCATCGACGGGGTGCTCGTCCTGCACAGCCCTGTCGGCGGCCCCACGCTCGTGCGTGCGGAGCTCCCCTGCGAGTGGTAGCCGGTCCGTTCTCGCTCTCCCGCGCGGAGGAGCGCTCGGAATGGTAGGCGCATCCTGCGGCCTGCAGTGGACAGCTGAACGCTGCCCACTGTAGTCATGTGGCCATGCGCGTGGTCATCGCCGAGGACTCCGTACTGCTGCGCGAGGGGCTCGCGCGCCTGCTCGCCGACGGCGGCATCGAGACCGTCGCGGCCGTCTCGGACGGGTCCGCGCTGGTCTCCGCCGTCCTGGAGCACGAGCCCGACCTCGCGATCGTCGACGTACGCATGCCGCCCACCCACACCGACGAGGGGCTGCGGGCGGCGCTGCAGGTGCGCTCGGCCGTACCCGACTTCCCCATCCTCGTCCTGTCCCAGTACGTCGAGGAGCGGTATGCCGGAGACCTCATCGGCAAGGCCGTCGGCTACCTGCTGAAGGAGCGGGTCGCCGACGTGGCCGAGTTCTTGGAGGCGGTACGCCAGGTCGCCGCCGGCGGCACGGTCATCGACCCCGAGGTCGTCGTGCAGCTGCTGAGCCGCCAGCGCCGCGGCGCTCCGCTCGACTCGCTCTCCCCCCGCGAGCGCGAGGTGCTCGCCCTGATGGCCGAGGGCCGCTCCAACACCGCCATCGCCACCAGGCTGGTCGTCACGGAAGGCGCCGTGGAGAAGCACATCTCCGGCATTTTCGCCAAACTGGCCCTGGGGCCCGCGCCGGAGGATCACCGCCGCGTGCTGGCCGTCCTGACGTACCTGGGCCGCTGACGGGAATGCGCGATGGCCTGGGATGGTTGGACGATCTGGCACACTGGTAGCTGACCATTTTGCGGCTCCGGTTCACGCCGTGCGTGATGGCGACCCGGCGGCCGCACCCCGAAAGGACAGCGATGAAGCGCGACATTCACCCTGACTACAACGTGACGCAGGTCTCCTGCTCCTGCGGTAACACGTTCACCACCCGTAGCACCGCCAAGAACGGCGTCATCCACGCCGACGTCTGCTCTGCCTGCCACCCGTTCTACACCGGCAAGCAGAAGATCCTCGACACCGGCGGCCGGGTGGCTCGCTTCGAGAAGCGCTTCGGCAAGAAGGCCACGGGCAAGTAGCTTCACCGACGCCGGCCCGGACGCACTTCCGTGCGCCGGGTCGGCGTTGTTGGTGTGGAACGGCCCCAACCAGACGTAAGGACCCACGGTGAACCTCGACGAGTTGCTCAAGGAGTATTCCGAGCTGGAGGTGCAGCTCGCCGACCCCGCCGTGCACGCCGACCAGAACAAGGCCCGCACCCTGGGCAGGCGCTACTCGCAGCTCACGCCGGTCGTCGGCACCTACCGCGAGCTCGAGTCGGCCCGCGAGGACCTCAGCGCCGCCAAGGAGCTGGCCGGTGAGGACGAGGCGTTCGCGGCCGAGGCCGCCGAGATCGAGGAGCGCATCCCCCAGCTGGAGGAGCGGCTCAGGCACCTGCTGATCCCGCGCGATCCCAACGATGACAAGGACATCATCATGGAGATCAAGGCGGGCGAGGGCGGTGAGGAGTCCGCGCTGTTCGCGGGCGACCTGCTGCGGATGTACCTGAGATACGCCGAGCGCCTCGGCTGGAAGACCGAGATCATCGACAGCCAGCCCTCCGACCTCGGCGGTTACAAAGACGTCACGGTCGGCATCAGGGCCAAGGGCGACGAGGGCGTGTGGTCCCGGCTCAAATACGAGGGCGGCGTCCACCGCGTGCAGCGGGTGCCCGTCACCGAGTCGCAGGGCCGCATCCACACCAGCGCCGCGGGCGTGCTCGTCTACCCGGAGGCGGAGGAGGTCGACGTCCAGATCGACCCCAACGACCTGCGCATCGACGTCTACCGCTCCAGCGGTCCCGGCGGCCAGAGCGTCAACACCACCGACTCGGCGGTCCGCATCACCCACCTGCCCACCGGCGTGGTCGTCTCGTGCCAGAACGAGAAGAGCCAGCTCCAGAACAAGGAGTCGGCCCTGCGCATCCTGCGCGCCCGGCTGCTGGCCATGGCGCAGGAGCAGGCCGAGGCCGCCGCGCAGGCCGAGCGCAAGTCGCAGGTCCGCACGGTCGACCGCTCCGAGCGCGTACGCACCTACAACTTCCCGGAAAACCGCATCTCCGACCACCGCGTCGGCTTCAAGGCGTATAACCTCGACCAGGTTCTCGACGGCGAGCTCAACGCCGTCACCCAGGCCCTCATCGACGCCGAAATGGCGGAGAAGCTCGCACAACACTCATGACATTTCTGCTGGACGAGATCGCCCTCGCCACCGCCCGGCTGGCCGAGGCAGGTGTTCCCTCACCGCGCACCGACGCTGAGGAGATCGCGGCGTTCGTCCACGGCGTGCGCAGGAGCGAGCTCCACACGGTCAAGGACGCCGACTTCGACGCGCTCTTCTGGGAGGGCGTGGCCAGGCGGGAGGCCCGCGAGCCGCTGCAGCACATCACCGGCCACGCCTACTTCCGCTACCTGGAGCTCGCGGTCGGGCCCGGCGTGTTCGTGCCGCGGCCCGAGACCGAGGTGATGGCGGGCTGGGCCATCGAGACGCTGCGCGAGATGGACGTGACCGCCCCGCTCGTGGTCGACCTCGGCACCGGCTCGGGCGCGATCGCGCTCTCGATCGCCCAGGAGGTGGCGCTGGCCGAGGTCCACGCCGTGGAGGTCGACCCCGCGGCGTACACGTGGGCCAAGCGCAACATCTCCGAGCTCGGCCAGGGCCGCACCCACCTCCACCCGGAGGACCTGGCCGAGGCGCTGCCCGAGCTCAACGGCAAGGTCGACCTGGTCATCTCCAACCCGCCCTACATCCCGCCCGGCGCGATCCCGCGCGACCCCGAGGTGCGCGACTACGACCCCTCCAGGGCGCTGTACGGCTCCGGCGACGACGGCCTCGGCGAGGTGCGCGCGGTCGAGCGCACGGCCCGCCGGCTGCTGCGGCCGGGCGGCTGGGTGGCCGTCGAGCACGCCGACGAGCAGGGCAGGGCGGTCTACCTGACGTTTCCCGAGGACCACGGCTGGCGTGACGTGCGCCTCCGGCAGGACCTCACCAGAAGAGACCGCTTCGTCACGGCCCGGCTGGGCCAGGACTAGGATCTATGCGAGCGGGAGCGAGGCGATAAGAACGTGTCCAGACGTTTTGACTGCACCGACCTGGAGCAACGTACCGTCGGCCTGATGGAGGCCGCGTCGGCCGTGCGCCGCGGCGACCTCGTGGTGCTGCCGACAGACACCGTCTACGGCATCGGCGCGGACGCCTTCACGCCGTCGGCGGTCACCGCGCTGCTCGACGCCAAGGGCCGGGGCCGCGAGATGCCGCCGCCCGTGCTCGTGGGCACCGTCAGAGCCGCCACAGCGCTCATAGACGACCTCGGGCCGTACGGGCAGGACCTGATAGACGCCTTCTGGCCGGGGCCGCTCACGCTCGTCTGCAAGGCCAACAGGGCCCTTTCCTGGGACCTGGGGGAGACCAAGGGCACGGTGGCCGTACGCATGCCGCTCCACCCGGTGGCGCTCGACCTGCTCAAGGAGACCGGCCCCATGGCCGTCTCCAGCGCCAACCGCTCCGGCGCCCCCGCCGCCACCACGGCGGAGGAGGCGGAGGAGCAGCTCGGGGACTCCGTCGACGTCTACCTCGACGGCGGCAAGACCACCGACAACACGCCCTCCACCATCCTCGACCTCACCACGGCCGTGCCCAGGCTGCTGCGTCGCGGGGCGATCCCGGTGGAGAAGCTGCGCGGCATCATCGGATACGTCGCCACCGAGGACTGACGTATACCGTCTGCTTATCCCGGCTGCGATCGCGCTCCGGCCGACACTACGGTGAGCCCCGGAGCGGCGATTACGTCCGGGAGTGGCCCATGGGCAAGTTCGACGGCATGGATCCCAAGCTGGTCCGCGACCTGCTGACCGAGGTGAAACACGCGGCCACGCAGCTGCGTGCGGCCGAGGATCGGGTCAGGCTCGCCATGCACCGGGCCGGGCTGTCCGCCGTGACCACCCACCGCCCCGCCCAGGTCGCGGAGGCGGCCGACACGATGGTCAAGGACGTCAACGTCCGGCTCGGGGTGCTGGAGAAACGGGTCGACCAGCCGCGGGGCGACGTTCCCGGCACGGGGTCCACGCGGGACGACGAGCCGAAGGACGTGCGCGGGGACCAGCACAAGTACGACAATCCGCGCTCCGACGCGACTCCGCCGAAGAACGACGACACCAAGACGGGCGATCAGCCGAAGGCGGACGCTGATGGCAAGACGGGCGATCGGCCGAAGGCGGACGCTGACGGCAAGGCCGGCGATCGGCCGAAGGCGGACGCTGACGGCAAGACCGGGGATCAGCCGAAGGCGGACGCTGACGGCAAGACGGGCGATCGGCCGAAGGGGGACGCCGACGGTAAGACCGGGGATCAGCCGAAGGGGGACGCCGACGGTAAGACCGGGGATCAGCCCAAGGGGGACGCCGACGGTAAGACCGGGGACCAGCCCAAGGCGGACGCCGACGGCAAGCCGGATGCCGACGGTGGCGGGAAGTCGTGTGACGGCGCCAAGGACACCGGGACCGGCCAGGACACCGGGACCGGCCAGGACACCGGGACCGACCAGGACACCGGGACCGACCGCAGAATCGGTGACCAGCCCGTCGATCTACCCGATGACCAGCCCAAGGACGACGACCTGGACAGCCGGCGCGACCGTGGCGCCGAGGCCGACGGCGGCGCGACCGGCACCCCGGCCAAGGACCACCAGGACGTGACCAAGCCGCAGATCGTGGAGGTCGACGGCGTCAAGGTCCTGCAGATCCCCATCGACCCGCCCACGGCCGAGCAGCTGGAGGACCTGCTCGAGAACGCCGACAAGGTGCAACCGGCGGACATGCCGAAGCTCCCCGCCGACACCGCGGCCACCCACGCGGCCGACATCAACGCGTGGGCCGGCCACGACACCGCACCGGCTGCCGGCCACCACACCACACCGGCGGACGGCACGGCCTCCACCGCCGGCACGAACGACGACGCCTGTGCCTCCAACGGCGACACCGCCCCGCGAGGCACCACACCCGACGGCCCCTCGGGCGACGGGGCAGCGCAAAGGGGAGACCAGACGACGGGAGCCCGAGGCGCGCCCGTCTCCGTCCCGCCGACCAACCCGTCGATCCAGATGCAGATCGCGTACGGGCCCGACACCGCGGCGTCGAACGCCGCCACCTGGGCGAACGACGGCAGCGACGTCGTCTCCGTGGACGTCGCACCGCCCAGCCTGGACACGCTGGGGACGGTCGTGGAGCACCACCGCGACATCCAGCCCCTCGACATGCCCTCGGTCGAGGTCCCGCCGGGCGAGTACGGCAAGGGTGAGTGGGCCCCCAGGGACATCCGGCCGGACGGCCCGCAGGGCGAGATTGACCCGGGCACGCCGGAAAGGAGCGCGTGATGTACGTCGACCCCCCGGCGCCCAAGCCAAGGGAGCCCCACGAGACCCCGCCGGTCAGCGCCTCAGGAGCCCTGGACGACCCGCAGAGGGCCTGGGAGTTCAACCCCGACTACCAGCGCCTGGTCGTGGCGTGGAACACCGTCCTGCCCCAGCTGGAGGCCCTCAGAACGGCACTTGACAAGGCGTACGGCCTGGCCAAGAGCCCTCAGACGTGGGACGCCCCCGTGGGGGAGCGCTACGTCCAGGACATCCGCGAGTGGCGCAACAGGCTCGCCGTCTACCGTCACAACGTGCTGACGACCATCAGCGACGAGGCGGCCGACACCCCCAGATGGATCCCGACCACGGCCAGCGCGCCCCACGCGTTCCAGTAGGACACACCAGGCGCACGCAACCCCCGAGGCTGGGTGAAACGGACATTAGGTCGTACAGTGGGGAAATGGGTGGAGAACCCTACTACGGCCCCGACTTCGGGCTGCTGCGGAAGCAGGACCCGGAGCTCGCACAGGTGCTGCTCGACGAGCTGGAGCGGCAGCGGGGCAACCTTCAGCTGGTCGCGAGCGAGAACTTCACCTCGCCCGCCGTGCTGGCCGCGATGGGCTCGACCCTCACCAACAAGTACGCCGAGGGTTACCCGGGCAAGCGCTATTACGGCGGTTGCGAGGTCGTGGACCGGGCCGAGCGGCTGGCGGTGCAGCGGGCGCGCGAGCTGTTCGGTGCGGAGCACGCGAATGTCCAGCCGCACTCCGGCGCCTCGGCGAACCTGGCCGCCTACGCCGCGCTGCTGCAGCCCGGCGACACGATGCTGGCCATGGCTCTGCCGCACGGCGGCCACTTCACCCATGGCTCCAAGGTGAACTTCTCGGGAAAATGGTTCAACGTCGTGTCGTACGGGGTGCGGCGTGACACCGAACTCATCGACTACGACGAGGTCAGGGACCTGGCCCTGCGGCACCAGCCCAAGCTCATCGTGTGCGGCGCCACGGCGTACCCCAGACTGATCGACTTCGCGGTCTTCCGCGGCATCGCGGACGAGGTGGGGGCGTGGCTGCTGGCCGACGTCGCGCACACGATCGGGCTGATGGCGGGCGGCGCGATCCCGTCGGCGGTGCCGCACGCGGACGTCGTGACGCTCACCACCCACAAGGCGCTGCGCGGGCCGCGCGGCGGTGCCATCCTGTGCACGGAGGAGCTGGCCCCGAAGATCGACCGGGCGGTGTACCCGTTCATCCAGGGCGGGCCGCTGATGCACGTGGTGGCGGCCAAGGCGGTGGCGTTCGCGGAGGCGATGCGGCCGGAGTTCGCCGACTATGCCAGGCGCGTGGTCGTGAACGCGCAGGCGCTGGCGCAAGCGCTGGCGGGGGAGGGGATGCGGGCCGTGTCCGGCGGCACGGACACCCATCTGGCCCTGATCGACCTGCGGGACCTCGACGTGTCCGGCGCCGAGGCCGAGCGCAGGTGCGCCCGCGCGGGGATCACGCTCAACCGGAACGTGATCCCGTACGATCCGGAGCCGGCGGCCGTCACGTCGGGGATCCGCGTCGGCACGCCGTGCGTGACCACCCAGGGCATGAGCTCTCAGGAGCTGAAGGAGGTCGGAACCTTGGTGACCAGGGCAGTGCGCCAGCCCGGCGCAGCCGCGGAGATTCGGGAAAGAGTCTCGGCGCTTCTGGCCATCCATCAGCCATATCTCAGCGAATATTAAGCGGGTCTGTGTCGTTTTCCGGCCTCAGCAGGCCGGTGGATCCGGGAAACTAGGTTCGTGCGCGAATACCTGTTCATGGCGCTCATATCGGCGGCGGTCACGTACCTGCTGGTTCCGCTGGTGCGCCGCTTTGCCATCCGCATCGGAGCCATGCCGGAGATTCGCGATCGCGACGTGCACACCACGCCGACGCCCAGACTGGGCGGCCTGGCCATGTACGGCGGGCTGGTCGTGGGGCTCCTGCTGGCCGGCCAGCTCACCCATTCGAGCGAGGCGCTGGCGGGCACCGGCGCCCAGCCCGTGCCGGCCCTGATCATCGCGGGCGGGCTCATCACGTTCACCGGCTTCCTCGACGACTGGTGGGGCATGGACGCCTTCATCAAGCTCGCCGGGCAGGTCGCGGCGGCCGGGGTGCTGGTCTTCTTCGGGATGCGGCTGACCTCCATCCCGCTGCCCGAGGCCTGGGGCGGTCCGACCAGCGTCGACTACACGCTCAGCACGGTCATCACCATCCTGGTCGTGGTGGTGACGATCAACGCGGTCAACTTCGTCGACGGGCTCGACGGGCTCGCGGCCGGGATCGTGTGCATCGCGGCCATGGCCACCTGGGTCTATTCGATCATCATCTCGCAGAAGATCTCCGGAAGTAACATCACCGCCACGGCGGCCATCGTCGCCGTCCTCATCGGCACGTGCCTGGGCTTCCTGCCGCACAACTTCCACCCCGCGAAGATCTTCATGGGCGACACCGGGGCCATGCTGATCGGCCTGGTGCTCGCCTCCTCGATCGTCACCGTGACGCCGGTCGACACCACGGCGATCTCGGACATGAACGAGTTCCCGGTGGTGGTCCCGCTGCTGATCCCCGCGGCGGTCCTGGTGCTGCCGCTCATCGACCTGATAACCGCGGTCGTACGGCGCACGTCACAGGGCCTGTCGCCCTTCGCGCCCGACCGCGGCCACCTGCACCACCGGCTGATGGACATCGGCCACTCGCACCGGCGCTCGGTGCTGATCATGTATGCGTGGACGTTCCTGTTCTCGTTCCTCGTCGTGGGCCTGTCCTGGGTCGGCGTGCCGGTCCTGATCTTCCCCGCCGTCAGCGTTTTCGCGATCGCCGTGCTGGTTCTGATGGCGATGCCGCGCTGGCGGGGCAGGGGCGGGGCGCACGCCTCGCGCACCGACGATCCCGACGATGACGGCGGTCCGCCCACCGGCCCGATGCCGCCCATCCTTCCGCAGGATCCGCAGGTCAAGCGGCAGGAGCCGCCCTCCGGCAGCCCTTCGCACGAGCGCGCGAGCGCCGAGGGCAATCCGGTCATTCCGGCCTTTCCGAGCAGTTCTTGATCGCGAACTAGAAACGGCAGGTAAAAGCGGTCTTCCGTGAGCTTGTGATATCTTTCACGAGCAGGGACTCCAGATGCACCGGCTCTGGAGGTAGCAAACGCTCGCTTGACAACTTGCTGATGGAGCACCGATGCAGGCCAACGACGTGCGCGTACTCAAGAGCGCCGCGATTCCGACCGCGCTGGTCGGGGTGGTTGCCGTGGCCGTCTCGCTCCTGACGAGTGGCGGCAAGGGAGCGCTGGGCGCGGCGATCGGCACCTTGCTCGTAGGTGTTTTCTTTACCATCAGCGTGGTAGCGGTCTCCTATGCCGCCCGGGTCTCCCCCCAGATGATGGCGATCGCAGCGATGGTCAGCTATCTCGTCAAGGTGCTCGCCATCATGGCCGTGCTGGTCTCCTTCCGCGACACCACGGCCTGGAACACCCAGACTTTCGCCTGGTCGGTCGTGGTCTGCACGCTCGTCTGGACGGGCTTCGAAGTGCGCGCGTTCATCAAGACCAAGATGCTCTACGTCGACCCCGAAGCCAGGGTCCCCGGGAAGGGCGACTCATGAAAGCAGGTAAAGGGACGGGGTCCGATATGACTAGTCCTCTACTTGCCTGCTATCGTCAAGGCCGCGATGAGCGCACAGAAACGCCGACCCGAAGAAGACGGTCGCGACTTCGCCGACGCCATGTGGTCAGTCCCCAGCTATCTGCTCGCAGGGATGGCCTTCTACGGCGGCCTCGGGTGGTTGCTGGACCGGTGGTTGGGCCTGTCCGCGCTCTTCCCCATAGGCGTCGTCCTTGGGGTTGTGCTCTCCGGCTATCTGGTCTACCGGAAGTTCGGTCGCTAGCCCGACACAGCGATCACTTCGCTGAGGAAACTCTTGTGATCCACTACCACGTTGAAGGGAACGCCGCGTGAGTGCGCTGACGCTCCTCGCTCCACCATCCGACCAGTTCGGGGCACCGACTCCTGAAGAGCTGTTCAACCTGCCCCCCATCATCCCGGGGGTGGACTGGTTCACCAAGCCGGTTCTTCTCGCGATGCTCTCCGTGATCCTCGTGGTCGGCTTCCTGTGGGCGGCTTTCGCCAACCCCAAGGTCGTGCCGAGGGGCGTCCAGAACGTCGCCGAGTACGGCTACATGTTCGTCCGCGACCAGGTCGCCCGGCCCTTCCTGGGCAAGGACGCCGACCGGTGGATGGGCCTGCTCGTGACGCTCTTCTTCACGGTCCTGCTCTGGAACATCATGGGGGTCATCCCGGTGCTCCAGTTCCCGGTGGCCTCGCACATCGCCTTCCCGGCCGTGCTCGCCGGCTCGATCTACGTGCTCAAGGTCTACCTGGGCATCAAGCACCAGGGAGCGGTCGGCTACTTCAAGAACATGATGTTCCCCCCGGGGCTGCCGAAGTTCATCTACGTCTTGCTTGCCCCGATCGAGTTCCTGTCGAACCTGATCATCGCGCCCTTCACGCACGCGGTCCGACTCTTCGCCAACATGTTCGCCGGCCACATGCTGCTGGCCTTCTTCAGCATGGTCGGCTTCTGGTTCCTCTTCGAGAAGCTGACGCCGGTCGGCGCCGGGGTGGGCGTGGTCGGCGTGGTCATGACCATCATCCTGACCGGCTTCGAGCTGTTCATCCAGTTCCTGCAAGCGTTCCTGTTCGCGATGCTGGCCGCCATGTACATCGGCGGCTCGCTGCACCCAGAGCACTGAGAACCCATATACCGGAATATCCATGACCGGTGAGACTCCGCTTCACCGGCCGTCCAGTAAAGGAATAACAGTAATGAGCGTTCTCGCTGAGGTCTCCGGCAACGTCACCGCCATCGGTTACGGTCTCGCCGCCATCGGCCCCGGCATCGGCGTCGGCATCATCTTCGGTCAGGGCGTGCAGGCCATCGCCCGCCAGCCGGAGGCGTACGGCCTGATCCGCCAGAACATGCTCCTCGGCTTCGTTCTCACCGAGGCCCTCGCCCTGATCGGTCTGGTCGCGCCGTTCATCTTCTCGGCGCTCTGATTAAGCCCTTCTGACGAAAGGCTGCACTCATGACGTACATGGCAGCTACGCTCCTCGCCGAGGAGGGGGGCGCCAACCCCCTCATCCCGCATACCTACGAGCTCGTCGTCGGCATCTTCTCGTTCTTCGTCATTCTCTTCGTCGTCGGCAAGATCCTCATGCCGCGCATCCAGAAGACGCTGGCTGAGCGGACCGACGCGATCGAGGGTGGCATCAAGCGGGCCGAAGAGGCCCAGGCCGAGGCGCAGGCCCTGCAGCAGCAGTACCGGGACCAACTGGCCGAGGCCAGGCACGAGGCGGCCCGGCTGCGCGAGGAGGCTCGCGAGCAGGCCGCGCAGATCAAGGCCGAGCTCCGCGAGGAGGCGCAGGCCGAGGCCCGCCGTCTCGTCGAGGCGGCCCACGCGCAGATCGAGGCGGACCGCCAGGCCGCCTTCTCGCAGCTCCGTGCCGAGATCGGTCGCCTGTCGACCGATCTGGCCGGCCGCATCGTCGGCGAGTCCCTTGAGGACGAGGTCCGGCAGAGCCGCATCGTCGACCGGTTCCTCGACGAGCTCGAGTCCTCGCCGCAGGCGGTGCGCTAATGAGAGGTTTGAGCAGGACGTCGCTGGCCGAGGTCGAGGAGCGGTTCAACGCGGTCGCAGGCAGTGCCGACCTCGGTGCGCTCTCCGACGAGCTGTTCGCGGTCGCGGATCTGCTCGACCGGGAGCACGGCCTGCGCCGCGCCCTGTCCGACCCGGCCAGGCCCGCCGAGCAGAAGGCGGGCACCGTGCGCGCGCTGCTCCAGGGCAAGGTCAACGAGGCGGCCCTGGCCACCACCGAGGCCGCGGTCGCGGCCAGGTGGTCACGGGCCGGTGACCTGGCCGACGTGCTCGAGCGGCTCGGCGTCATCGCCGCGGCCGCCGAGGCGGAGAGCCAGTCCAGGCTCGACGACGTGGAGGACGAGCTCTTCCGCTTCGGCCGCGTCGTCGCCGCCAACCCCGATCTGCGCCGTGCGCTCGCCGACCAGGCGGCGCCCGCGTCAGGCAAGGAGCAGCTGCTGCGCGACCTGCTGGGCGGCAAGGTGGCACCGACCACCCTGCGCCTGATCACGCAGGTCGCGGTGCATCCGCGTGGGCGTAGCCTGGAAGCAGGGCTGGAGGAGGCCGGTCACCTCGTGGCCGCGCAGCGCCAGCGCCTCGTGGCGGTGGTGCGCAGCGCGGTCGAGCTGACCGAGGGGCAGAAGCAGCGCCTGGCGGCGTGGCTCAGCACCTCCTACGGCCGTGACGTGCACCTGAACGTCGAGGTGGACAAGCGAGTGCTCGGTGGGTTCTCGGTCCGCATCGGCGACGAGATCATCGACACCACCATTGTGGGACGAATCGAAGAAGTCCGCCGCCGGTTGGCCGGCTAGGCGAATAGGGAGACAGAGTAGAGATGGCGGAGCTTACGATCCGGCCGGACGAGATCCGGGACGCGCTTGAGCGCTTCGTCCAGGCGTACGAACCGGAAGGCGCCGCGCGCGAGGAGATCGGGACCGTCGTCGACGCCGGCGACGGCATCGCCCATGTCTCCGGCCTTCCCTCGGCGATGGCTAACGAGCTGCTCGAGTTCGAGAACGGCACGCGCGGCCTGGCACTTAACCTCGACACCCGCGAGATCGGTGCCGTGATCCTGGGCGACTTCAGCGGCATCGAGGAGGGCCAGACGGTCCGCAGGACGGGCGAGGTCCTGTCCGTGCCCGTCGGCGACAACTTCCTCGGCCGCGTGGTCGACCCCCTGGGCAACCCGCTCGACGGCAAGGGCGCCATCGAGGCCGAGGCCATTCGTGCCCTCGAGCTGCAGGCCCCCACCGTTGTCCAGCGGCAGCCCGTGAAGGAGTCGCTGGCCACCGGCATCAAGGCGATCGACGCCATGACCGCGATCGGCCGGGGTCAGCGCCAGCTGATCATCGGTGACCGCGGCACCGGCAAGACCGCGATCGCCGTCGACACGATCCTCAACCAGCGCGAGAACTGGGCCTCCGGCGACCCCGCCAAGCAGGTCCGCTGCGTCTACGTCGCGGTCGGCCAGAAGGGCTCGACCATCGCGCAGGTGCGTGCTCGCCTGGAGGAGGCCGGCGCGATGGAGTACACCACCATCGTCGCCGCCCCGGCCTCCGACCCCGCTGGTTACAAGTACATCGCGCCGTACGCCGGTTCGGCGATCGGTCAGCACTGGATGTACCAGGGCAAGCACGTCCTGATCGTCTTCGACGACCTGACCAAGCAGGCGGACGCCTACCGCGCCGTCTCGCTGCTGCTGCGCCGCCCGCCGGGCCGTGAGGCCTTCCCCGGCGACGTGTTCTACCTCCACTCCCGTCTGCTGGAGCGCTGCGCCAAGCTCTCCGACGACATGGGCGGTGGCTCGATGACCGGCCTGCCGGTCATCGAGACCAAGGGCAACGACGTCTCGGCGTTCATCCCGACCAACGTCATCTCCATCACCGACGGCCAGGTCTTCCTCGAGACCGACCTGTTCAACGCCGGTGTGCGGCCCGCCATCAACGTCGGCGTCTCGGTCTCCCGAGTCGGTGGCTCCGCGCAGGCCAAGGCGATGCGGAAGGTCGCGGGCACGCTGCGTCTGTCGCTGTCGCAGTACCGTGACCTGGAGGCCTTCGCGGCCTTCGCCTCCGACCTGGACGCCGCCTCCAAGGCTCAGCTGGAGCGTGGCCAGCGGCTGGTCGAGCTGCTCAAGCAGCCCCAGTACAGCCCGTTCTCGCTGGAGCGCGAGGTGGCCTCGATCTGGGCGGGCACCACGGGCGAGCTGGATGACGTGCCGATCGAGGACGTCCGCCGGTTCGAGCAGGAGTTCCTGGACTACATCCAGTCCTCGCACAAGGGGATCTTCGACACCATCCGCGAGACCAGGGAGCTGACGGACGACACGGTGACCGCTCTGAAGGACGCCATCACGGACTTCAAGAAGGGCTTCACCACGTCGTCGGGTGAGCTGCTGGTCAAGGACGAGCCGGTTGCTCCGCTCGAGGCCGGAGAGGTCGGCCAGGAGAAGATCAAGAAGGTCGTCCGTCCGGCGGAGAAGAAGTAGGACATGGGTGCCCAGCTAAGGCTGCTGCGGCGGCGGATCAGCTCGGTCAAGTCGACCGCGAAGATCACGCGCGCCCAGGAGCTCATCGCCTCTTCACGGATCGTGAAGGCGCAGCAGCGGATGCAGGCGGCGCTGCCGTACGAGCGCGAGATCACTCGCGCCGTCACCGGCGTCGTCAGCAACGCGGCCAGCGTCGACCATCCGCTGACCGTGGCGAAGGAGAACCCCACCAAGGCGGGCGTCCTCATCGTCACCAGCGACAGCGGGTTCTGCGGCGGCTTCAACGCCAACGTGCTGCGCGAGGCCGAGGCCCTGCGCGGGCTGCTGGAGAGCCGCGGCCTGACCGTGGTCCCGTTCGTCACCGGGCGCAAGGGTGTCACCTGGCACTCCTTCCGCGGTCGCGACATGGGTGGCCAGTGGGTCTCCTTCTCCAGGAATCCGGCCTACGCCGACGCCAAGGAGATCGCGCAGACGCTGATCGACTCGTTCAAGGACGAGAACGGGATCGACGAGATCCACATCGTCTCGACCGAGTTCGTCTCGATGCTGACCCAGAACGTCGTGGTCAAGCGCATTCTGCCGCTGGAGGTCGAGGAGACCGAGGCGACGGAGTCGACCGCGATCCCGCCGTACTTCGAGTTCGAGCCGACCGCTGCCGACGTGCTGGAGTCGCTCCTGCCGCGTTACGTGGAGTCGCGCATCTTCACGGCGCTGCTGCAGTCCGCGGCCTCCGAGGAGGCCGCGCGGCGGCGCGCGATGAAGTCCGCGACCGACAACGCCAACGAGCTCATGCGGGTGCTCACCCAGGAGATGAACCAGGCTCGCCAGGCGGAGATCACCCAGGAAATCAGCGAGATCGTCGGTGGCGCCAACGCGCTCGCTGACGCCGCAGCGGGGAAAGAGTGAAATGACTGCAGAGGCTGTTGAAAACGTAGAGGCCGCGGCGGCCGGCACGGGCCGCGTGGCCCGTGTCACCGGCGCCGTCGTCGACGTGGAGTTCCCCGTCGAGGCGATGCCCGACATCTATAACGCTCTCAAGGTCGAGGTGACCCTCGGCGGCGAGACCAAGACCCTGACCCTGGAGGTCGCCCAGCACCTGGGTGACAACCTGGTCCGGACCATCTCGATGCAGCCCACCGACGGCCTGGTCCGCGGCCAGGCGGTCCAGGACACCGGCGCCCCGATCTCGGTGCCGGTCGGCGACGTCGTCAAGGGCCACGTGTGGAACGCGCTGGGCGAGACGCTCGACGTGCCCACCTCGTCGCTCCAGATCAACGAGCGGTGGGGCATCCACCGGCCGTCGCCGCCGTTCGACCAGCTCGAGTCGCGCACCGAGCTGCTCGTCACGGGCATCAAGGTCATCGACCTGCTCACCCCGTACGTGCAGGGTGGGAAGATCGGTCTGTTCGGCGGCGCGGGTGTGGGCAAGACCGTCCTCATCCAGGAGATGATCCGCCGCGTCGCCCGCAACTTCGGTGGCACCTCGTGCTTCGCCGGTGTGGGCGAGCGCACCCGTGAGGGCAACGACCTCTGGCTGGAGATGGAGGAGGCGGACGTCCTCAAGGACACCGCGCTCGTCTTCGGCCAGATGGACGAGCCGCCGGGCACCCGTCTGCGGGTCGCCCTGTCGGCGCTGACCATGGCGGAGTACTTCCGCGATGTGCAGAAGCAGGACGTGCTGCTCTTCATCGACAACATCTTCCGCTTCACGCAGGCCGGTTCCGAGGTCTCCACGCTGCTCGGCCGTATGCCGTCCGCCGTGGGTTACCAGCCCACGCTGGCCGACGAGATGGGTGTGCTCCAGGAGCGCATCACCTCGACGCGCGGTCACTCGATCACCTCCATGCAGGCGATCTACGTGCCCGCTGACGACATCACCGACCCGGCGCCGCACAACGCGTTCGCGCACCTCGACGCGCAGACCGTGCTCTCGCGGCCGATCTCGGAGAAGGGCATCTACCCGGCGGTGGACCCGCTCGACTCCTCCTCCCGGATTCTCGACCCGCAGATTGTGGGCGAGGAGCACTACCGGGTGGCCCAGGAGACCAAGCGGATCCTGCAGAAGTACCGCGAGCTCCAGGACATCATCGCGATCCTCGGTATCGACGAGCTGTCCGAGGAGGACAAGGTCACCGTCCAGCGGGCCCGCCGCATCGAGCGATTCCTGTCGCACCCGATGTACGCCGCCGAGGCGTTCACCGGCCAGCCGGGCGAGACCGTCCCGCTGGACGAGACCATCGCCTCCTTCAAGGGCCTGTGCGCGGGTGAGTACGACCACCTGCCCGAGCAGGCGTTCTTCATGGTCGGTGGCATCGAGCAGGCCGTGGCCAAGGCCAAGGAACTCGAGCGCCGCTAAATCGCCCCAGGTGGTGGTGCGGTGTTCACTGCCGCACCACCACGGATCGGAAAGGAACCTACAAAAGTGGCGAAGCTGCGAGTAGGGGTTGTCTCACCCGAGCGTGAGATCTGGTCGGGCGAGGCCGACATGGTGATTGCCAAGACCGTGGACGGCGAGATCGGTATTATGCCGCAACACGCACCTGTGCTCGGCGTTCTCGTCGAGGGCGGAGTGCTGCGCGTGAAGCGGGAGGGCGAGGGCGACCTCGTGGCGGCCGTACACGGTGGCTTCATCTCCGTGGCCGACGACGAGGTGTCCGTGCTCGCCGAGGTGGCCGAGCTCGGTTCCGAGGTCGACGTCGCGGCTGCCCGTGACGCTCTCGACCGGGCCCAGGCCTCGGTCGAGGCCAACCAGGAAGACGCCGATGCGGCTCTCGAGGTCAAACGTGCCAGGGCCCGGCTTCGCGCGGCAGGCGAAGAGGTTTAATACCAGTGAGAAATCTGCTGGGCGGACTGCCACTGCGGCCTTGATCAGGCAGAGCAGCGGGGCGGCAGTCCGACAGGCGGATTTCTTGTTGGTACAGCGAAACTTTGGGGGGCGGCATGGTAGCGACGGTTCTGATTCTCGTAGCTTTTGCCGCCCTCATCGTGCTGCGTGGCCTCACGCTGGCCCGCTCGCGCGGCAGCGTACCCTGTCGGCTCCGCGTGGGCGACCGCGGCTGGCAGAGCGGGGTAGCCCGCTACGCCGACGGAGAGCTCCACTGGATTCCGCTCTTGGGTGTCCGACTGAGGCCGCGCCACGCGATCGCGAGGCGCGGCCTCGTCGTTTCCGCCCGCCGTGAGATCGACGGCGGGCTTTTCGCTGTCGACTGCGGGGGCACGACCCGGGGGATCTCCCTCGCGATGAGCGCTGACGCCTTGACCGGCTTCCTGGCGTGGCTGGAGTCCGCGCCGCCCAGCGCTTACCTGGACGTCGCCTGACCCTCCCCGCTGTCGCGGCCCTGCGGGAGCGTGCTCAGCGGGTGCCGCCCGGCTTCCAGAGGATCTCGTTGCCCGCGTGGGCGACCCGGCAGGCGATGAAGAGCAGGTCCGACAGGCGGTTGAGGTATTTCGCGGTCAGCGCGTTCATGTCGTCATGAGCCTGCAGCGCCGCCCACGTGGTGCGCTCGGCCCTGCGGACCGTCACCCTGGCCACGTGGAGCGCGGCCGTGGCGGGCTCGCCGCCGGGCAGCACGAAGCTGCGCAAGGGCTTGAGCTCGGCGTTGAGGCGGTCGCACTGCTCCTCCAGCCGGTCGATGTACGACTGCTCCACCCGCAGCGGCGGGAACTCCGGGTTCTCCACGACCGGCGTGGCCAGGTCGGCCCCGACGTCGAACAGCTCGTTCTGGATCCGGACGAGGACCTCCACGAGCTCCGCCGGCAGGGTGCCGAACGAGAGCGCGAGCCCCAGGTGGGCGTTGGCCTCCTCCACGTCGGCATAGGCGGCCAGCCGGGGATCGGTCTTGGACGCCCTGCTCATGTCGCTCAGCGCGGTGGTGCCGTCGTCGCCCGCGCGGGTGTAGATGCGGGAGAGGACGACGGGCTTGTCCTTGTCGGCGCGCGTCATGGCATCAGCGTAATGACAAATGTCATCAGAAAAGCACGCGGGATCCATACCGGGGCCGTGATTTCCACGACTGGCAGGGCGAACACCGCCGACGGCACCATTGACGCATGACAGAGGAGATGACCTGATGCTCGAGATCAGCGAGCTGCGCAAGCGCTTCGGAGGCGGCCCCGGCGCCTCCGAAGGCAAGGTCGCCCTGGACGGAATCAGCTTCACGGTGCGGCCCGGCGAGATGTTCGGGTTCGTGGGCGCGAACGGCGCCGGCAAGACGACGACGATGCGCATCGTCATGGGTGTGCTCCAGGCCGACTCCGGCTCGGTGAGCTGGCAGGGCAGGCCGCTCGGCTACGACGACCGGCGGCGCTTCGGCTACATGCCCGAGGAACGAGGGCTTTACCAGAAGATGCGGGTCGCCGAGCAGATCGAGTATTTCGGCCGCCTGCACGGACTCGGCCCCGCCGCCGCCAAGAAGGCCACGGGCGAGCTGCTGGAACGCCTCGGGCTGACCGAGCGCAGGGGCGAGGCCGTGCAGGCGCTCTCGCTGGGCAACCAGCAGCGGGTGCAGCTGGCCGTGGCGCTGGTGCACGATCCGGAGGTGCTGGTGCTGGACGAGCCGTTCTCCGGCCTCGACCCGATCGCGGTGGACGCGCTGGCCACGGCTCTGCAGGAGCGGTGCAGGAGCGGCGTACCGGTGATCTTCTCCAGCCACCAGCTGGAGCTGGTCGAGCGGCTGTGCGACTCGGTGGGCATCGTGTCGGCGGGCCGGATGGTGGCCACGGGCACGGTGGCCGACCTGCGGGCGGCCGAGGGCAACACGCTGCGCGTCGTCGTACGCGACCCGGCCCCCGGCTGGGCGGACGGCCTGCCCGGCACGGTCACCGTGAACGGCGACAGGCACGTCCTCTGCACCGGCGCCGACGGCGACGACCAGGAGATCCTGCGGCGCGCCGTGAAGGCGGGTCACGTCGAGCACTTCGGGGTCGAACGCCCGACCCTCACCGAGATCTTCAAGGAGGCCGTGGCGTGAACGGGCTGATGCTGGTCGCGCGGCGGGAGATCAGCACCCGGCTGCGGAGCAAGTCGTTCGCGATCGGCCTGCTCATCACCGCCCTGCTGGTGGCGGCGCTGTCCTTCGCGCCCGTGGTGATGGGCGGGACGGACTCGTACACGCTGGGCACCGTCAACTCCCAGCAGCTGCCGCTGCGGGCCGCCGCGCCGGAGATGACGTTCGAGTGGCGCAGCTTCCCCGACGAGGCCGCCGCCAAGCGGGCCGTGCTCGACGGGGACGTGGACGCGGCGCTGGTCGACGGGACGAAGGTGCTGACGGACGGCGAGATCGACAGCCGGCTCGGCGTGCTGCTGCAGAGCGTCAACCGCGAGGTGCGGCTCGGCGCCGCCGGTGTGTCGATCCCGCCGCTGAAGATGGAGTCGGTGGGTGCCGACACGCGCTATGAGGCGGCCCGCACCGGGATCGCCGTGGTGCTCGTCCTGGTGCTCTTCATGCTGCTCATGGGGCAGGTCACGATGGTGGCCATGGGCGTGGTGGAGGAGAAGAGCAGCAGGATCGTGGAGATCCTGTTCGCCACGCTCCGGCCGTGGCAGCTGCTCGCCGGCAAGATCATCGGGCTGGGCGTCGTCGGCCTGGTCAACCTGGTCACCATCCTGGTCGTCGGCCTCGGCGCGGCCACGGTCTCCGGGCTCGCCTCCGACTTCCCGCCCGGGATGCCGGGGCTGGTGGCGGGGGTGCTGGTGTGGTTCGTCCTCGGGTACGCGTTCTTCGCCACGCTGGCGGCCGCGTTCGCCTCGTTGGTCTCGCGCCAGGAGGAGGTGAGCACCGTGATGACGCCGCTGACCATGACCATCATGCTCACGTACTTCGTGGCCTTCTACGCCACCAACGACCCGACCGGCACGCTGGCCACGGTCGTGTCGTACGTGCCGCCGTTCTCCTCCATGGTCATGCCGGTGCGGATGGCCGCGACCGAGGTGCCCCTGTGGCAGGCGGGGGTGTCGATGGCGGCCATGGTGCTGGCCGTGCTCGCGGTGCTCGGCTTCGGCGCCAAGGTCTACCAGCGGGCCGTGCTGCGCTCCGGCGCCCGGCTCAAGCTCGGCGACGTGCTGCGCGCGCGGTAGATGGACGAGATCGCGCGGGCACGCCGCCTCACCTGGAAGGTGTTGGTCTCCAACTTCGTCGTGATGTGGTTGCTCGTCGCCCTGGCGAGCGCGATCTCGATCGTCGAGGGAGGGTTCCAGTGGTGGCGGGCCGTGCCCGCGCTGATCGCCGCGATCTGCTTCACGTGGTGCTGCGCACGCTTACTTGACGAGATGCTCGACCATCGCCGCTACCCCACCAGGCAGGTGGTGGTGGCGGCGATTCTCGCGCTGGTGACGGCGGTCGCGGGCGGGGCCGACCCGTTCAGCTGGGGTTTCGCGCTCATGTGCTGGTTGGGCGTCGCCACGCTGGAGGTTCCCAAGCGCACGTCCTGGCTGCTGGCGGCGGGGGCGTGGGCGGTCGGCGTCGCGCTCAGCGGCCTGTCCCTGGCCACGGGGACGGCTGTCATGGGCTTCGGCATGCCCGTGGACGCGGGTCTCGTCCTGTGCGCGCTGGTCTACGTGATGTGGTGCCTGATAGTGCCGCTGTCCAACAGGTTGTGGGTCTGGATCTGGACGCTCGCCGTACAGGCTCATGAGGGGCGGGAGGCGCACACGCGGCTGGCGCTGGCCGAGGAGCGGCTGCGCTTCGCCAGAGATCTGCACGACCTCGTGGGGCACCAGCTCTCCGCGATCGCGGTCAAGACGGAGCTGGCCGTACGGCTGTCGGATGTGGACGCGGGGGCGGCCAAGGCCGAGATGGCCGAGGTGAACGCCCTCACCAGGAAGGCGCTCAGGGAGCTGCGGCAGGCCGTGCGCGGCTACCGCGAGCTTGACTTGGCCGCCGAGCTGAATAGCGTGAAGGGAGTGCTCGAAGCGGCGGGCGTCCGCTGCCGGCTCCGGATGCCCTACGGCGAGCTGCCTGACGGCGTGGCGCCGGTGTTCGCCTACGCGGTCCGCGAGGCGGTGACCAACGTGCTCAAGCACAGCACCGCCACGTTCTGCGACATCATGATCCGCTTCACTGCGCAGGAGGCGGAGCTGGACGTACGCAACGACGGCGTGGCGCGGAGGCATCCCACGGACCTGGGCAGCGGGCTGACGGGTATGCGGGAGCGGCTGGCGGCCGTGGGCGGCGAGGTGAGCGCGTACCCGACGGAGGACGGAGAGTTCCTGCTGAAAGCAGTCGTGTCACTTCCGCTGAATGGGTAGGGGAGACCTACAGAGTTCGGCTCGATGAGCGCTCTGCTGATCAATTGGGGAGGTGGCATGCGAGTCCGTGGCAATCCGAGTGCCCAGGTGGTGCGGATCGGTGCCAGGCTCGACGCCGGCACCTCTGCGGGGGTGCGGGAGCGTCTGCACGACGCTCTCGACTCCGGCGAGGGTGACCTGATCCTGGATCTCTCCAAGCTGGAGATGATCGACGCGACCGGTCTCGGAGTGCTGGTGGGCTCGCATCGGCGCGCGCTGAGCGTGCAACGCCGCCTTGTTCTTCGGGGGGTGCCACCGAGGATCATGCGGATACTCGCGGTGACCCGGCTGAATCGGGTTCTGCACGTGGAGGTTCCCGCTGCCGCGGTGGCCTGATGTGACATATCGGAGCGGGCGACGATCAGCCGTTGCCCGCTCTTTCTTTGTAGCCAAAATGTAGATTTCGGGCCGACCAATGGAAATGGCCGTCGAATAGTCAGGGCTTGCCGAGGCTCCTGGTGAAGATGTGCACGGCGACGTCGGTGAGTTCGTCGATCGACGGTTGGTCGTTCGCGTGCAGCCATTCGATGAGCAGCTCTTGCAGCGCTCCAACTACGCCGAGCGCCACCAGTCGCCGATTCATCCCGGTGGTCTCCACGAAATCGGCCGACGCCTCCTCGACGAGGCGCGCGAACGCGTCCACCGCGCGCTGACGCGACTGTGTCAGGACATCTCCCGACCGGCGCACCTCGACGTGCATGATGCGGGCCCGCCGCCAGTCGGCCGTGGTGAACTCGACATAGGCCTGAATCCCGGCCTTGACCCTGTCGTCAAGCGTCTTCGGGGCCTCCTGGACGGCTTGGGTCACGACGGCCAGGCTTTCTTCCACGCAGCGCTCGTGTAACGCCTGGAGGAGCTCCTCGCGTCCACCGAAACATTCGTAGAAGGCGCGGTTGGAGATCCTCGCCTCCGAGCACAGCCTTTCGATGGTCGTCGCGGTGAACCCTGGCTTCGCGTATAGCGTGTACGCGGCCGTCATGAGCCGCTCGCGTCTGTCTGCCAGTCTTTGCTCAGCTGACATTCCCCGGTAAGACCGGTTCACATTCCACCCGTCCAACATGATCGTGGCCCCCAGAGCACACAATTATGGACGGATGATCCGTTTTGGGAAAGGGTAAGAAGATTATCTTTTACGTCGGCCGTGCAAGAGCGTGACAAGTCTGATCAGCCGCTCAAGTTCCGCGGGTCCCCGGGTGAACGAGGTCAGGTTCATCCCGGGCATCGCGAAGCGCTGACGGGAGATGGCTTTGGGCCTGGTGAACTCGCGCAGGCCGTCGGCCCCGTGTATCCGCCCGAACCCCGAGTCGCCCACTCCGCCGAACGGCAGCGCCGGAACGCCGGCGAACGAGATGACCGAGTTGATGGCGGTCATCCCGGTACGCATCATGCGGGCGAGTTCCGTGGCCCTGCGCGTGTCGCGGGAGAAGACGGTGCCGCCCAGGCCGTACGCGGAGGCGTTGGCCAGGTCCAGGGCCTCCTGGGCGTCGCGGGTGCGGCGTACGGTGATGGTCGGGCCGAACGTCTCCTCGCGCACCGCGGCGGAGTCCTCGGGCACGTCCTCGACGATCACGGGGTCGACGTACGGGGCGCGTACGGAACCGGGGCCGCCAGTGACGACTTTTCCGGATTTGGCGGCGTCGTCGATGTGCCGCTTGATGATGTCCACCTGCCCCGGCATCGTGATCGGACCGTAGTCCTCGCCGGCCTTCACCTTTGTCACCCGGTCGGACAGCTCGCGCATGAAACTTTCATAGACGTCTTCGACCACGTAGACGCGCTCGACGCCCGCGCAGGTCTGGCCCGCGTTCGACATCGCGCCCCACAGGCAGGCGTCGGCGGCCTTCTCGAGGTCGGCGTCGGCGTCCACGATGAATGCGTCCTTGCCGCCGCACTCGGCCACGATGGGCGTGAGGTTCTCGGCGCAGGCGGCCATCACGCGCTTGGCGGTGGCCGTCGAGCCGGTGAACGCCACCTTCTTGACCCTCGGATCGCCGGCCAGCGCCGCCCCGGTCTCGCCCAGCCCTGTCACGGTCTGGAACACCGGCTGCTCGGGCACCGCCTCGGCGAACAACTCGGCCAGCCGCACGCCGATGCCCGGGGTGAACTCGCTGGGCTTGAAGACGACGGCGTTGCCGGCCGCCAGCGCGTAGGCGATGGAGCCCATGGGGGTGAAGACGGGGTAGTTCCACGGACCGATCACCCCGACGACGCCGAGGGGGAGGTATTCGAGCGTGGCGGCCAGGTTGAGGCCGATCATGCCGGTGCTGACGCGGCGGCGGCGCAGGACCTTGTACGCGTTGCGCGCGGCCCAGTCGAGGTGGGTGACGGCCAGCACGATCTCCAGGGTGGCGTCGCCGACCGGCTTGCCGGTCTCCTCGTGGATCAGCCGGGTGAGGTCCTTGAGGTTCTGGGTGATGATCGCCTTGTAGTCCAGCAACCGCTTCTTGCGCTCGTCCGGCCCGATGGCCTCCCACCACCTGGCCGCCTCCTCCGCCCGGCCGACGACCTCGTGGACGGCGTCGGGGGTGTGCTTGGGATGACTGCCGACGATCTCGCCTGTCGCCGGGTTGAGTGAGTCGAACGTCAGCGTGGCCATGAGGCCCACGATAATCCGGTAAGCCATCGCTTACTAGGTCGCCACCCCCTCGCTGAGCCCGGCCCGGCCTGCTCGTGGTGCGTGACGGTCGTGAGGGAGCTTGTCGTGCGGCGCTGGGCGGCCGGTCGCCGTGCGTGTTGCGCCGGGCAGCGCCGTTCCGCGTCTCGCCGACCCGGCGCCTGGAGGGTTGGGCTCGTGGCCGGCACGCGGGTGGCCGACGTGCGTGTGGCCGTCGCCGTGCGGCGCGCCGGTCCGTCGCACGGCGCCGCGTACGCGAGCGTGGCGTGGCGCATGCAGCGCGATGTGGCGCGATGTGGTGCGGCGCGATGTGGTGCGGCGCGATGTGGTGCGGCGCGATGTGGCGCGGTGCTGTGTGGTGCGGTGAGCGCTGGAAGGGCGCACCCCCGGCGTACCTGCTGCCCGTGGTGCGCTGATGCGTTCCGGTCGCGCCCCTGGGGCCGGACCCGGGGGCGCGGTCGTGGTGGGTCAGAAGAGGGTCGGGTTTTCGGGTTCGATGCCGCGCAGGGCGTCGTAGTCGAGGGTGACGCAGTCGATGCCGCGGTCCGTGGCGAGGACGCGTGCCTGAGGCTTGATCTCCTGGGCGGCGAAGACGCCGCGTACGGGAGCCAGCAGCGGGTCCCGATTGAGCAGCTCGAGGTAGCGGGTGAGCTGCTCGACCCCGTCGATCTCCCCTCGCCGCTTGATCTCCACCGCCACCGTCGCCCCCAGCGCGTCGCGGCAGAGGATGTCCACCGGTCCGATCGCCGTCATGTACTCGCGCCGGATCAGCGAATAGCCGTCCCCCAGCGTCGTGATGTGCTCGGCGAGCAGCTCCTGCAGGTGGGCCTCCACCCCGTCCTTGATCAGCCCGGGGTCGACGCCCAGCTCGTGGCTGGAGTCGTGGAGGATCTCGGCCATCGTCAGGACCAGCTTCTCGCCGGTCTTGCCGTGGGTGACCGTCCAGGTCTCGCCGTCCTCCTTGAGCTTGCACGGCGGATTCATCCAGTTGAGCGGCTTGAAGGCGCGGTCGTCGGCGTGAATGCTCACGCTCCCGTCCGCCTTGATCAGCACAAGCCTGGGCGCCATCGGCAGGTGCGCCGTGAGCCGTCCGATGTAATCCACGCTGCATCGCGCGATGACCAGCCGCATGACGCCCCACCTTAGCGGCTCTGGAAAACTGGACGCATGGCGTTCGAACGGGTGGGAGTGGTCGGGCTCGGCACGATGGGGGCCGGGATCGCGGAGGTGTTCGCGCGGGCAGGGCTGCGCGTGATCGGGGTCGAGGCCGACGCCGAGGCGCTGGCCAGGGGTCGCGGGCATCTCGAGCGCTCCACCGGGAAGGCCGTCGACAAGGGGAAGCTGGCGCCGGGGCAGCGGGACGAGATCCTCGGCCGCATCACGCTGACCACCTCCCGCGAGGACCTGCGGGACGTCGACCTGGTGGTCGAGGCGATTCCCGAGATCCTCGACTACAAGATCTCGCTGTTCAAGGACCTTGACCGGATCTGCGAGCCAGGGACCGTGCTGGCGACCAACACCTCCTCGCTCTCCGTCACCGCCATCGCCGCCGCCACCGGCCGCCCCGGCCGGGTGGTCGGCATGCACTTCTTCAACCCCGCGCCGGTGATGAAGCTGGTCGAGGTGGTGGGGACGGTGGTGACCGAGCCCGGCGTGGTGGCGGATGTCACGGCGCTGGCGGGCAGGCTGGGCAAGACGGCCGTGGCGGTGGGCGACAGGGCCGGGTTCGTGGTCAACCGGCTGCTCCTGCCCTATCTGAACCACGCCGCCGCGCTGATGGAGCTGGGCGTGGCCGGGCGCGACGACATCGACGCCGCGATGCGGCTGGGCGTGGGCCTGCCCATGGGGCCGTTCGCGCTGCTCGACCTGATCGGGCTCGACACCGCGTACGAGGTGATGGGGGTGCTGTTCGACGAGACGCGCGACCGGCGGCACGCGCCCTCGCCGCTGCTGCGCGAGCTGGTCACCGCGGGGCTGCTAGGCCGCAAGTCGGGCCGCGGATTCTACGGCGCATCCGGCGGCGCGCCGCACACGAAGCAGGCGAAGTCGAGGCTCGGCACGTTCAAGGTCGTCGGGTACGAGGACGAGGGCGACGGGCTCGCGGAGCGGCTGCGCGCGGCCGGGTTCAAGTCGTCCGAGGAGCCCGACGTCGTGCTGCGCCTCGCCGACCGCCCCGTGATCGAGCACGCCGTACGCCTCCCCGACCCCGCCCGGATGGTCGGCGTGCACCTCGTCGGCGACCAGGTGGCCGAGCTCGCCTCGACGGCGCTCACCTCGGAGCACGCCGCGACCGCCGCCAGGGACCTGATGAAGATCGTCGGCCTGACGCCGGTGCCGTGCAAGGACCGGGCGGGGTTCGTGGTGGACGCCCTGCTCTTCCCCTACCTGAACGACGCCGTCCGGATGTACGACTCGGGGTACGCCTCGATCGAGGACATCGACGCGGCCATGCGTCTGGGCTGCGGCTATCCCGCCGGGCCCTTCGAGATGCTGGAGTCGTTCGGCCTGGCCAGGGTCAGAGACGGGCTGAGAGCCCTCTACACCGAATACCGCGAGCCCGCCTTCGCGCCCGCGCCCCTGCTCGACCAGCTCGTCACCGCGGACGTGAGCGAGTTCCCGCGCCGATGAGCCCGCGCCGCGCCCGCCGTAGGGAGTCCTCCCGCCCCTTCGGCTTCCCCACCGGGCTGGACAAAGTGGAGGAATGGCCCGACGGCGAGTGGAAAGTACGCATGCTCACCGGCGCGTCCTCGACCAAGAACTACCGGTGTCCGGGCTGCGACCAGGAGATCCGCAGCGGCCAGCCGCACCTCGTCGCCTGGCCCAACTGGCCCGGGGGCGACGAGGAGCGCCGCCACTGGCACCCCGCCTGCTGGCGTAAACGACTCGACCGCGGCCCCGGCCGCAGCCGCTACTGAAAGGCATCCATGGAGGAGATTCGCGCGGCGACCGTGCTGCCTGCCCGGCGCGAGCCGATCGAACTGCACACGGGCGACGGCCTGACCCTGGTGGGCGAGCTCGCCCTGCCACTCGACCGTCCTCCTGTGGCGACGCTGGTGACCCTGCACCCGCTGCCCACGCACGGCGGGTTCATGGACAGCCACGTCTACAAGAAGGCCGCCAACCGGCTGCCCGCCCTCGCCGACCTGGCCGTGCTGCGCTTCAACACCCGGGGCACCTCGTCCGAGCGCGGCGCCTCGGAGGGCACGTTCGACGGGGGCGAGGGGGAGCGGTTCGACGTCTCGGCGGCGCTCGAGTACGCCGAGTACCACGACCTGCCGCGCGTGTGGGTGGTCGGCTGGTCGTTCGGCACCGAGCTGACGCTGAAATGGGCGCACGACCCGCTGGTCGAAGGGGCCATCCTGCTCTCGCCGCCGCTGCACAGGGCCACCGATGACGACCTGGACGCCTGGGCGCGGTTCGGGCGGCCGCTGGTGGCGCTGGTGCCCGAGTTCGACGACTACCTCCGCCCCGACGAGGCCCGCGAGCGGTTCGCGAGGGTGCCGCAGGCCGAGGTCATCGGGGTCGACGGCGCCAAGCATCTGTGGGTGGGCGAGCCGTACGTCCGCATTGCCCTGAACGAGATCGTCAAGCGGGTCAACCCGGCCGCTTGGCCGCTGCCCACGGAGGTCTGAGGCGCGCTCTGGCGGAAATTTCCGAGTGGCTACTGATGCTGAAGGAAATTTTGAGCAGAATGAGCAAAACCCTAGACCTGTCCCATGCCCAAGGTGACAATCCGATCGTCAACCGAAGATCGTGGAGACGCCGGGCGGGTGTTCCGTTCCGCGCGTAACCCCTGCTCACCTTGGGCGAGGACGTATGCGGGCAGTGCGTGGGTTGGTTGCGGCGGCGTTGGCTATCACGGTCTTGGCGATACCGGATACGGCGCCTGCCGCCGTCCAGCCGCCCGAGGAATCGGCGCCGGCCACCGTCCAGCCGCCCGAGGAGGCGGCACTCGCGCTCGCGCGCGCCGACGGCAAGCCGGTCGAGGTCGCGTCGCTGCGCAACGAGACCCGACAGGTCTGGGCCAAGCCCGACGGAACGTTCACCCTGGAGCAGTACGTCCGCCCGGTACGCGTGCGCAAGGCCGACGGCTGGGTTCCCGTGGACACCACCCTCCGCCTGCGCCCCGACGGCGCGGTGGAACCGGTCGCCACGGCGGCCGGGCTGACCTTCTCCGGCGGCGGCACCGGCCCGCTGGCCCGCCTGTCGCGCGGTGCCAAGACCCTGGAGCTCGGCTGGCAGGGCACGCTCCCCAAGCCCGCCCTGAACGGCGACACCGCCACATACCCCGAGGTCATGCCGGGCGTGGACCTCCAGGTGACCGCCGACGTGGACGGCTTCTCGCACGTCCTGGTGGTCAAGTCGCGGGAGGCCGCGGCGAAGCTGGCCGAGCTGAGCTACCCGCTCGCCACCCGGGGCCTGTCGGTGAAGGCGGACAAGGCGGGCAACGTGGAGGCCGTCGACGAGAGCGGAGGGACGATCTTCATCGCGCCCACGCCCAAGATGTGGGATTCCGAGGGCATCGCCGGTCCGAAGGCGCTCAGGGAAGGCCGTTCCCCGGAGGCCCGCGAGGCCACGATGGGCGTGGAGCTCGCGGCCGGGCGACTGCGGCTCAGGCCGGACCGGAAGATGCTGGCCGCCCCGGAGACGAAGTTCCCCGTTTATCTGGACCCGTACTTCTCGGCCTCCCGCGGCTCGTGGACGGCGGTCTGGAAGAACTGGCCCAACTCCAACTACCTCAACTCCAGCGACGTCGCCCGCGTCGGCAAGATCAGCTCCACCCAGACGAACCGGTCGTTCTTCCAGATGGCCACGGGCTCGACCATCCACGGCAAGCAGATCATCAAGGCGACGCTGCGCACGTACGAGACGTGGTCGTACTCGTGCAGCGCCCGCAAGGTGGAGGCCTGGGGGACCGGCCCGATCAGCAAGAGCACCACCTGGAACAACCCGCCGGCGAAGACCAGGTTGCTCTCCACGGTGAACGTGGCCAAGGGCTATGGCACGGGGTCCTGCGCGCCCGGCGGTGTGGAGTTCGACGTCACGTCGTGGGCCGCCGACGCCGCCGCCAAGAAGTGGAGCTCCATGACCATCGGTCTCTACGCCACGAGCGAGACCGACGTGTATGCCTGGAAGAAGTTCAAGAACAACCCGGTCGCCGTCATCGAGTACAACTCGATCCCGAACGACCCGGTGGCCGCGGACACGTGGTCCGACCCGGGCGGCGCCTGCGTCTCCGGCGAGGAGCGGCCGGTCATCAGCACGGCCACGCCGAAGCTCTGGGCCAAGCTGAAGGACGCCGACAACTCGGTCAAGGGCCGCTTCGAGTGGTACAACGCCGCCGGGACGAAGACCGGCGAGTACGTCACCTCGACGGGCTCGTCCGGCTCCGCCTACTACGCGACGATCCCGACCAGCCTGTACGCCGACGGCGCGCTCATCCGCTGGCACGTGCGCGCTGAGGACGGCAAGGCCAACAGCGCCTGGAGCCCCTGGTGCGAGGCGACCGTGGACGCCACGGCCCCCGGCAGGGAACCGGTCGTGACCTCGCCCCAGTTCCCCGAGGAGACCTGGAGCGACGGCGTCGGTCTGGCGGGCACGTTCACGTTCGACCCCAACGGCGTCACCGACGTGGCCGCGTACGTCTACGGGCTCGACACCACGCCCAAGACGGAGGTCGCCCCCGGCGCGGACGGCACGGCCACGATCGCGCTCACCCCGCGCCACGACGGCCCCAACGTCCTGTCGGTCCGCAGCAAGGACCGCGCGGGCCAGCTCGGCCCGATCCGCACGTACGTCTTCAACGTCAACGCGGGCAAGGGCCCGAGCGGTCACTGGGCGCTGGACGAGGGCCAGGGCACCGTGGCCGCCGACGCCACGAAGGCCCACCCCGCGACCCTCTACGGGGCCACGTGGACGACCGGCAGGACCGGCACGGGGCTGCGCCTGGCCAACACCTACGCGCAGGCTTCCGGCCCGGTGGCGGACACCAGCCGCAACTTCACGGTCACCGCCTGGGCCCGCCTGACGAGCAACGCCGCCACCGCCACCGTCGTCACCCAGGAAGGCACGCGGACAGGCGGCTTCGCGCTCCAGTACTCCAAGGCCGACGACCGCTGGGCGCTGACCCGTGCGGGCACGGACGCCGACGGCGCCGCGACCGTCAAGGCCCTCTCCGCGGCCGCCCCGAGGCTCAACGAGTGGACTCACCTGACCGGCGTGTACGACTCCGCGGCGGGCCAGATCTCGCTCTACGTCAACGGCAGGCTGGAGTCCACGGTCGCCTTCACCCAGCCGTGGAACGCCACCGGGCCGCTCACCATCGGCAGGGGCAAGGTCAACGGCGCCGCGGCGGAGTACTGGCCGGGTGACGTGGACGAGGTCCGCGTCTACGGCCGGGCCATGTTCGCCGACGAGGTCGCCGACCTGGTCAACAGCGCTGCCACGCTGGTCGGCCACTGGAAGCTGGACGAGGAGTCAGGCACGTCGGCCGCTGACTCGTCGGGCCGATCCACGGCCGCGACGCTGGCCGGGGGCGCGTCGTGGACCGACGGCTGGCTGGACGGCGCGCTCGCGCTCGACGGCGTCAACGGCTACGCCCAGACCACCGGCGCAGCCGTCAACACCAAGTCGAGCTTCACCGTCGCCGCCTGGACGCAGCTCGACTACCTGCCGACCGCCGACACCGCGGCCGTGGCCCAGCCGGGCAGCAGGGCGGCCGGGTTCCAGCTCGGCTTCGACAAGGAGCAGCAGCGGTGGGCCCTCGGCATGCGGGCCGCCGACACCGACACTGCCGCCCTCGTACGCACCCGCTCCGACGCCATCCCCAACCCGCTGGAGTGGACCCACGTGGCCGGCGTCTACGACGCGCTCGCCGGTGAGCTGCGCATCTACATCAACGGCCAGCTCTCCACCACCACCGTGACCGACCACGTCAGCGCGTGGAACGCCACCGGCCCGCTGCAGCTGGGCCGGACCAAGACCGCGGGCGCCTTCACCGGCTACTGGCCGGGAGCCGTGGACGACGTCCGCACGTATGACGGCGCGCTCAGCGCCGAGCAGATCGCCCAACTGGCCGCACAGTAACTCCCGATTCCGCACCCTTAGCCACCCAGTAAGCCCTGACAGCACCCCTCGACTGGGAGAGGTTCATGGATCTGCCGAGCGAGTTAGACCTGCCCGAATCCCGCTGGAACCGAGCTCAACAACCCGACGAAACCGACAGTCCCGACACTTACTGGAATCGATTCGTCACGCCGAAGCCGGAGTCGCGCTGGCCTCGCAGGCTGGCGGCCGTGCTCTCGGTCGTCCTGGTCCTGCCAGTCCTGAACGCCATGCCGGCGGCGGCGGCGTCCCGTTCGGCCCCGTCGGTGCAGAAGGAGACGCCGGTCAAGGGCGGGAAGGTCCCGGTCCTGCCGCCGCTGGCCGATCCCGTCGAGAAACAGGCGTGGAAAGCGCCACCAGGCGTGACCTGGCCCAAACCGCAGAAGGCGGAGCTGGGCGGGACGGCCACTCTGGCGGCGGGCTTCCCGGTGAAGCTGGCTCCGCAGAAGGGCGTCAAGGCGGACGCGGTCGACCCGGTGAGTGTCGAAGTGCTGGACAGCAAGTTGCTGGGTCTGGCGATGCGGGTTTCGCCCGGTCAGGGTGTCAAGACTCTGGCGGGGAAGAAGACCCGGTTGCAGGTCGACTATTCCGGTTTCCGTTACGCCTTCGGCGGTGACTATGGCGCGCGGCTGCGGGTGGTCAAGCTGGAGGAGTGCGCGCTGACGGGCGCGGATGGTTGTGCCGCGCCGCAGCCGGTCAAGAGCGAGAACGACCCGAAGGCGGGCACGGTCACCGCCGAGGTCGAGTCCGCCGGCCTGTACGCGGTCACCGCCGCCGCCTCCGGCCAGTCGGGCGACCTCGCGGCCACCTCGCTGGCCCCGTCGGCGAAGTGGAGCGTGGGCACCCAGTCCGGCGACTTCAGCTGGAACTACGAGATGCGCACGCCTCCCGCGCTGGGTGGTGACGATCCGGACATCTCCCTCTCCTACTCCTCCCAGAGCGTGGACGGCCGCACCGCCTCCACCAACAACCAGCCCTCCTGGGCGGGCGAGGGCTTCGAGCTCAACCCCAGCGGCTACGTCGAGCGCCGCTACAAGTCCTGCATGATCGACGGCAAGAAGACCGGCGACCTGTGCTGGGACCAGGACAACGCCACCCTGTCCCTCGGCGACTCCGCCGTCGAGCTGATCAAGGACGCCACGACCAAGCAGTGGCGGCCCAAGCGCGACGACGGCACCAGGATCGAGTACCTGACCGGTGCCACCAACGGCGACAACAACGGCGAGTACTGGCGGGTCACCACCGCTGACGGCACCCAGTACACCTTCGGCCTGAACCGGCTGCCCGGCTGGGTGAGCGGCAAGCCGGAGACGAAGTCGGTGCAGACGGTGCCGGTGTTCGGCAACAACAGCGGCGAGCCCTGCTACAACAGCACCCCGGCCAACGCCTGGTGCCAGCAGGCCTACCGCTGGAACCTCGACTACGCCGTGGACACCCACGGGAACGCGACCACGTACTGGTACGAGCGCGAGACCAACTACTACGGCCGCAACATGAAGCCGGAGCTCGGCACCCAGTACGTGCGTGCCGGGTATCTGACCCGGATCGACTACGGCTACCTGCAGAACGAGCTGTTCACCAAGGCCCCGGCCGCCCGCGTGGTGTTCGACGTGGCCGAGCGGTGTCTGCCGAGCGGCACGATCACCTGTGCTCCGGACCAGTTGAAGAAGGAGACCGCGGCGTCCTGGCCGGATGTGCCGTTCGACCAGATCTGCGACGCGGGCGTGAAGTGCGTCGACCGCCTGTCCCCGACGTTCTTCAGCCGCAAGCGGTTGACGAAGGTCACCACGCAGATCCTCAACACCGACACGACGAAGTGCTCGGGTGCGCAGTACTGCCCGGTCGACTCGTGGACGCTGACGCACCAGTTCCCGGCCACGGGTGACGGGATGAGCCCGTCGCTGTGGCTGGCGTCCATCCAGCAGAGCGGGCTCGTGGGCGGCACGCTGACGCTGCCCAAGGTCACCTTCACCGGTGTCCAGCTGCCCAACCGGGTGGATGCCAACGAGGGCCGCGCGCCCCTGGTCAAGTGGCGCGTCCAAGCGGTGAACAACGAGAGCGGCGGCGAGCTGCGCGTCAACTACGCCGCGGCCGAGTGCAAGCCGGGCGAGCTGCCGGCCGCCGACAAGAACACCAAGCGCTGCTTCCCGCAGCGCTGGGCCCCGCCGAACGAGACCGAGGTCACCGACTGGTTCCACAAGTACGTCGTGGCTCAGACGGTGGAGGTCGACCGCGTCGGCGGCGCGCCCAACAAGGTCACCGACTACGAGTACCTGGACGGTGGCGCCTGGCGCTACGCCGAGAACATCCTGGTCAAGCCCGAGCACCGCACCTGGTCGGACTGGCGCGGGTACGGCCGGGTCCGGGTGCGCGAGGGCGACGGGCAGGACACCAAGCGCACGCTCACCGAGTTCCGCTACTTCCGGGGCATGCACGGTGACAAGCAGGCCGACGGCTCCAAGCGCAGCGCCCAGGTCGAGGACACCGAGGGCGTGAAGCTGGACGACCTGGACCAGCTGGCCGGGTTCGAGCGGGAGGAGACCCTCTTCGACGGGGACGGCGGGGCGATCCTGACCTCGACCGTCGAGGAGCCCTGGTCGCTGAAGACGGCCGAGTCCACGCAGGGTGGCATCACCAAGACCGCGTACGTGGTGCAGCCCAAGTCGATGGTCACCCGTACCGCCCTGGCCGGCGGCAAGTGGCGGCGAACCGGTGAGGAGCGCGGCTACGACGCCAAGGGCCTGCTCACGCAGGTGGAGGACAAGGGCGACCTGGCCACCGCCGACGACGACCAGTGCACCCGCTACACCTACGCCCGCAACGACACGAGCTGGATGCTCGACTACACCAGCCGCATCCAGAAGGTCGCCGCGGGCTGCGGCACCTCCGTCTCCACGCTGGCGGCGGGCGAGATCATCTCCGACGAGAAGGTCCAGTACGACAACAAGGCGTACGGGCAGGCTCCGAGCAAGGGCGACGTGACCACGGTCCAGCAGCTCGCGTCCGGAGACGGCACGACGGTGACCGACAGCACCCACACGTACGACGTCTACGGTCGCGAGACCAGCGAGACCGACTCCGTGGGCACCAAGTCCACCACCGCCTACCTGCCGGCCACCGGAGCCCAGCCGACCGAGGTCACGGAGACGAACCAGCTTGGCTTCGTCGACAAGACCGTGCTAGAGCCCGCGTGGGGCGAGCCGATCGCCGAGATCGACGCCAACGGCAAGCGCACGGAGATGGAGCACGACCCGCTCGGCCGCCTCATCAAGGTGTGGCAGAGCGACCGCAGCAAGGCGGCCGGACAGTCGCCGAACACCGAGTACTCGTACCTGATGCGCACCGACGGCCCCAGCGTGGTGACCACCAAGACGCTGCGCGCCGACGGCGGCTACACCACCAGTTACGAGCTGTACGACGGTCTGATGCGCGAGCGCCAGACCCAGGAGCCGGCGCCCCGTGACGACCAGACGCAGGACCCCAACCTGCGTGACGGCCGCACGATCACCGACACCGTCTACAACTCGCTCGGCGAGGTCGCCAAGAACAACACCGGCTACTTCGCCACCGGCAACCCCTCCACCGACCTGCTGGGCGTGGCCGATACCGACGTGCCCAACCAGGTGGTCAACACCTTCGACGGAGCGGGCGACGTCAACGCCCAGATCCTCAAGTCGAAGGGCACGGAGAAGCTGCGGGTCTCGGCCGTCCGCCAGGGCGACCGGGTGGACATCACCGCACCGCTGGGCGGCACCGCCACCACCCGCATCGGCGACGCCGACGACCGCATCATCGAGCTGCGGCAGTACAAGGGCAACACGCCGACGGGCGAGTACGAGTCCACCAAGTACACCTACGACGCCGCCGGCCGGCTGTCCACGGTGACCGACTCGGCGGGCAACGTCTGGCGGCACCACTACGACGTACGCGGCCGGGAGATCAAGTCCGAGGACCCGGACAAGGGCGTCACGACCATGACGTACAACGACGCGGACGAGGTGGTCACCACCACCGACTCCCGCGGCAAGACGCTGTGGTACGGATACGACGAGCTGGGCCGCAAGAAGGAGCTGCGCGAGGGCTCGGCGAGCGGCACGCTGCTGGCCGAGTGGAAGTACGACGCGCTGGCCAAGGGCCACATGAACGCCAGCATCCGCTACGCCGGCGGGCAGGCGTACAAGGCCGAGATCAACGCCATCGACTCCGACTACCGCACGCTGCGCCAGACGGTCACCATCCCGGACCGCGAAGGGAAGCTGGCCGGCTCGTACGTGCTCAACACCCGCTACACGCTCGACGACCAGGTGCAGTCCGTCAGCTTCCCGGCCGTGGGCGGCCTGGAGGATGAGCAGGTCGTCTACACCTACGACGAGCTCGGCCAGGCGATCAAGGTCGGCGGCCTGTCGTCGTACGTCCTCGCGGCCCGCTACTCCAAGCTGGGCGAGACCAGCCAGCTGGAGCTGGGCACGGGAGGGAAGAAGACCTGGCTCACCTACACCCATGACGAGGCCACCCGCAGGCTGACCAGGTCGCTCCTGGACAGGGAGGGCGCCGCGTCGACCGACCTCGACCTGAACTACACCTACGACCCCGCGGGCAACATCACCAAGATCGCGGAGAAGGCCCAGAACCAGGACACGCAGTGCTTCAAGTATGACCATCTGCGCCGCCTGACCTCGGCGTGGACGGCCACCGACGACTGCGCCAGCGGCACCCCGCAGTCCGACAAGATCGGTGGCGTGGCCCCGTACGCGGTCAGCTACGGCTACGACTCCACCGGCAACCGGATCAAGGAGACGAAGCACGCCTGGGGCGGCGGGGCCGAGAGCACCCGCACCTTCACCTACCCGGCGGCCGGCGGCAAGCAGCCGCACGCCCTGCAGAGCGTCGGCTCGGACCTGTTCGAGTACGACAACGCGGGCAACACCACCAGGCGCAAGGTCGGCAACTCCGACCAGACCCTGGTCTGGGACGCCGAGGGCAACCTCGAGTCGGTGACGGAGGCGGGCAAGACCACCTCCTTCATCTACGACGCCGAGGGCGACCGGCTGATCCGCAAGACGCCGACCGACGCCACGCTCTACATCGACGACATGGAGCTGCGCTTCGACTACGGCAAGAACGCCGTCGAGCAGACCCGCTACTACACCATCAACGACCAGCCCATCGCGGTACGCACGCCCGACAACCAGGTCTACTTCCTGGCCAACGACCACCTCGGCACCGCGCAGGCCGCGATCAACGCCGGGACCGGTGAGCTGGCCATCAGGAGGATGACGCCGTTCGGCGAGGACCGGGGCTCACCGCCACCGTGGTGGCCCGGCCAGCGCGGGTTCGTCGGGGGCACGCACGACGCGACGACCGGGCTCGTGCACCTGGGCGCCCGCGAGTACGACCCCAAGAACGGCCGGTTCATATCGGTCGACCCCGTCATCGACGAGGACGACCCGCAGCAGCTCAACGCCTACGCCTACGCCAACAACAGCCCCGTCACCATGAGCGACCCCGACGGCCAGCTGTTCTGGATCGTGGTCGGCATCGCGGCCAGGATCGCGGCCCGCATCATCGCCAGGAAGCTCGCCCAGGCGGCGGCCAGGCGGGCGGCGCTCGCGGCGGCCCGGGCGGCGGCCAGGCGCGCGGCCATCGCGGCGGCCAAGCGCCGGGCGGCGGCACTGGCCAGGAAGAAGGCCATGGAGCTGGCCAGGAAGAGGGCCGCCATTGCGGCGGCACGCAAGAGGGCAGTCGCCGCGGCCAAGAAGGCGGCGGAGAAGGCCAGGAAGGCGGCGCAGGCCGCGGCCAAGCGCCGTGCCGCGGCGGCGAAGGCGAGAAGGGAGGCCAGGAGGAAGGCCGCAGAGGCGGCGGCGAAGCGGCGGGCCGCCCTGGCGTCCAGGGCGAGGAACCACCGGGCGGGCAGACGCCCGGCCGCGCTCCAGCGAGGGCACCGGCCGGCGTGGCGGCCGACCAGCCATAGGGCGGTACAGCGCTCCTCGCCGCCCAAGACAGGCCGTTCGCCGGTGCGTCCGGGCCAGGTCTACCGGAACGACGGAACCGTGCAGCCGACGCAGTCCGTGAGCGTCTACCGCAACGGGGAGATGTACCCGGACGGGCCGCCTCCGCCCAGCATCGCCCGGCCCGGCGGCTCCGGCCAAGGGCAGAAGCAGCTCTTCAAGCCGGAGAAGATCGAGCCCGAGAACACCAGGACGGGCACGATCGCCGAAGCCGGAGCAAAGGTCACCAACTGGTTCAACAAGAGCGGGCTGGACGACGCCATCGACCTGCTCGACATCCTCCTCGGCGGCGGCTGACCGCCCCTGACGCCGGCCCGGGACCCTTGCGGTCCCGGGCCGGCACCCGCCGGCACGGGCGCGGGATCGGGAGAGCACACCTCAGAACTCCAGACACCATTATTAGCATATCGGT